>NZ_JAVRFH010000074.1:0-24314 GCF_031845825.1 Streptomyces lancefieldiae | reverse complement strand
CCGGATCCCCTCACGAAATGCCCGCCGCTCAGCGGTCAGGCCCCCACCCTCTGGATACCTCACCTCATCGGCATACCGCGGGGATCATGAACCGTCACTACCCGACGACAATCCGAAAACCTCAGTAGTAGCTGCGTGACTTCTGCTGCTGGTGCGTCAGTGCCTCGTCGGGGCCCGAAGCTGGAACCGTTGCTTTTGTCTGAGGACGAGCGGGCGGTGTTGGAGCGGTGGACGCGTCGGGCGACATCGGCCCAGGCGCTGGCCCTGCGGGCGCGGATTGTGCTGGCTTGCGCGGGCCGGAGGTGCCGCCGATCGTCGCGGTCGCCCGTAGTTGCGGGTGAGCGTGGACACGGTCCGCCGTGGCGGCGGCGCTTCCTCACCGACCGGCTGGACGGACTGGCCGACGAGCCCAGGCCGGGCCGGCCACTCACCATCAGCGTCGACCAGGTGGAAGCGGTGGTGGTCACCACGCACAACTCCGCACGCTCCTCGACGGACAGCACGACTTCGCAGCACGAGGACCCCGAGGCGACATGAAAACAGCCTAAAGACTTAGGGCCGCAATTACCGGTGCAGGACACTAGCGAGGCGCCCTCAGCGGTCGCCGCGCTGCTGCGGCACATCACCTGACACCCCCAGTCGGCCGACAGGGCGGGCGGCGACGTCCTGGTGCGTTCGACGGGGGCGTCTGCCTGTCACCATGCCACTGGAAGGGGCAGGGCGAAAGCGGACGTGGGGGGGCGCCGATCCCGCGAATCGAGATGGGCATGCCGTGAGCAATCCTTGCCCGCTTTGGTCTTTCTCGCAGAAGAGGACGACTGTGTGGACGGCGGGAGCCGGCCCGTACACCCGGCCATCGTAGGTCCCCACTGCCAAGGCACCCGCGATGTAGCCGTCGGTGTCGATGCCGTACTGCTTCCAGCGGCTCAGTGCGTCGGCAGGCGCGCTCTGCTGCACATCGGGATTGTCCGGCATCAACAGGGGCCGGCAGCATGCGCAAAATGCCTGCCGCAGGACCACGGCCACGAGCGACGGCCCTGGGGCTCTGCGGTGCTCGACACGGCGGCGAGCGGACACACAGAGGCACCCAGCAGGAGGTGCCGCACACCGAGAACGTGGCCACGGGGTGGTGGAGCGACCACCTCGGCACGTCAGTCCCGCCCAGCACAGGGGAGCCCTGCCGAAGGCACCCGGCGCATCACCGCCTACCGTGCACGAGCTCTGGTCCGATGTGACGACGCTCCCCTACGTCACGGCGCACTGTGCTGTTCCGGTACCTGCCCCACAGCACCTCGCGGGCCACCCCGCCCACTCCTGCGATTTCTGCCTGCGTTTCTGCCTGGGACCAGCGGCCGGCCGCTGGTTGGCTGTTCCTTGCGGATGGGAACCGGGCCTCGCCGAACGGCGCGGTCGCGCTCCAGCGAGATCACTGCCCGTACAACGAGCCGTCAGGCCCTGCCGGGCACCGGCCGCCGCCTACCGGATAGGCGCAGCCGTCCGTCCTGCTTCCGCCCGTCGTAACCCCTGAAGTCATTTTCCCTGAGCGGAGAGCAACGTGAGCCTGGTGTTGACAACCGCCTCCGTTCCGGACCGGGACAAGGTCGCGTACTGGAACGAGGCGGTGAGCAGGACGTTGGTGCCGATGTCGGTCGCTCCGCGGGACGACGGCCCGTTCGACGGCCGGATCACCACCCACCACCTCGGCTATCTTCAGGTCTCCACCATGGAGGCCGACGCGGAACGACTCAGCCGCACCCCGGCACTGATCACCCAATCGTCCGAGGCGCTGGTGGCGGTCAAAGTCCAGGTATCCGGTACGGCCACCTTCATCCAGGACGGCCGGCGGGCGGAGGTGTGCGAAGGAGACCTCGTGGTGTACGACACGACACGGCCGTACTCCTTCGACTATCCGCGGCGGTTCGCCACGCATGTCTTCCAACTGCCCCGCCGCACTCTGGGTCTGCCAGACAGCGACATCCGGCAGGTCACGGGCAATGTCATCGGTACAGGGGGCGGCTTCGGCGCGATGCTGCTCCCGTTCCTGACCACCCTGGCTTCCTCGGCCAATGGCTATCCCCCGGCCGTCGCCAACCCGCTGGCCGGCAATGTCGTCGATCTGTTCGCCACTCTGATTGCCGAGCAGGTTCACCTGTGCGGCACGGACTTGGACACCGCCCGCAGCCATCTGCTGCTACGCGTCCGCGAGCACATCGACCGGAACCTGGGCGACCCGGGCCTGTCGCCGGAGAGCATCGCTCAAGCGCATCGGATATCCGTCCGGTATCTGCACCGGCTGTTCGAAGGCGAGGGGATCACTGTCGGACGGCTCATCCAGCAACGGCGCCTGGAGGAATGCGGCCGAGAACTGGCGCGCCGTGGCAGGACAGCCCTCACCGTGTCCGCGGTGGCCCAGCGGTGGGGTTTCGTCAGCCCCGCCCACTTCAGCCGTGCCTTCCGCGCCACCTACGGCGTCTCCCCTCGTGAATGGCGTAGCCTGCGCACCGGCCGGGACCAGATCGTGCGGTCCGTGGCCGGTACGCCGACGCCATCGACCACGGTGGCCGACTGACGGAGGGCCGGCTCCCGGGTCCTGGAGCGTAAGGTGCCCGCTGGGAGCCGCACCGTGCCCGTGGCGGCAGTACCCGGGCCCGGCAGCCGCAGTACCGCTTCCGCAGCCCGATCAGGCACCCGGCGTGCTGAACAACTTTTCGCCCCATGCCCCTGGCCTTCCCCGACTGGAGACCGTGTGACCGACTTCGTCCCTTCGCCCCGTCCCCACACGGTCCTGGACGACCCCACTCGAGCGTTCGTGGACAGACATGCCTGTCTACGGTCGGCGCGCTCCCCAGATCCGGAACAGGCCCGGCTGGGCCTGGCCCGTCTCCAGGGGAAGGGCAGCGATCTCGACCTTCTCGACGAGGAGGCCACCTCCGCGCAGTGGTTCGCACTGCCGGGCGGGCCGACCGGTCACGTACGGGTGCAGGTGGTCAGGCCCGTCGACAGCGTCGGCAGGGTTCCCGTTGTGCTGTTCCTGCACGGGTTGGGCTGGGTTCTGGGTGACGCCGGCACCCATGAGCGCCTGGTGCGTGCGTTCGCCCTCGGTACGGACGCTGCCGTGGTCTTCGTCGAGTACGAGCGCGCTCCGGAGGCGCAGTACCCGGTCGCTCTCGAGCAGTGCTACGCGGTCGCGAGGTGGATCTGCGAGCGAGGCGGCGAGATCGGTCTGGACGGGAGCCGGATGGCCGCCGTGGGCGACTCGGCCGGCGCCAACCTGGTGGCGGCACTGACCTTGCTCGCCAAGGAGCGCGGCGACGTGCGGCTGCTGCAGCAGGTGCTGCACTGCCCGGTCACCGACGCCGACTTCGACACTCCTTCGTACCAGGAGTTCGCCGAGGGTTACTTCCTCGGCCGCGAGACCATGCGCTGGTTCTGGGACCAGTACCTGCCCGACGTGCGGCAGCGGAGCCTGGCCACCGCATCACCGCTGCAGGCGAGCGTGGAGCAGCTCACCGGGCTCCCGCCGGCACTCGTGGTCACCAGCGAGGCCGACGTGGTACGCGACGAGGGTGAGGCGTATGCGGCCAAGCTCCGGGCGGCCGGCGTGGCGGTGGTCTCCATGCGCTACCACGGCACGATCCACAGCTTCATGGTGCTCGAACCGCTGCGTGACACGGACGCTGCACGCGCAGCCCTCGTCCAGGCTCTCGACACCTTGCACGTCGCTCTGCACCGGCACCGCGGCTGATTCCCCCGCTCCCTGTTCTACGGGCATGAGCTCACCGGCTGCGGCCGGCGTGCCGCGCTGCTGGATCCGATGCGCACGGTCGGGCAGCCGCCCGGCGCGGAAGCGGACCTGTCGGCATCGGCGCGTCTCCGAGGGCCGGCATCGCTTCGGCGCTGCGGCCGGTCCGCCCCACTCAGGAAGGCACCGCTTCTCAGACCGCAGCCCCTCGGGACACCCGCACCCAGACAGGTCACGGCGAGCGCTTTCCCCTCCATTGGAGTGAGTCCAGGAATTTCTGCGCGGTTTTCAGGACTGTGTTGTCGGCCGCGTCGTCCAGGTCGAGGGCCTGACGGAGACAGGATCGGGCTTCCGGCGTCCTCTCCCCGTTCGATCAAGGACTCCCCCAGGCCCTGGGAGCGCCCTTCCCTCCATGGGGGGGATGCCGATGCGCTGGAACTGGGCCGCCCGCCCGGCGACGCTCCGGCTCGTCACCAGGCCTTCTCGATCCCCCGGGCGCGCCTCGGAATTCTCGCTCGGGCAAAATCATCACGTCGTTCGGGTCAGGGGTGCAGCGGAGGGGTGGCCGGGTGACCGAAGCGGGTCCGGAGTTCGGGACGCTGTTGCGGCAGTTGCGCCTGGGGGCGTCACTGACGCTGGAAGCGTTGGCGGAGGCGTCGGGGGTGAGTGTCCGTGGGATCGGGGATCTGGAGCGGGGGCGGGTCACGACTCCCCAGCGCAGGACGGTGGCCGCGCTCGCGGACGGGCTGCAATTGGGCAAGGCGGATCGGGAGCGGCTGCTGGCCACCGCCCGGATCGGCCGCAATGCTCGCCCGCAGCCGGCGGGGCTGCGTGCCTTTCCCCGCGGTGTCGACGATTTCGTGGGCCGGGAGGTGGAGCTGGCGCGGTTGACGGCGCTGGCCGAGCAGGAGGCTGTGGGGATACCCGTGGTGGTGGCTGTGTCCGGGCCGCCCGGCACCGGCAAGACCACGCTGGCGCTGCGCGCCGCCAACGAGCTGGCCGGGCGTTTCCCGGACGGGCAGCTGATGCTCGATCTGCGGGGCATGGACGACGAGCCGCCCGGTTCGGCCGAGCTGCTGCTCCGCGTGCTGAAGGCGTTGGGGGTGGCGGACCGGGACCTTGCGAAGGCCGGCCCGCAGGGGCATCCGGATCTGTGTCGGCGGGTGCTGGCCGAGCGTCGCTGTCTGTTGGTGCTGGACAACGCCCGTGACGAGGCCCAGGTTCGTCCCTTGCTGCCGGGCGCGGGTGCGGGGATGGTGGTGGTCACGAGCCGGAGGATGCTCACCGGCCTGGAGAGCGTCCACCGCCTGGCCCTCGGCGAGCTCAGCCCGGCCGAGAGCACCGCTTTTCTATCCGCCCTGGTGGGACAGGAGCGCGCGGATGCGGACCCGGGCGCGCTGGCCGAGGTTGCTGACCGCTGCGGACACCTGCCGCTGGCTCTGCGTGTGGCAGGCAACTGGCTGGCCACCCGCACCGGCTGGACGGTGCGACGTCTGGCCGACCGACTCGCGCTGGAAGAGCGCCGCCTGGACACCCTGGTCGCCGGCGACCTGCGCCTGTCGGCGGCCTTCGACCTGTCCTACCGCCAGCTCACCCCCGCCGCCGCCCGCATGTTCCGGCTGCTGTCCCTGGTCGACGGGCCCGATGCCGGCGCCGCCGGCGCCGCCCAGTTGACCGGGCAGCCGCTGTTCGACGCCGAGGACACCCTCGAGGAACTCGTCGAGACCGGCCTGCTGGGCACAGACCAGGACCGCTACCGCCTCCACGACCTGCTACGGCTGTACGCTCGCGGCAGGCTGCGGACCGAGGAACCGGCCGAGGTGGCCGAGGCGGCCCGGTCGGCGCTGCACCGCTGGCTGCTGGAGACCACCGTCGTGGCCGGCCGCTGGTACGAGCCCGGCCACGGCGCCCCGCCCGCCACGTGGCAGGGCACCGTCGACCTGTCCACCGCCGAGCACGCCCGCCAGTGGCTTCAGACCGAGGGCGTCAACTGGCTGGCCGCCCTGCGCGCGGCCGCTGCCGCAGGCGACCACGCCCGTGTGGTGGAGGTTGCCGAAGCCCTGCACTGGTTCTCCGACCAGTGGATCTTCTGGGGACACTGGCCCGAGGTCTTCGCCACTGCCGCCCACTGCGCCCAAGCTCTCGGCGACCCCCTCCTCGAAGCCACCCACCTCAACTACCACGCCTGGGCCCTGCTCGTCTGCGAAGGCCGCCACCAGGACAGTCTCGACCACTCCGCCCTGGCGCTCGCCGCAGCCCGGCGCGCCGGCGACCTCCCGCAGCAGGGCTGGGCCCACAAATACACTGCGTGGACCTTCAGACTGCTCGGCGACTATGCTGCTGCGTCACATCACAACCGTGAGGCGGCCAGGATTTTCGAGGCCGCCGGTGACCTCCACGGCGCCCTCCAGTCCAGGGTCGAGCACAGTCAGATCCTTCTGGACGGTGGCCGACACCAGGAATCCATCGCGGAGATTCTCGGCACGCTCTCCTTCCTCGACCAGGTCGTTGACCGCATCGAACCGCACATCGCCGACTTCACTCGCACGAACCTGCAGATGACCATCGGTGGGGCCCATGCCCACCTCGAGAACTGGTCCCAGGCCGCCGACCATCTGCGCACCGCCGTGGCACTCTGCCGCACCAGCCGCAACACAGCCATAGAGAGCCGCGCCCTGGTCCACCTCGGCAACAGCCTGCTGGCCGCTGGGCACCTCGCCGAGGCCCGGGACGCCTTCACCCAATGCCTCGCCCTGGGCGCGGCAGCCGACCCCCACGGCCTCACCGAGGCCCAAGAACGCCTCGCCGAACTAGCGTCCTGTGCGCCAGTAGTTGATCGTTAGAGACAACGTGACTTCTGCTGCTGGTGCGTCAGTGCCTCGTCGGGGCCCGAAGCTGGAACCGCTGTTGCTGTCCGAGGACGAGCGGGCGGTGTTGGAGCGGTGGACGCGTCGGGCGACACCGGCCCAGGCGCTGGCCCTGCGGGCGCGGATTGTGCTGGCTTGCGCGGGCCGGAGGTGCCGCCCATCGTCGCGGTCGCCCGTAGTTGCGGGTGACCGCGGACACAGTCCGCAAGTGGCGGCGGCGCTTCCTCGCCGACCGGCTGGACGGACTGCCGACGAGCCCAGGCCGGGCCGGCCACCCACCATCAGCGTCGACCAGGTGGAAGCGGTGGTGGTCACCGCGCTGGAACAACTGCCGAAGAACGCCACCCGCTGGTCGCGGAAATCGATGGCCCAGCACAGTGTCCGCCGAAGTCGACGGTCGGCCGGATCTGACGGCAGTTCCAGCTCAAGCCACATCCGACCGACACCTTCAAGCCGTCGACGGACCCGTTGTTCGTGGAGAAGGTCCACGACGTCGTGGGACTGTACTTCAGCCCGCCCGACGGGGCAATGGTGCTCTCGGTGGACGAGAAGTCCCAGACCCAGGCCCTGGACCGGTCCCAGCCGGTGCTGCCCATGATGCCCGGCATGCCAGAACGGCGCACCCACGACTGCGTCCACAACGGCCTGACCACCTTGTTCGCCGCCTTCGACGTCACGACCGGCGAGGTCGTCACGGCTCTGCACCGCCGTCACCGGGCCGTGGGCGCAAGAAGTGCCTGATCCGGATCGACAAGGAGGTGCCCGCTCATCTGCAGGTCCACCTGGTCGTGGTCGACTACGGCACCCACAAGACCCCGGCGATCAGGGCCTGGCTGGCCAAACACCCCGGTTCGAGCCGCACTTCCCCCCGGCCGGCTCCTCCTGGATCAATCAGGTCGAGCGGTGGTTCGGCTACCTCGCCCACCAGATGATCCGCCGCGGCGCACACGAGAACATCCAGGCCCTCGAAGCCGACATCCGGGCTGGGTCAAGGACTGGAAGGAAGACCCCAAGCCGTTCATAGCACTGATGGGTTTTCGGATCGCGCACGAGGAGTCGACCTGTGGGCCGCACCACGTGGCCGGTGCACCTGGTCGGCCGCCGTAGGATTCTTCTCGCCGCTGGGCGCTTCGCTCCTGTTCAGGCGCGATGTCGGAACGGTTCTGGCGTAGGGGATGTGAGGTGACGGGGTGGCCGAAGTGGGCGGTGCGGGGTTCGGGGCGCTGTTGCGGCAGTTGCGGTTGGAGGCGTCGCTGACGATCGAGGCTCTGGCGGAGGCATCGGGGGTCAGTGTCCGAGGGATCGGGGATCTCGAGCGGGGTCGGCGGGCGACTCCCCAACGGGGAACGGTTGCCGCGCTGGCGAACGGCCTGGGGCTGGATGAGGCGGCTCGGGAGCGGTTGCTGGCCGCCGCCCGGTCCGGCCGTAATCCGCGCCATGGCGCGGTTGGAGTGCGCGCTTTCCCGCGCGGTATCACTGATTTCGTCGGCCGGAAGGTGGAGCTGGCCCATCTGGCGGCACTGGCCGGCAGGGCTGCCGTCATGCACCCCGTGGTGGTGGCGGTGTCCGGGCCGCCTGGGGCGGGCAAGACCACCCTGGCTCTGCATGCCGCCCGCGGGTTTGCCGAACACTTCCCCGACGGGCAGCTAATGCTCGACCTGCGAGGCTTGGACGACAGTCCGCCGGACACGGCCGAGCTGATGCTGCGCGTGCTGAAGGCGTTGGGGGTGGCCGACAGGGACCTTGCGAAGGCCGGCCCGCAGGGCCACCCGGAGCTGTACCGGCAGGTGCTGGCCGAGCGTCGCTGTCTGCTGGTGCTGGACAACGCCCGCGATGAGTCCCAGGTCCGCCCGCTGTTGCCGGGGGCGGGGGCGGGGATGGTGGTGATCACCAGCCGAAGGATGCTCACAGGTCTGGAGAGCGTCCACCGTCTGCCCATCGGCGAGCTGTCACCTGCCGATGCCGCCGCCTTCTTGACCGCCCTGGTCGGACAGGAACGTGCGGACGCCGACCCGGTTGCGCTCGCCGAGGTCGCCCGTCGGTGTGCGCATCTGCCGCTGGCCCTGCGCGTGGCGGGCAACTGGCTTGGTACCCGCACCGGCTGGACCGTGCGCCGCCTCGCGGACCGGCTCGCGCTCGAAGAACGCCGCCTGGACACCCTGGCCGCCGGCGACCTGCGCCTGTCGGCGGCCTTCGACCTGTCCTACCGCCAGCTCACCCCCACCGCCGCCCGCCTGTTCCGGTTGCTGTCCCTGGTCGACGGCCCCGAAGTCAGCGCCGCCGGCGCCGCCCAGCTGACCGGGCAGCCACTGTTCGACGCAGAGGACACCCTCGAGGAACTGGTCGAGACCGGATTGCTGGGCACCGACCGGGACCGCTACCGCCTGCACGACCTGCTGCGGCTGTTCGCCCGCAGCCGACTGCACGCCGAAGAGCCCTCCGAGAACAGCGAGGCGGCGCGGTCGACGCTGCACCGCTGGCTGCTGGAGACCGCCGTCGTGGCAGGCCGCTGGTACGAACCCGACCACGGCGCCCCACCCGCCACCTGGCAGGCCACCGTCGACCTGTCCACCGTCGAACTCGCCGGCCAGTGGCTCCAGGACGAAGGCGACAACTGGCTCGCCGCCCTGCGCGCGGCCGCTACCGCGGGCGACCACACCACCGTCGTGGAAGTCACCGAAGCCCTGCACTGGTTCTCCGACCAGTGGGTCTTCTGGGGACACTGGCCCGAAGTCTTCCGAACCGCCGCCCACTGCGCACAGGCCCTCGGTGACCCCCTACTGGAAGCCACTCACCTCAACTACCACGCCTGGGCCCTGCTGCTCTGCGAAGGCCGTCACCACGACAGCCTCGCCCGCGCCGCCCAGGCCCTCGCCGCCGCCCAGCGCGCCGATCACCTCCCCCAGCAGGGCTGGGCCCACTTCTACAGTGCCTGGGCCCTCGGACTGCTCGGCGACCACGCTGCGGCGGCAGATCACAACCACGAGTCAGCCCTGCTCTTCGAGGCCGCCGGCGATCTCCACGGCACCCTCCAGGCCATGACCAGTACCGCCTACAACCTCCTCCTCGCCGACCGGCACGAGGAATCACTCGCGGAGGACCTGCGCGCGCTAGCCTTCCTCGACCAGGCCGGCGACCGCATCGAACCGCACATCGCAGATTTCGCCCGCGCAAACCTGGAGATGAACATCGGCCGGTCTCACACCTGCCTCAAGAACTGGCCCGAGGCCGCCGACCACCTGCGAGCCGCAGTGAACCTCGGGCGCAACAGCGGCAACAAGGGTCTGGAAAGCCGCGCCCTGACCCGCCTCGGCGACGCCCTGCTGGCCGCCGGCCACCGCGACGAAGCCCGGGACGCCTTCACCCGGTGCGTGTCCCTCGGCACGGCAGCCGACCCCAGCCACCTCACCGAAGCGCGGGAACGCCTCTCCGCCCTCGGCACCCTTGGAGCACCGCCTCGGACCGTGCCCGGCTCGATTGCCCGCCGTGCAACCGGCACCGAGTACCCTTCCGGCCCGCCTGAGCCGAGGGACCCGTCGGCGGGGTCGGGCGGCTGAAGGCCGCATCCTTCCGGTGCGGGGGTGCCCTGGTCGCCTACGCGGCAACAGGGCGTCTTCCCTTCGGCAGTGGTGCTGCCGACGCCGTTGCCTTTCGTGTCCTGTCCGCCGAGCCCGCCCTTGACGGCATGGACGGTGATCTGCGCCAGCTGGTGGAGAGGGCCCTGTCGAAGGCCCGCCCCGAGCACCTCAACTACCCCGCCACCAGGACACATACCCAGTGAAAGAGGAACCCAGCAGTAGTTGTTTCGTGGGTCGTTCGAGGTAGAGACGGGTGCGAGCATCACGGTGGATCCGTGTCACGACGATGCGGTGACACCCGCTCAAGGGGAAGAGGCACGCTGCCCTTGCTGCCGGTACTGCGATGGCGCGCATCCAACGTGCTTACGGAACACACGGGCGAAGTGCTCCGGGTTAGGGAAACCGCAGCGCCTACCGACTTGAGATACTGGGTCAGTGTCTACTGCGAGCAGATAGCAGGCAGCTTCGATGCGCAACTCGGTGAGGTATTGCAGAGGAGTCTTTCCGGTGGCTGCGGAAAAACGACGCAGGAAGTGGTACCGGCTGAGCCCTGCTTCCTTGGCAAGCTGATCAAGCGTGATACTCGAGGAGAAATTCGCGCTCATAAATGTGGTCACCGCTTGTAGCTGCTCCGGGCTAAGACCTCCGGTGTGCGGTGAGGCGTCGCGGCGTGGATGGAGTAGATATTCAGCCAGGTAGTGGGCTGCACTCAGGGCATAGCGCTCTCCTGCACCTGTCTTTCGGGCGTGAAGTAGAGTTTGCGCCATGGATGCGAGATGTGGATCGAAGGCGCGCAGTGTCTGTAATTCCGAAACATCACGGACAGGAGCGGTGGTGTGCGTTTCCAGTGCTCGCTGAAGGACTTCTACGGAAAGCTGGACATAAACGACTTCGAATGGGAGACGTCTGGGCGGTGTCCTGCCGAGCCGGATCAAGTTGTTGGGTGCGACCCGGCAGACCTCTCCAGGCCTGAGCGTGGTACGTAACCAACCGCGATTCTCTCGACCTTCAATTTGACACACACCTCGTATTGGCGTGACGATGCCGAACCACTGATCCGGCAATTGGTATGTCCAGGTGCCGCTGTCGTGTCCAGCGGCTCGCTCTTCCACAACGAGTTTCCGACAGGATTGGTCTCGCCACGTAATGATCACGTAGTTTTCCCTTGCGTGGGGTCGGGGAAACGAGGAGTGACAGGAGCCAGGTCCGTCAGCCTCAGGGCTGCAAAGAAAGGGGGCCACTGACCGCACCGAATCCGACTGGCCGCTGCAAAGACGGATCGAAAATCCACCTCGTCACGGACCGGAACGGTCTACCTCTGTCGCTGGGCATCTCCGGCGCCAACTGCACGACAGCCTCGGCCTGAAGCCGCTCGTGCGCGGGATGCCACCGATCCGCTCACGCCGCGGCCCGCGCCGATGGCTCCGCAAGCGAGGCATCGGCAGTTACCCCTCAACGACGCCTCATCGCCGCTACCGAAACGGCGAGGTCAACGGCACCCGCATGTAGGCCGCGTACGAGCCACACCTACGGCGGCCCCGCCCGGTCTTGACGCGCGACGCCATCGGGGGCGGGGACGTGCCCGCTGACGTGCGGTGCCGGGGGTGTGCGGCGGTGTGTGGGATGCGTCAGTTGGCTTGGGGGGTGGCGGCGTCCGGGCTGGGGTACCACTCGGTGATGGATGACTCGCTCACGCTGTAGGTGCCCGGGAGTTCGATGAAGGCAGGGTCGGAGTCTCCCTCGCCGAGGGAGATTTCCGCCGCGTCGACTTCCACCACGTCCTCGGCCCGGGTGGTGTTCGGTATGAGGACGGCGTAGGCGGCCGTGGTGCCGGAGAGCTCGATCGTGTCCGGGGGGGTGAGCTTCATCAGTTCGGCCGGGTAGGGCGTGGTCCTCTCGGAGGAGTTGAAGATGACCTGGGGCGCTTCGTAGGACAGCCGGCAGGCCATGTGGTTCTGTGCCTTGGCGGTGACGACGAGGTAGTCGCCGTCCCCGGCGGTGACGGAGAAGTCCAGGTCGCCGGTGCGACAGGAATCACCGAGTTCCCGCGCGGGCTGGTCATCGGCGTCCGACTGCTCGGACGAGCCGCCCGAGCCGCCCGAGCTGTTCGAGTTGCCTGTCGTCGTGCTCGTGGAGCCGGTGGAGTTCGTGGTCGCGGCCGGGGTCCCGGGGGAGCTCTCGGCGGGAGCCCCGGTTCCGCCGGTGGTCGAGGACGAGGGTTGCGCCGAGCTTTGACCCGCGGTCGCGGTGTCGTCGTCGGAGTCACAGGCGGTGAGGCTGGCGGCGAGGGCCACCGCGGCGGTGACGGCCAGGACCAGGCGGGTGGATTGGGCGGCGAGGTGTGAACGCATGGGAATCTCCAACGACTTGTCGGGGTAAGGGGGCTCAGTGGTCGAAGCCGGTCGCCTCGCCCTTGTCAGGGTCAGGGGGGCGATCGCCGGCACAGGTGTTCAGCGGCGCATGGGTACCAGGTTGCCCCGCCGGTGGGCGGCGATGAGCATGGGGACCGCGAGCAGCACGCTGATGATGACGGGCACGATCGACGCCTCCAGACCGAACTCTCCGCCGGTCACCAGGTCGGGGCCGGTCGGAGTGGTGGTCATCAGGCCCTCCGAGGCGTGGTCGGAGACGGGGATGCCGATCAGGCCCACGCTGGTGTTCCAGGCGAAGTGCAGGCCCACGAGAACCAGATGTTGCGCGTCCACGGGAAAACGCGGCACCGAGGAGGACGTCGGCCTAGATGGCGATCGCGGTCGAACTCCACAGTGTGGCACCCGGGTTGGCCGCGTGCAGTCCGCCGAACAGCGCCGCGGTGATCGCCAGAGCCGCCCAGCTGCCGCACAGCTTCTCCAGTGCCTGGAGGGCGAGGCCGCGGAAGAGCAGTTCCTCGGTCACGGCGGCGCCGACCTGCATCGCGGCCATGCTCGACACGATCGACAGCCCGTTACCGGGCCGCTCGTCGAACGAGAACTCGGTGAGGAGCATGAGCATCGACACGGTGATGAACCCGAAGCCGATCACGCCACCGAACAACGCCTGTGTGACGGCCCCCGACTTCGCGATCTCCGGCATGTCCCGCCGGGCGACGTAGCGCATCACCGCCCAGTAGATGACGACTGCCACGGCCGCACCCAGGACGGCGACCACCCCACCCACGGAGGCCAGGCTGGACGCCAGGCCCACACCCACTATCCCGGTCAGCATCCAGCCGAGGGGAGACCGGAAGAAGCGGCCGGCCTTTTGGCGTGTGGGCTGGGGCGACGCGGTGCGCGTCGTACTCATGACGACCTCCGTATGGCATCGGCGCGTGCCTTCCGCGACCTGCCGAGAACGCTATGAGAATGCCGACTCCTGCGAATCACCCCTGAGTGGACAGCTCCGGGTAGCTCTCACGGGGGACACGGGGCGCCGGATGCCGCGAAAGGCGGGGCGTTCACGGTGTGACACCCGGGACCGCACCGGGCTTGCACCTCACGTCACGTGAGGAGGCACCGTGAAGGGCTTCAGAGAAGGGAGCGGAAGTGAGCTACTCCGTGGGACAGGTCGCCGGCTTCGCCTCAGTGACGGTGACGCGTCCCGACAACGTCGTCGACGACGCGAGCACCAAGGCGGCGCGGGCGGGCTTCGAGTTGCTGAAGTTCGACCTCGATCACGGCCAGGTGCACGTCGAAGGGCCGGTCGGGCCGGGTCGCCGGCGTGGGACATCGCCGGGGGCACCCGGGCGTACGTCCGGTCCGAGTACACCCATGGCTGCAGTTCCGGATGGTGCTTGACGTCTCCAACGACGACCCTGAAAGTCAGGCCGAGAGACTTGCTGAGCAACTCGTGGCGGGTGACCCACGTCAGACAGCCGAGGTCTGCGGCGGATCTCCGGAGTACGCCAGACAGCTTGGTCACCCGTGGCCGCAACGGCGGAGGACCTGAACGCGAGGAACACCGCACCCCGACAGGAACAGTGCAGGGTTGGAACACTGCCTCTTCACCAGTCGGCGACGTGTTCGCCCCGGCCGCGGCTGCGGTGGATGCTGTGTGGCCCGGAGTCATCCCCAGCCTGCCGCCGGCGGCCTCCTATCCCGTCGCCGTCGACCAGCCGCCTGTGCCGGGGGAACCGGCCGAGGCCGTCCGGCTGCGCCAAGCGATGGCCGAGACGGTCATCGCCGGCGGCTGGGCCGTCTCCGCACCGGTGCGCGACGCACTGCGCACGGTGCCCCGACACCGCTTCGCTCCCGAGAAGGACCTGAAGACGGCGTACGACGCCGGAGACGTCGCCATCGTCACCCGCCGCGACGAAGCCGGTCGCGCGACGAGCTCGGTGTCCGCGGCATGGCTGCAGGCCGACATGGGAGTGGTACGTCCACGCCTTCGGTGACCAGGGTTCCGCCCTCGGCGAGAAGCTGGCGGAGGCGGTCCGGGCCTGGGACCGGGACGTACGCGGCGACGGCGGCGCGAGCAGCGTTCCGGCCGTGACCGTGCACCCCGCCGGAACGCCGGACCACCGGCCCCCCCCCGGCGACGTGGTGGACAAGAACCACTGCCGCGTCGTGGTGCAGTGGCCCGGCCGTGACGCCCTCCTGCCCTCACCCGTTGACCGGGGCGAAGCACGGGCCGTTTCCGGGGAGGGCATGTGACGGGTGGGCCGGCACAGGCGGCGGTCTTCGCTGCGCCGCCAGCACGTGACGAGCAGACGCGGGTGCGGGGCGCTCACGCCGCCGCGGCACGCAACCTCCAGGTGACCGCGTCCGGCCCGGAAGTACGGGGCCGGCAGGGCCGCACCCTCAGCCGGCAGGCCGGGAGCTGCTGGATCGCCCACCGCAACCTCCCCGCCCCGCTCATCCCCCTCTGCCTGGGCACGTGGACCGTGATCACCCTGGCGGCCGCCGGTCATCTGAACCTCCCGCCCGACCATCACCTCGAGGAGACCCCTTCGTCATGAACAGCCCGCACGTGCCCTCGCTGCTGGGAGTGTTCGCGCACCCGGACGATGAGAGCCTCCTGGCCGGCGGCGTACTCGCACAGCACCGCGCCGCCGGGGCACGCACCGGTGTCGTCACCGCCACCTGGGCGCCGGACAGCAGGCGCGCGCCCGAACTCGCCGCGGCCCTCGCTGCCCTGGGCGCCGGTGCCCCGCGGCTGCTCGGCTACGGCGATGCCCGAAACCCCGAGTCCGCCCCCGGTGAGTCCCGACTCGTCGACGCGCCCCTCGACGAGGCCATCGGCCGTCTCGTCACCCACATCCGCGACTTCCGCCCGGAGATCGTCGTCACTCACGACGCGGTCGGCCAGCTGACCGGCCACCCCGACCACGTACGCACCCACCAGATCACCCTGCTCGCCGTCGGGGCCGCCGGTCTCGAGCCCCTCTACCCCGAGGCGGGCGCCCCCTGGCAGCCGTCGGCGCTGTACGCGGCCACGCATCCGGAGGCGGGCGTGGGCCGACTCAGGACCCTGCTGGAGAGGGTCGGGAAGAGCGTACTTACCGTCCCCAACGCGTATGTGACCACAACCGTCGACGTCAGCCCGTGGGCCGGGGTGAAGTGGTCCGCCATCCTCGCCCACCAGGGGGAGGTCGCACGCGAACGGCCCCTGCCCGGCATCCTCGCCCGCCTGCCCGAAGCCGAACGCAACGAGATCATCAGCACCGAGTCCTTCACCAGGCTCACCCCCGGCCCCGTCGCGGGCGACCCGTACCGGCTCCTCGCCTGACAGTCACGCCCCCCCCCCGCACGCCGCGCGCACCGCACAACTGGAGTCCAAGATGACCACCACACCTACCTCGGACAAAACACCGAGCGTCTTCACCGACGAAAAGTACGGGGCCCAACGCACCGAGGCCGCCGTGTGGGCCGGAGCGTCCGCACTGATCACCGACCGGCGCGGCCGGGTCCTGGTCGAGCGCGTCAGCTACCGCGACACCCGCGTCCTGCCGGGCGGCGCGGTCGACAAGTGCGAGTCACCCGCCCACGCCGCCGCCCGCGAGCTGCGCGAAGAACTCGGCGTCACGATGGCACTCGACCGCGGGCTCGCCGTGGACTGGGTCTCCGCCGCCGGCGCCAACGCGCGCCCCGCCATGCGGTTTCCCGGCGAGGTCCTGCACGTCTTCGACGGCGGGACGTGGAGCGACGAACAGATCGCCGCCATCCGGCCCCGCGAAGGCGAGATCGAGGCGGTCGAATTCGTCGAACCCGCCCGCCTGCCCGAGCTGATGTCACCCGACAACGCCCGCCGCGCCCTGTCCGCGCTGCGCGCCCGTATCAACGCCGCCGGCCCCGCCCTGCTGGAGGACGGTCTCCCGATCGCCCCCACCGTCCTGGACCAGGCCGGTGTCCTGCGCACCGCCCGCGCCCGGCACCACTTCCCCTTCCATACCGGCCCGGCTCCGGAAGACCTCCCCGTGCACCAGGCCTGGGGCTGGCTCTTTGCCCCCGACGGCCGCGTGCTCGTGCTACTGGAGCCGGACACAGGCGCGGCCTGCCTGCCCGGCGGCACTCCCGAACCCCAGGACCGTGGCGACCCTCTGCTCACACTGCGCCGGGAAACCCGCGAGGAGGCCGCAGCCGAGGTCGGGGAGCCGCTGTTCATCGGGCACCTCTCCGCCACCGACGAAACGTGCTCCCGCCTCCGGTACGCCGCCGTCCTCACCCGCCTGGGGCCTGCGCCTGTCGATCCGGCCACCGGCCGCACCTACATCCGCATCCTGGCCACACCTGAACAGGCTCTGGAGCTCTTCGACTGGGGCGAGTCGGCCGCCGACCAGCTCGCCGCCCTCCACCAGGCCCGCACCCGGCTCAACATCCCCAAAGCCGTACGCCAGCCCATCACCGAACCGGCAGCCGACACGTTCACCCTCTGATAGCCCCTGCCCGGTTCCAAGCACGTCGGGCCACACCGAAGCGAGAACCGCATGACCAGCTCTCACGCCATCCCTGCCGCCAACGCCAAGGGAGCCGAAGATGACGAAGGGCGTACTGGCGGCTGCCTGTGCGGACGCATCCGTTTCACCGCACGAGGCCCGGCCGTCTTCCCCCACACCTGTGCTTGCTGCCACTGTCAAAAGCTCGGCGGCACACCAGTGATGTGGTGGGTGGGATTCCAGACGGTCACCTGGACCGGTGAGGGTGGCGAACCAACCTGGTACGAGACCTTCGAAGGCGAGGCGAAGCGCGGCTTCTGCCCGACCTGCGGCAGCCGCCTCGCGGCAATCGACAGCGACATCCCAGAGGTCGGCATCAACGTCACCGCCCTCGACGACACCAGCGGCCCAGACCTCGTGCCGATCCACGCGTCCTTCCGCGACAATGCCGTGCACTGGCTGCCTCCCGTGCCGGAAACCGAGCACCACACGGCTGGATAACCGCCGTCCACCGATCGGCAAAGTCACCCGCTCCCCAGGGCGGCCCGACCTCACCAGCGTCGTCGCCTTACCGTCCCGTGCCCCCTGGCAGGACACCGAGAACGTGCTCTCCGCGAGTTCCGCTCCCCCGGCTCGCACCCCGGACGCCCACAGCCGCGAAGTCCCCGGAGGATCCAGCGCCAAGCCCGGCGAGCCCCCTGCTCATGGCCGCGGCCGAGTGCACCGAGGGGACCGGCCTACCCCGGCACGGCTCCACCTCGTCGGCGCCCACCAGGCGGCCGACGCCCTGTCCGCCCTCTTCATCCGGCGTTCGCTGGACTGCTCCGTTCGCTGTTACGCGATCGGGGAGGACGGGTGGTCTCTGACCGGCGGGGCCGGCTCAGGTCGCCACGCCGAGGAGGCTCGCAAGAACGGACGCGGACTTCGGGTCTGAATCCGGTTACACGAGCAGGCCGGTGTGGGGCTGGGACGCCGGCTGCTGCCGGAAGACCTTCCTCAGTGCTCGGTTGATCTCGGGGTTGCGGCCGGGGAACGCACGGGCGGATCGGCTCGTAGCCGCACGCGGTGTACAGGCCGAGGGCCGCGACGTTGCGTATGCCGGTTTCCAGCAGGACCTCGGTGGGGCCGCGTCCAGGTCCTCGCCTCCCGGGTAGGTCGCCACCAACTCCAGTGGGTCAGAGGACCCGTTCTAGATCTTTGGCAGGCGGGTGCCCAGATCGCTCGTCATGCCGATCTTGCACTTGCTGCGGCCTCGGCCTGGTGTCCTGCATTCATCGACGTCATGGGCGCGCAGAAGGCACACCACCTCTTCACCCGCCTCATGAGGACCTCCCAGCAGATACCTCAGCTCTTCGCTACCCACGCGCTGCCTCCCTTTCTGTCCTTGGCCGTCATCACGATCAGCGTGGACGTGACGGGTGAACCTGCCCGCCGATCACCCCGCGTTCACTCGTTCAGGTGAACGGGTTGAGCGTCCGGGCAGGTTTCGGAACGTTGCCCATCACGGGACGGAAGGGCGAGCCCTCGTAGCGTGGAGTCCCCCACTGACGTTCCGACGTCGTCCGGCAGTTCACCGCGTAAGGCCGCAGTGCTCCTCACCGTCTGATCCACGACCGGGGCCGCAGGCACCCGTTGTGGATGGCTATCTGCCGCCGACCCCGGCCCGCTCGGAGCCGCGGTTGGCCGGTGTCGAGGCCGGTTCTTCTTGGGCGAGTGCGGTCGCCGGGCCGGAACGGCCGGTCGGGTCCCTCTACCTCGTTCACCTGTGGGAACGGGTGTCCGGGCGGTAACCGGACAGCGTCCGGCGACGTTCCGCCAACGTTCACTGACCCGCTGCGATCCGGTCGCCTGATCGGCTGCACTGTTTCCCGGCCCCTTCAGGGCGGCCAGGAACAGTGCAGGAGACGAGGGCGGGGCGGGAGCGGTTTTCGCATGGTGACGATCAACGTGGGGGTGCTGCTCGCGGTCATCGTGGTGATGCGGTTACGCCGCAGGACTCAGGCCAGAAGCCGTGTCGAGGAACGCAACACCGCGCTCTTCGTCCTGGCCCTGGGCATCGTGATCGCGCCGACCCCGCTGGGCCAGGGCATCTTCAACGTGATCAAGCAGCTGGTGAACGGCATCTCTCAGGCCGGCACATGAGCCCTCGATCCCGGAGCACTCGCCGCTCCGCCGCCCGACGCCCAAGCCGTACGTCTCCCGCCTCTCGACGCCGGTCCGCGCCTAGGCGTCGCCCGGCTTACTACTGCCGAAGGCGGACGCCTGGCTGGGAGCAGGTCGGTCTGCTGTTGCTGGTGCTCGCCGTGGTGTGGAGCCTGGTGATCGGCGCGCTGCGGTGGCTGGCCGCACACCCCTGGGTGCCGATCGTGCTGCTGCTCGTCGCGGCGGCGGCCGGCGGGGTGTGGATACACCGGCGCCGGGAGACCGCCCGCTGGAACCGGGTACGGGAGCAGGGACTGCGTTACGCGATGCCACAGATCGACGCCCTGCACCACCGGCAGTTCGAAGAAACCGTACGGGATCTGATGCGCCGTGACGGCTGCCCCGAGGCGATCCGGGTCGGTGGGGCCGGCGACAATGGCGCCGATGTGAAGGCCACGGACCCCTTCGGCCGCCTGTGGGTGATCCAATGTAAGCACCGCACGGCCGGACTGGCCGGATCCGCGGTCGGAACCCCGGACCTGCACGTTCTCAACGGCACCGGCCGACCCGTCCACAACGGTGACGTTGTCGTGCTGGTCACCAACGGCCGCTTCACGGACAAAGCCGTCGCCTTCGCCCGTTCCCAGCGACTCCACCTCGTCGACCGCCACCTGCTCGCCCAGTGGGCCGCTGGCTCTACTCCTCTGTGGGAACTCCTGAGCGCGGTTCCCTCCCCCCGCCGTCCCGCCTCCGGGTTCTGAACCCTGCCGAGGCGCGGTGGCGACAGGTGGCCGAACGGACAGACTCACGGTGACTTCCTCAACGCATGCCATCCCACGACGGCCAGGTCCGCACCGGGGTCGTGCAGGCGCAGCCGTCCAGCAGTGTCACAGCCGGGTCCGACTCCAACACAGTTGTCGGATGCAGCGCGGCAAGGTAGCGGGAAAGCAGCTGGTCAGGACGTCGCTCTCAACATGGCGGCCCAGCCGTCTGACCGCCGGAATCCGCTGGAGCGGTCTAGGGTGCCTGCCTGGTCCGTGGGCAGTCACGCTACCTTTGGCCGGATGCAGCCCGTGCCAGGCCGGTCTCGCAGAGGTGTGTATCTCCTGGTGAGTGGCGTGGTCTGCCGGACCGCGACGAGTAGGCTGATCGTTCGTATCGGATCGGGGAGGTCGGCGTGGACTATGGCGACAAACTCTTCTGGCTCTCGGTTGTGATCCAACGCAAGTACGCGCAGATCTGCACCGAGTTCGACTTGACGCCCTCGCAGGCCACGCTGCTCTGCGCAGTCAGGAACGAGCCGCGGCAGATGGCTGACCTCGCCGCGTCGTTGGGTATGACCAAGAACGCATTGAGCCAGCTGGTCGATCGCACCGCGCGGCGCGATTTGGTCGGCCGTGCAAGCTCGGCGCAGGACCGACGGGTCGTCATGCTCAGTGCGACGCCCACGGGGAAGGTGCTCGGCGACGCCGTTTACGCCCAGGTCGCCAAGCGCCTGCCCGAGATCGCGAGGAACCTCGACGCCGACGACCAGCGCGACTTCGAGCGCGTGGCCACCGCCATCGTGGACACCTCGGACCTCTCGCCCCCCTCGAACCAACCCATCACACCGTGAGGTCCCGCTGCACCCGCACCCTTGACGACGTTCATGCCGTGAACTAATTTTGTTCACGCCATGAACTAGTGAAGGGTGGCAGCCATGAGCACACAGACGACCGGCACGATCGCAGTCTTCGGAGCGACGGGGCAACAGGGCGGGGCGGTGGTCGACGCGCTGCTGGACCACAAGGCGCGGGTACGGGCTCTGGTCCGCAACCCGCAGTCCGACCGGGCTCAGGCGCTGGCCGCCCGCGGCGTCGAGCTGGCGGCCGTCCGGGCCGACGACCCGGCGTCGCTGGCCGCCGCGCTGGCGACGGTCGAGGGGTTCTACTTCATGACCCCGGAGGCGAACAGCCTCGAAGAGGTCGAGGCGGAGATCCGCATCGGTACCGCGCTCGTCGACGCGGCGGCCGAGGCGGGCGTCCCGCACGTCGTGTTCAACTCGGTCTTCGGAGCGGACCGGGAGTCGGGTGTGCCGCACCACGACTCGAAGCACTCGATCGAGGAGCACCTGAGGAAGTCCGGCCTCAGAGCCTCGATGGTTCGAGCGACCGCCTTCATGGAGAACTTCGCGAGCGTGATGGCGCCGAGCCTGGAGCATGGGGAGATCGTGCTGAGGCTGCCGCTGCCGGAGGACGTGCCCCTGAAGATGATCTCGGTCAGGGACATCGGCCGGGTCGCCGCCGCGCTCCTGCTCGGCACCGCGGAGGCGCCCGGCGGAGCCGTCGAGCTCGTCGGCGACGAGCTGACGGGCCCCCAGATCGCCGCGGCGTTCGGCGCGCGCGCCGGGCTCCCGGCACGGTACGAGGCCCTCCCGTTGAGCGTGCTTCCCACCGACCTCGACAAGGCGATGTTCCGCGAGTTCGCGAAGGCGGCGGAATACCCTTCGGACCCCGCGGTGGTGCGCTCGATCGAGCCGGCCACCCTGGACCTGGCCGAGTGGATCCGAGCCACCGGCTGGACCGCGCCCACGAACGTGGCTGTTTCCTGAGCCTCCGGCCGCGATGAACACCCCGCCATCGTGCCCACGGTCTCGGCGCTCCGGGCACGGCAACGCATCCGCCAACGGTTGAAGCAGTCACGAAGCTCCCGGGGCGTGCCCCGGGGCCGACACCGGCACACTGGTTGTCGAGAGGCCGCCGGCCGACAGCGAGGTGAAGATCCACGTCCAGGAGGCCCCGGGCCGCCAACCAGAAGACCTCACCGACTACGCCCACGAGGCCGCCGCGCCGGCGTCAGGACCCGTATAGCGGATGGCCGGAACAGGCTTGACCGTGCCGACCATCCGCAACGGTGCTCGGCGCGTCTCTGACCGCCGCTGAAACCTTGTTTCCGTCTGACCAGAGGCGGATCAACTTCATTGAACCGTTTTCATCCCGTCCTGCAGGGGTGATGGGTCAGGTCAGCGGGGTGGTGTGACGAGGCGAGGCTCCTGGTCGTTGCGGTGGTGTTCTCTACGCACCACGCTTCGTCCGAGGAGCCTCGCCTGGTCCCGTATCGAGCCATGCTCGACCTCCAGCATGAGCTGGTCGAGCACGTCTCATGGCTCATCTATGCCCGAAGGTGTGAACGCGGCACGCGGTGGCGCAAGCTGGGCTGCTTCCACCAGGCCCTGCTGGCGCTGGTGCACCTGCGTAACAACGAGACGCTGCCCCAGCTCGCGGCGGGCTTCGGGATCTCCACCGCAACCGCCTGGCGGTACGTCGACGAGACCCTCGATGTCCTGGCCTCCCGAGCACCCGGCCTGCACGAGGCCCTCGTCGGCCTGGGCGAAGGAGACTTCCTCATCGTCGACGGCACGCTCATCCCCATCGACCGCATCGCCGCGGACGAGCCGTACCACTCCCAGAAACACCGGAAGCACGGCATGAACATCCAGGTCGTCGCGCGTCCGGACGGCACCCCGCCGTGGTTCTCCCGCGCAACCCCGGGCCGCACACACGACCTCACCGCGGCCCGAGCCCACGGCACCGTCCAAGCCTGCCTCACCCGGCAGACCCTCGTCCTCGCGGACCGCGCCTACCAGGGCGCCGACGCCACCTTCCGCACCCCGTACTACCACCACAGCGAACAACCCGAGCACTACCAGCAGTTCAACCGCGACCACGCCCGACTCCGCGCCCCCGGCGAACGCGCCTTCGCTCAACTCAAGACATGGCGGCCACCGCGGCGAGCCCGCTGCTCCACCCGCCGCATCGGCACAGCCGTCCAAGCCGTCCGCACCCTGCTGACCTGCACATATTCAGGATGACCTCTGACCTGCTCAAACGTGACTTCACCGCATGCCGTCCGAATGAGCGGTGGGTCGCCGACTTCACCTATGTCGCCACCTGGTCCGGTATCGTCTACGCGGCCTTCGTCGTGGACGTGTTCTCCCGGGCGATCGTCGGCTGGTCGGCCGCGACCAGCAAGCGGGCCAAACTCGTCCTCGACGCCCTCGACATGGCCCTGTGGCGCCGCGACCGGGTCGGCATCCCCGCAGGTCCCGGGCTCGTTCATCACTCGGACGCGGGCAGCCAGGGCGAATGCAACCGGTCGTCGCAACACCTTGATCACGGAGGTCTTGGATGGGACGACAGGGGAAGCCGATGCCGCAGGCGCCGGCCGGGGCGCGACGGCAGTGGGCCGCGGATCGCGCGATGCGGGCGCCGATGCGCTCGCCCGGCCGGCCGGAGCCGTCGCGTGCTGTGCAGCGGTAGTTCTGGCATCTGATCGCGTCGAGGGTCACAATGGTCCAGGCCGCCGAGGGGGTCGACGTGTCGGGCCCGGTCGGGATCCGATCGTTTCGACACGCTGGCGGCATGGCCGCTGAGCCTGGACGAGCCCACGGGCCGGTACTTGTCGTTTTGCCGAGCGTAAGAAGATCGCGCTGCTCAAGGCCCAGGACAAGGGGGTACGCGAGATCGCTCGCACGATCGGCCGTGGCCCCGGGACCGTCTCTCGTGAACTGCGCCGGAACGCTGCGGCCAGGGACGGGCAGCCCGTCTACCGCGCCGTGGTGGCGCAGTGGAAGGCACAGCAGGCCGCAAAGCGTCCGACGGCCGGCAAGCTGGTGGGACACGAGCGGCTGCGTGAGTAGGTGCGGGACCGGCTCGCCGGGAACGTGCGTAGGCATGACGGCACGATCGTCCCGGGCCCCAGGACACCGCGGTGGAAGGGGTTGAACAAGCCTCGTCGCCAAGACCGACGCTGGTCGACGGCATGGAGCCCGGAGCAGATCGCGCATCGGCTGAAGGTCGACTTCCCCGATGATGAGTCCATGCGCATCAGTCACGAGGTCATCGACCAGTCGCTGTTCATCGAGGGGCGTGGTGCGCTCAAGCGTGAGTTGGTCACGTGTCTGCGAACGGGTCGGGCGTTGCGGGAGCCGAGGGCCAGGTCACGCAACAAGCCTCAAGGGCGGGTGCTAAGAAGCTGTTGTCTTTCCGGACGTGATCGACGCGTTTCCGCTGGTCGGGGATAGGGGTGGTGGTTCCGTGGGAGTGGTGGCCTGTCGGGTCGTCGTTCCCGGGGAGGTCACGGATGCCGTCGGTTGT
>NZ_JAVRFH010000073.1:0-24357 GCF_031845825.1 Streptomyces lancefieldiae | reverse complement strand
CGCCAGCGTTCGTCCTGAGCCAGGATCAAACTCTCCGTGAATGCTTGCCGGTAATCCGGCGTACACCACGAGAGCGGAACAGTCGGAGGAATGATCCGACCGTTCACAGCGTCCTCGCTGTGTTTTTTCAAAGGGACCTCGTCCCGACCGTGCGGCCGGAGACGGGGTATCAACATATCTGGCGTTGACTTTTGGCACGCTGTTGAGTTCTCAAGGAACGGACGCTTCCTTTGTACTGACCCGATTCTCTCGGGCTTTCCTCCGGGCGCTTCCCTTCGGTCTTGCGTTTCCGACTCTATCAGATCCTTTTCCGATCCGATTTCCTCGGTGCTTTCCAGGTTCCCGCTTTCGCGTTTCCCTTTCCGGCGGTTCCGACTTTATCAGAAGTTCTGAGCCGGTCTGACCGGCTGTTCATTTCCGATTCATCGGGAGTGTGCTTCTCCGGGATTCCATGATCCGGGAGGAAGCCGATAGGTTCTCACCGTTGCCCTCTGGGGTGACCCCATCTCCAGGCAACTGTTGAAATCTACCTCCCCGCGCGCTCCGTGTCAACGGCTCTTGCGGGAACGAAGAGGACACTAGCAGCTCGCCAGGCGTGGATGCACATCAGGCGGCCATCGGCACGGCGCTGCTGCGCTCGGCCTCCTCGACGTCACCCGTGTCACCCGCGCGCACGGCGCGTCCGCCCAGGACGTAGACGTAGGCGAGGAAGGCCAGTTCGGCGACGACTCCGATGGTGATGCGGGCCCAGGTGGGCAGGCCGGACGGGGTGACGAAGCCTTCGACGGCGCCGGAGACGAACAGGACCAGGGCGAGGCCGATCGCCATGCCGATGGCGGCTCGGCCCTCTTCGGCGAGGGCGATGCGTCGGGTACGGGGGCCCGGGTCGATCACGGTCCAGCCGAGGCGCAGGCCGGTGCCCGCGGCCACGAAGACCGCTGTCAGTTCGAGCAGGCCGTGCGGCAGGACGAGTCCGAGGAAGGTGTCGAGGCGGCCGGCCGACGACATGAGGCCGAAGCCGACGCCGAGGTTGAGCATGTTCTGGAACAGGACCCATATGACGGGCAGACCGAGGAAGACGCCCAGGATCAGGCAGAGCGCGGCGGCCCAGGCGTTGTTCGTCCAGACCTGTGCGGCGAAGGAAGCCGCCGGATGGCTCGAGTAGTACGTCTCGTACTGACCGCCGGGGCGGGTGAGCTCGCGCAGTTCGCTCGGCGCCGCGATCGTCGACTGCACCTCCGGGTGGGTGCCGATCCACCAGCCCAGGAGTGCCGCGACGGCCGTCGACAGGAGTGCGGTGGGAACCCACCAGTGCCGTGCCCGGTACACGGCGGCCGGGAACTGCCGGGTCAGGAAGCGGGTGACGTCGCGCCAGGAGGCTCGGCGGGTGCCTGTCACGGCACTACGCGCGCGTGCCACCAGCCGGCTGAGCCGTCCGGTCAGCTGCGGGTCGGGGGCGCTGGACTGGATCAGGGAGAGGTGCGTGGCCGCGCGCTGGTAGAGGACGACGAGTTCGTCGGTCTCGGCGCCGTTCAGTCGGCGCCGGCGCCGGAGCAGGGCGTCGAGGCGGTCCCACTCCGCTCGGTGGGCGGAGACGAAGACGTCGAGGTCCATCGGTGTGCCTGCTCCTCGGCTATCGTCGGCGGCTCGTCGTGGATCAGCTTGTCGTACTGCGGCGCGGTGCGTCCTCAGCTTGGCAGACTGGCGGGGACGGGGGCAGTCAGGGGAAGGGCGGCGGGCGGCGTGAGTGAGCTGGTGACGGGCGAGGCGGTGGCGCTGGAGCTGCGCCCCGCGAAGCTGCCCAGCAGGGCACTGGCCGTACTGCTCGACCTGGCGGTGGCCGTGGCCGTCTACGTGGCGGTGACCGTCCTGCTGGTGGCTTCCACGGCCTCTTTGGACACGGCGGCGCAGACCGCGCTGTCGATCGCGGCCTTCGTGCTCGTACTGGTGGGCGCGCCGATCGCGGTGGAGACGCTCAGCCATGGGCGTTCGCTCGGCAAGATGGCGTGCGGGCTGCGGGTGGTCCGGGACGACGGGGGGCCGATCCGGTTCCGGCACTCGCTCGTGCGGGGCTTGATCGGGGTGATAGAGATCCTGCTGACGTTCGGCGTCGTGGCCTGTATCGCCTCGCTGGTGTCGGCGCGGGGGCGACGGCTCGGTGATGTGTTCGCGGGGACCCTGGTCGTGCGGGAACGGGTGCCGGTCGCACCGGCGGGCTTCGTGCCGCCGCCTCCGCCGTGGCTGGTGGGGCGGTTCTCGGGGCTCGATCTGTCCGCGGTGCCCGACGGTCTGTGGCTTGCCGTCCGCCAGTACCTGACGCGGATGGGGCAGCTGGATCCCCGGGTCGGCTGGGCCGTGGCGGAACGGCTCGCCGCCGATGTGGCGGCTCGTACGGGTGCTCCGGCGCCACAGGGTGTACCGCCGGCGGCCTACCTGGCGGCGGTGCTGCAGGAACGGCAGGCTCGCGAGGCACGGCGGGCATTCGGTGCCGCCTCTGCGGGTGCGGGTGTGGGTGTGGGTGCGGGTGCGGGTGCGGGTGTGGGTCCCATGGCGGCGCAGCCCGTCGCTCCTCGGTCTGCTTCCCCGGTGACACCGCCTGTGCTCCCTCCGGCGGTGCCGCCCGTGCAGCCACCGGCTGCGCCTTCGCGGGGGGACCGGCCGTCGGACAGTGGTCCCTCCACCGGTTTCGTGCCGCCGGCGTAGCGGCGCGTTCTGTTGCCGTCCGGTTCGCCGGCCGAGGCCGCTCAGGGGAAGACGGACGGCGGTGACTCCAGGTCCTCGAGCTCGATGCCGGGGGCCGCGAGCACGACGTCGCCGGCGATGTGCACGGCGTGCTGCTCGCCCGTGTCCAAGGCTGTGACCTGGTACTCGTCCACGATCAGGGGGCCGTTGTCAGTGGCGTGTGTTTCTCTGTCCAGCAAGGCCCAGGACTGGTCCACGGTGCGGGGGGCGAGGACCGGGTCGGTGAGGGCGACGAGGCGTACGCGGGTCGCCGCGGCGGAGGGGGTGAGGCGTAGGAGACGGGTGAGGGCGACGAGGAAGGCCGGGGACGTGCCGGTGAAGGCGTGGGCGCGCGCATTGCCTTCGGTGGCGTGGACTCCGGTGGGGTCGGTACGGACCCAGGTGACGCCGTCGAGGGCCGCGCCGCGCACCCGCCAGCTCGCGGCGGTCAGTTCGAGGCGGATGGGCCGGCCGAGTTCGTCGAGGGCGAGGTCGACGGAGCCGTGATGGTCTCCGGTGGGCGTGGTCAGCCGGGAGACGTAGCGCCAGCCGGAGGGGCCGGGGGCGCACTGGAAGTGTTCTTCTGCGAGGGGGGTGTGATCGTGCGGATCGTGGAGCGAATAACGGCCGCGGGGCATGGTGGTCCTGGGTGGTGACGGGCTGGGCCGGCCGCTGATGCGGCGGGGCTCCCACGGGACAGGCCCCCGGCACGGGGGTGCGGGGGCCTGTCTCTGAGGAGTCGGTGACTCGGTGGTCGGTGACTCAGTAGCGGTAGTGGTCCGCCTTGTACGGGCCCTCGACCTTGACGCCGATGTAGTCGGCCTGCTCCGGGCGGAGCGTGGTCAGCTTGACGCCGAGGGAGTCGAGGTGCAGGCGGGCGACCTTCTCGTCCAGGTGCTTGGGCAGCACGTAGACGTCGGTCGGGTACTCGTCGGGCTTGGTGAACAGCTCGATCTGGGCCAGGGTCTGGTCCGCGAACGAGTTGGACATCACGAACGACGGGTGGCCGGTGGCGTTGCCCAGGTTCAGCAGGCGGCCCTCGGACAGCACGATGAGGACCTTGCCGTCGGGGAAGGTCCACGTGTGGACCTGCGGCTTGACCTCGTCCTTGACGATGCCGGGGATCTTGGCGAGGCCGGCCATGTCGATCTCGTTGTCGAAGTGGCCGATGTTGCCGACGATCGCCTGGTGCTTCATCTTGGCCATGTCCGAGGCCATGATGATGTCCTTGTTGCCGGTCGTGGTGACGAAGATGTCGGCCTTGTCGACGACCTCGTCCAGCGTCGTGACCTGGTAGCCGTCCATCGCCGCCTGCAGGGCGCAGATCGGGTCGATCTCGGTGACGATCACGCGGGCGCCCTGGCCGCGCAGGGACTCCGCGCAGCCCTTGCCCACGTCGCCGTAGCCGCAGACGACGGCGGTCTTGCCGCCGATCAGCACGTCCGTGGCGCGGTTGATGCCGTCGATCAGGGAGTGGCGGCAGCCGTACTTGTTGTCGAACTTCGACTTGGTGACCGCGTCGTTGACGTTGATCGCCGGGAACAGGAGGGTGCCGTCGCGGTGCATCTCGTACAGGCGGTGCACGCCCGTCGTGGTCTCCTCGGTGACACCGCGGATCTCGGACGCCAGTTGGGTCCACTTCTGCGGGCTCTCGCTCACCGTGCGGGTGAGGAGTTCGAGGATGACGCGGTGCTCGTCGGACTCGGCGGTGTCGACCGAGGGGACCTTGCCGTCCTTCTCGTACTCGACGCCCTTGTGGACGAGGAGGGTGGCGTCACCGCCGTCGTCCAGGATCATGTTCGGGCCGCCGGTGGGGGTGTTCGGCCAGGTCAGTGCCTGCTCCGTGCACCACCAGTACTCCTCCAGCGTCTCGCCCTTCCAGGCGAAGACGGGGACGCCCTGCGGGTTCTCCGGCGTGCCGTTCGGGCCGACGGCGATGGCGGCTGCGGCGTGGTCCTGGGTGGAGAAGATGTTGCAGGAGGCCCAGCGGACCTCGGCGCCCAGGGCGACGAGGGTCTCGATGAGGACGGCGGTCTGCACGGTCATGTGCAGGGAGCCGGTGACACGGGCGCCGGCGAGCGGCTGGGCCTCGGCGTACTCCTTGCGGATCGCCATCAGGCCCGGCATCTCGTGCTCGGCGAGGGTGATCTCCTTGCGGCCGAACGCGGCCAGGGAGAGGTCGGCGACCTTGAAGTCCTGCCGGTTGTCGACAGTCGTCATTACGGGCTGCTCCTCGGGTTGGGGTCGAGGTGGGTACGGCTGACCTGCGCGGCGGCGGACACAGGAGTGCCCCGAAGAGGACACGGGCATGCCCGCGTGCGCGCAGCGCAGTCCGTCGGAGGCCCTCTCTCCCTCGGCCGGTCCGTCCTGGGACCGCCCGACCGCCATCAGCAGCGACGTCTGGCTCCGTCCCAAGCTACACCGGTGGCCCCGGTCGTCCCCAGTCCGCCTCCGAACACTTCCGGACGTTCACGAAGGGTGACGGGACACGCCGGGGGCGTGGGTGTGGCGGCGTCAGTGCGCGGCGGGGGGCGAGGTCGGGCCGCCGGGGGTCGCCTCGCGGTCCGGGCCCTTGGCCGCTTCGGACGCGCTGTAGATGTCAGGTTCCAGGTAGATGACGCGGGCGATCGGGACGGCCTCGCGGATGCGGGCCTCGGCGGCGTCGATCGCGGAGGCGATCTCGGTGGCCGTGCCGTCGTGGCGGACGGAGATCTTCGCGGCGACGAGCAGTTCCTCGGGGCCGAGGTGGAGCGTGCGCATGTGGATGATGCCGGTGACCGTGTCGCCGGCGACGATCGCGGTCTCGATCCGCTGGACCGTCTCGATGCCCGCGGCCTCGCCGAGCAGCAGGGACTTGGTCTCGGCGGCCAGGACCAGCGCGATCAGGATGAGCAGGATGCCGATGCACAGGGTGCCGATGCCGTCCCAGACGCCGTCACCGGTGAGCAGGGCGAGGCCGACGCCGCCGAGGGCGAGGACGAGGCCGACGAGGGCGCCGAGGTCCTCCAGGAGGACGACCGGCAGCTCCGGGGCCTTGGCGTGGCGGACGAACTCCTTCCAGGACTTCTTTCCGCGCAGGGTGTTGGACTCCTTGATGGCGGTCCGGAAGGAGAAGCCCTCGGCGATGATCGCGAAGATCAGGACGCCCACCGGCCAGTACCAGTGCTCCAGTTCGTGCGGGTGCCTGATCTTCTCGTAGCCCTCGTAGAGGGCGAACATGCCGCCGACCGAGAAGAGCACGATGGAGACGAGGAAGGCGTAGATGTAGCGCTCGCGGCCGAAGCCGAAGGGGTGTTGGGGGGTGGCGGCGCGCTGGGCGCGCTTGCCGCCGAGGAGCAGCAGTCCCTGGTTGCCGGAGTCGGCGAGGGAGTGCACGGACTCGGCGAGCATCGATGACGATCCGCTGAAGAGGAACGCCACGAATTTCGCTATCGCGATCGAGAGGTTGGCGAGAAGTGCCGCCACGATCGCCTTTGTTCCGCCTGACGCGCTCATGTGTCGCGTTGTCCCTTCGCCTTCGTCTGCGTCCGTACACCGGTGGGGGCTCGGCCGGTCGTCCGGCTTTGCCCCTCCTTTGCGGTGCGTCATTGTTGCAGCCCGTCGGCGACTTCGGCGTGCGGGCTGCTCCGTCGTGTTCGCGTCAGGCAGGCCTCAGGTGAGGACGGTGGCCCGGAAGAGGGTGCCGCTCCCGGACACTTCGGTCTTTTCGTCCGCCGGGACGAAGACGGAGGCGCCGGGGGTCAGGTCGTGCGGGCCGACCCGTACGGTGCCCGCCGTGCAGAGCAGGATCTGCGGGGTGGCGAGGGTGAGGTCGTGGGCCGCGGTGCCCTCGGGGAGGACGTACCGGGACAGGCGGAACTCGTCGATCGGGGTGTCGTAGACCTCTTCTCCGTCGGGGGACGCCTCCGGGCGGAGGATGCCGGGGTCGCCCGCCTCGAAGCGGACGATGCGCAGGAGTTCGGGGACGTCGACGTGCTTGGGGGTCAGCCCGCAGCGCAGGACGTTGTCGGAGTTGGCCATGATCTCGACGCCGAGGCCGTTGAGGTAGGCGTGCGGGATGCCGGCGCCGAGGAACAGGGCCTCGCCGGGCTGGAGCCGGACGTGGTTGAGGAGCATCGCCGCGAGGACGCCGGGGTCGCCCGGGTAGTGGTGGGCGATGTCGGCGTAGGGCGCGTAGGCGCCGCCGAGTCGCTCGCAGGCGGCGGCGGTCTCGGTGACCGTGCGGGACATCTCCTCGGGGTCGGCGGTGAGGATGGCGGTGAGGACCTCGCGCAGGGCGGCGTCCTCGGGGTGGGCGCGCAGCAGGTCGACGTAGGGCTTGAGGGAGGCGACGCCGAGGCCGTCGAGCGTGTCGGCCGTCTCGTCCGGGGCGCGGAAGCCGCACAGGCCGTCGAACTCGGTGAGGGCGCAGATCAGTTCGGGCTTGTGGTTGGCGTCCTTGTAGTTGCGGTGCGGGGCGTCCAGGGGGACTCCCCGACGCTCCTCGTCCTCGTAGCCCTCCTTGGCCTGCGTGAGGTCGGGGTGGACCTGGAGGGAGAGTGGTGCGCCGGCGGCGAGGAGCTTGAGGAGGAAGGGCAGGCGGGGCCCGAACTTGGCCACGGAGGCGGGGCCCAGTTCCTTCTCGGGGTCGGCGGCGACGATCTGGGCGAGGGTTCCCCGGTCGGTGCGGGACGGGGCGCCGGGGTGGGCTCCCATCCACATCTCCGCCTGCGGTTCGCCGGTCGGTTCGGTCCCGAGCAGGGCCGGGATCGCGGTGGTGGAACCCCAGGCGTAGGGGCGGACGGTGTTGTCGAGGCGGTCCATGGGCTCTTTCTGCCGATCCTTCGGTGCGTGCCGCGCCGCGCTGCGCGTCGTGGTGGGTGTCTCGCTTCGTACGAGGTCAGGCGCCCGAGGCGAGCGCCAGGTAAACGGCGGCGAAATCCGTGATGGCGATCAGCTCGGCGAGGGTCTCCAGTTCGCCGCCCGCTTCCGGCTCCAGTTCGCTGATCGGCGTGTCGTGGCCGAGGGCCAGTTCACGGGCTGCGGGGGCGGCCGTGAGGCCGCCGCTGGGGCGGTCGCGAAGGAGCACCACGCGCGCGTGCAGGGCCGGGGCTTCCTCGACGCGGTCCCGGAAGAAGTCGTCGGGGTCGGCCGCGGCGGCGAGTCGGCCGGCGAGCAGGGCGCTGTGCGCGGCGAGGGCCTCGGGCAGTTCGGCGACGACCGCCGGGGTGCCGGACAGTTCGGCGAGCGCGGCGGCGAATCGGCGGCCGGCGGGGCCGGCGGAGGTGCCCTCGGTCCAGACGACCGGAAGGGATTCGGCGAGCTCCGCCGCCAGGGTCTTGGCGGGGTTGCTGTAGGTCACGATGGCGGGCCCACAGCGTTCGGCGACCTGGTCGAGGCGGTCGGCGACCTTCTCGATCGCCTCGGGCGGCGCGTCGAGCAGGGCGGTGCGGTCCAGCAGCGCGAGCAGGGGGGTGAGCAGGGCCCACAGGACGCCGGGGGCCGCGCCGGCGAGGGGCTCGTCGTGGTCGTACGGGGCGGTCGCCATCGGGAGGAACAGGCCGTGGGAGCCGTTCACCGACTCGCTGAGCGGGGAACGGGCGGGGGCCACGGCGACGACCGTGCAGCCCCGGCGGTAGGCCTGCTCGGCGAGCAGGGACAGCCCTGGCTCGGCGCCGTCGGGGGTGGCGATCAGCAGGAGGTCCACGGAGCCGGCCCAGCCGGGCAGTTCCCAGCGCAGGGCGCCCGCGGCGGGGGCGACGCCGGTGGGCGCGAGGCGGGTGACGGGGCTGCCGGCGCCGGCGAGGGTGCCGAGGAGGTCGGCGGCCTGGGTGGCGGCGGCGCCGGGGCCGGCGATGAGGACGGCGCGAGGGCGGCCGTCGGGTTTGAGGTTGCCGACGCCGGCCTCGGCGGCGAGCCGGGCGGCGGTGCGTACGCGGGCACCGGCCTCGGCGGCGCCGCGGAGCAGGCCGCGGCGGTCGGCCTCGGTGAGGCGCTCCGGGGCGTCGAGGAGCGATTCGTCGAGCATGGCGGCAGTCTCCGATCGCCGGAAGCGTTCGTTCGGGTGCGCGGGCGGGCGCCTGGCCGTCGGTTACCCGGGGCGGCGGGCCTCGTCGACGAGGAGTACGGGGATGCCGTCGCGCACCGGGTAGGCCAGGCCGCAGTCCTGACCGGTGCAGACCAGCTCGGCGTCCTGCTCCTTGAGGGGGGCGTGGCAGGCCGGGCAGGCGAGGATCTCCAGGAGGCCGGCTTCGAGCGGCATGAGGGTTCCTTTCGGGGGCGGTCGGGTCTGTGCGGATGTGCTGGTCAGGGTACCGCCGGTGGGTGGCCGTGTGCCCGGGGTCGGGGTGGCTCGGTGGGCGCAGCGGCAACGGCCCGGCACGGGTGCGGGCCGGGGGTGGGCCAAGCGGGCCGGCGCCGGCCCGGGTGCCTCCCCCACTCTCGGCTTCTCCCCCACTCTCGGCTTCGCTCGAGCGGGTGGACCCCATGAGCGGGGGAGGCACGACTGCCCGCAGCTACGCGGGACGGCTGCTCGTGGCTAGTGCCGCGGCAGGCAACGTTTGCCCGGTAAGGAGCGGCGTCCGGTGCGTGCTCTCGGCGTGCCGGCCGGAAGCCCTCGTACTGGACGTACTCGGGCTTTCGGCCGGTGCGGCGAGAGTGCGTGCCGGGCGTCGCGACGGGGCGAACGTTGCCTGTTGCGGCACTAGGAGCGGATGATGGTCAGCGCCTCGTCGCGCACCTTCGTCATCGTCGCCTCGTCGCGGGCCTCCGCGTTCAGGCGCAGCAGCGGCTCGGTGTTGGACGGGCGGACGTTGAACCACCAGTCGGCCGCGGTGACGGTCAGGCCGTCCAGTTCGTCGAGGGTGACGTCGTCGCGGCCCTCGTACGCGGCCCTGATCGCGGCGAGGCGGGCCGTCTGGTCGGCGACGGTGGAGTTGATCTCGCCGGAGCCGGTGTAGCGGTCGTACTGGGCGACGAGGGCGGACAGCGGGCCGTCCTGCTCGCCGAGGGCCGCCAGGACGTGCAGGGCGGCCAGCATGCCGGTGTCGGCGTTCCAGAAGTCGCGGAAGTAGTAGTGCGCGGAGTGCTCGCCGCCGAAGATCGCGCCGGTGCGGGCCATCTCGGCCTTGATGAAGGAGTGGCCCACGCGCGTGCGTGCCGGTGTGCCGCCGTTCTCCCGCACGACCTCCGGCACGGACCAGGAGGTGATCAGGTTGTGGATGACCGTGCCCTGGCCGCCGTTGCGGGCGAGTTCGCGGGAGGCGACGAGGGCGGTGACCGCGGACGGGGAGACCGGGTCGCCGTTCTGGTCGACGACGAAGCAGCGGTCGGCGTCGCCGTCGAAGGCGAGGCCGAGGTCGGCGCCCTCCTCGCGGACGCGCTGCTGGAGGTCGACGAGGTTGGCGGGGTCGAGCGGGTTGGCCTCGTGGTTGGGGAACGTGCCGTCCAGTTCGAAGTACATCGGCACCAGGTCGAGGGGCAGGCCGGCGAAGACCGTGGGGACGGTGTGGCCTCCCATGCCGTTGCCCGCGTCGACGACGACCTTCAGGGGGCGGATGGCGGTGAGGTCGACCAGCGAGCGCAGGTGGGCCGCGTAGTCGGCGAGGGTGTCGCGCCGGGTGACCGTGCCCGGGCGGGACGACGGCTCGGGTGCGCCGGTGTCGCTCCACCGCTCCACGAGGGCGCGGATCTCCGCGAGGCCCGTGTCCTGGCCGACGGGGGCGGCGCCCGCGCGGCAGAGCTTGATGCCGTTGTACCGGGCCGGGTTGTGCGAGGCCGTGAACATGGCGCCCGGCAGGTCCAGCGCGCCGGAGGCGTAGTACAGCTGGTCGGTGGAGCACAGGCCGATCTCGGTGACGTCGGCGCCGTGGGTCGCCGCCCCGCGCGCGAAGGCGCCGGACAGGCCCGGGGAGGAGGGCCGCATGTCGTGGCCGACCACGATGGCGTTCGCGCCGGTCAGCTCGACGAAGGCCGCGCCGAACAGCTCGGCCAGCGACTCGTCCCACTGGTCCGGGACCACACCGCGTACGTCGTACGCCTTCACGATCTGCGACAGATCAGCAGCCACGGCCAACCTTCCTGAAAGTCCTGTCGGAACCCACAAACTACCTGTACGCACCGGCACGGGTCAGGGCAGCATCCAGCCCAGGACCGGCGTGGACTGCCCGACCACGATCAGGCACATCACCAGCAGCAGGCCGAGGCTCCAGGGCAGCACCTTGCGCAGCAGGTCGCCCTCGCGGCCCGCGAGGCCGACGGCCGCGCAGGCGATGGTGAGGTTCTGCGGGGAGATCATCTTGCCGAGGACGCCCCCCGAACTGTTGGCGGCGGCGAGCAGCTCGGGCGACAGACCCGACTCCCGCGCGGCGGTCACCTGGAGGGCACCGAAGAGCGCGTTGGCGGAGGTGTCGGAGCCGGAGACGGCGACGCCGAACCAGCCGAGCACGGGCGAGAGGAAGGCGAGTCCGGCGCCGGCCGCCGCGACGAAGTGGCCGATGGTGGCGGCCTGGCCGGAGAGGTTCATGACGTAGGCGAGGGCCAGCACGGAGGCGACGGTGAGCATCGCGAACCGCAGTTCGTGCACGGTCGCGACCCACTCCCTGACCGCCACGCGCGCCTGCACGCCGAGGACGACCGCCGTGGCCAACCCGGCGAACAGCACGAGCGTGCCGCCGGTGGAGACGATCGGCCAGGAGAAGACGTTGCCGCCGACCGGACGGCCCCCGGGGTCGACCACGTCCAGGAACGGCCAGTCGTACGTCTGCGTCGCCCGGGCCAGCCAGTCCTTGACCGCCGGGATCTGCGCGACGGAGAAGACGGCGACGATCAGCGCGTACGGCGCGTACGCGCGCAGCACCTCCCGGCCGGGGTCCTCCTCGTCCAGTTCCTCGCTCCGTACGCCGGTCAGGACGGACGCGCGTACGGGCTGGGCGGCGGGCCTGCGGGCGTGCGGTACGGCGACCAGGGCGCCGGCGCCCAGCAGAGCGGCGGCGATGTCGGCGAGCTGGGGGGAGACGTGGTTGGAGGCGACGAACTGGGCGACGGCGAAGGCGACGCCGCAGGCCAGCGCCGGGATCCAGGTCTCGCGCAGTCCGCGTCGTCCGTCCACCAGGGCGACCAGCAGCAGCGGGACGACGAGAGCCAGCAGGGGCGTCTGACGGCCCACCACGGAGGCGACGTCGTCCAGGGGCAGCCCGGTGACCTGGGCCAGCGTCACCACGGGGGTGCCCATCGCGCCGAAGGCGACCGGCGCGGTGTTGGCGACCAGCGACACGACCGCCGCCCGCACCGGGTCGAAGCCGAGCGCCACGAGCATGACGGAGCAGATCGCGACGGGCGCCCCGAACCCGGCGAGGGCCTCCAGGAGGGCGCCGAAGCAGAAGGCGACGACCAGGGCCTGGATGCGCGGGTCGTCGGAGAGCTGCCCGAAGGAGCGGCGCAGGATGTCGAAGTGGCGGGTGCGGACGGTCATCCGGTACACCCACAGGGCGTTGACGACGATCCACAGGATCGGGAAGAGCCCGAACACGGCTCCCTGGACGGCGCTGGAGGCCGTCTGGTCCAGCGGCATGCCGTAGGCGAGCCAGGCGACGAGTACGGCCGCCAGGAGGCCCGTGAGCCCCGCCAGATGGGCCTTCATGCGGACGCCGCCGAGCAGGACGAGGACGATCACCAGGGGAAGGCCCGCCACCAGCGCGGACAGGCCGAGCGAATCGGCGACGGGTTCCAGCTCCTGGACGTACACGGGCGCCTCCCCGGGTTCCGCCATGCGAAAGCGTTCTCTCGTGACCTTCAAAAGGGTCGTGTCCGCGACAAGATGGCGTCAATGGGCGTGCGGCAACGGTTCCGTGCGGGAGTGGCGGGCGGGGACTCAGTTGTCCGGCGAGCGCAGCACTCGCAGATGACCTCGCCGCGCGACCTCCATCGGGTCGGCCCTTCGCGGGCCGCCGCCGGCCTCGGCCGCGCGCTCCTGCGGCCGGGCCGCCTCGCGCACCGCGTTGGCGAGTGCCTCCAGGTCGTCGCCGCTCGGGCGGGCCGGGGCCGAGCCGTCGAGGAGCCGGACGACCTCCCAGCCGCGCGGGGCGGTGAGGCGCTCGGAGTGCTCGGCGCACAGGTCGTAGCAGTGGGGTTCGGCGTAGGTGGCGAGCGGGCCGAGGACCGCGGTCGAGTCGGCGTAGACGTACGTCAGCGTCGCGACGGCGGGACGGCCGCAGGCGGTGCGCGAACAGCGACGTACAGGGCTCACGATGTTGGACGGTACCGCACTCTTGAGCGGGCCGCGACGACTCTCCACCAGGTCACACCACCGTGTCGTGGTGTGAAACGGACCACAACAGCCTCTGGGCGCGCCCAGTTGACCTGCGTGGACGCCGGTTTCCGGGATACCGGACGACCTCGGAAGCGGTCACGACCCGGCACAAACAGCGACATTTGGCTTGAGTTCCACGGTCACGGAGAGATACGGAATCGAGCCCAACCTTGGCCGGAATGGTCATCCTGCGACATGCGGTCCGGGGCGCTCCTGCGCTGCCGGGTGTGCGTGTGCGGTCCGGCACAGGGACCCGTCGGGGACTACCCTTCACCAGTGATGGACAACCCCGTGACGCCCCGTGATGCCGGCCGCCCAGGGCCCCGCCGCCGTGATCGCCACGGCCGGGGCATGCGCGGCCCGATCGCGCCCCCGCAGGTACCGCTGGCCGCGAGCCGGGCTGAGATCTTCGCGGATCTGGTGCAGGACTCCGTGGAGCGCCTCGAACGGCGGTGGCCGCAGCTCGCCGACGTCGATTTCCTGGTCCTCGAGGTGCCCCGGCTGGACGGTGCCGCCGGGGAGGTGTGGAACGACGAGGCGGTTCCGCTCGGGGGTGCGGTGCCCCCGCGGGACGGGCGGCGGGGGCAGGTGGTCGTGTACCGGCGACCGGTCGAGATCCGGACGAAGGGGCGGGACGAGCGGGCGGCGCTCGTGCACGAGGTCGTCGTCGAGCAGGTCGCGGAGTTGTTGGGGTTGACGCCGGAGACGGTGGATCCGCGGTACGGGGAGGACTGAGCGGGCCCGCCCGTGACGGTCCGCTCCTCTGTCCCTACCTCTGCAGTACCGACAAGTCCTCCTCCGCCTTGGGTACCGCCACCGTTCCCCGGTCGTCGGAGAGGGTCTGCACGGTGAAGGACGCCACGTCGTCGTCCTCCGGATCGGTCAGGGTGCGGGACGCGTACACCGGGCCGCCCGAAACGGTCTCGACCGTCAGCGCGTAGGTGCCCTTGAGGCCGGCGGGGACCGGTGCCTCGACGTCCTGGGTGGTGCCGCCCTTGAGCTTGTACGTCCTGGTCGCCGTCGTCCCCCCCTCGGTGCCCGCCGACGCCGTGACCCTGACCTCCGCGCCCTCCTCGGGGGCGGCCAGGGACAGGGTCGTGCTCTTGGCACGGTTGTCCACGGAGGTGGCGCGCGCCCCGACCGGGCCGGAGGCGGGGATGAAGGCCGACTCCTGCTCGGCGCCCTTGCCCCGCACGACCCGGACCGCGGCCACGACCGGCACGGCCCCGGCCGTCGGCGTCAGCACCAGGGACCCCGCCTCTCCGCGCGTGACCTCACCCAGGTCGACACCCGTCGTCATGCCCGCCTTGACGTGCACCGTCTCGTGCCCGGCGGGCGTGATCGACCCGGACGGCGCGGCGATGCGCACCTTCAGGTCGGCGTCGGTGCCGCCGGGCGTGAACAGCACCAGACGCACTGCTGTGGCGTCCTTGGGGATGCCCGGGAGCACCAGGTCGCTCGCCGGGTCCGCGGACGCGGTCAGCCAGTCGCCGCCGGTCTTGGCGTCCAAGGCCTGTACCGCGGCGCCGACCCGCCCGCTGCGCACGCCGACGTGCACGGTGAGGTCGGTCTGCTCCACGTCGCTGAGCGTGGACAGCAAGAGGGACGCATTGCCGTGCGGCGGCACCGTGATGCCCTCCCCCACCGTCGACTTCAGGGCTCCGTCCTTGCCGTAGAGCTCGATGTCGACGACGGCCGCCGAGTCGTCGGGGTTCGTCAGGTGCACGTAGTCGGTGCGGCCGGTCGCCGTGCTGGCGCCCGGGAACCAGAACTCGGTGTCCGCGGCGGTGCAGTCGACGCCCAGCAGTCCCCGGCCCGTCCCGGCGGCGACCTGAGTGGTCTGCTGCACGGTCCAGCCGGGCGCGTAGCTCCCCTCCGCGGTGCCGACGAGCGCGGGTGCGTCGGCGCCGGAGATCTCCGCGGTGACCGGCGTACCGGGCGCCTTGGGTTGCAGGACGGGCTTGACGGTCTTCTTCTTCCCGTCCTGCCCGGTCACGGACGCGAGTTCGGCCTTGCCCTTCTCGTCGGTGCCCTTCGTGACGGGGGTGAAGGAGGTGTACGACGTCTCGGCGAGGTCGGAGGTGCTGGGTGCCGGGCACAGCAGGCTGGTGCGCTCCACCGGCAGCCGGGCGGCCGCCTCTGCGGTGTCCGCGCCGGAGGTGTCCGGTGGGGACACCGCCGCGAATCCGGTGACGGCGGCGAGCGCCGCCACGCCGGCGATCAGGGACAGGGTGGTGCGGTTCACTGCTGGCTCCCGTCGGGACGCTCACTGCCCGTGCCGTGGGGGTGCTGGGGCTGGGAAGGGTCGTACGGCGCGGCGTAATCGCCCTGGCCGTACGTCGTGCCGTAGGCCGGGTCGTAGGTGCCGGCCCCGGTCGGGTCGTACGCGCCGGATCCCGACGGGTCGTACGCGGTGCCGGATCCCGACGGGTCGTACGCGCCGGACCCCGACGGGTCGTAGGTGTACGGGTCGTACGGGGCCGCCTCGTACGGGCCGTCCTCGTTGCCCGGACCGCCCTGCTGGGCACCCGCCTGGTAGGGGACTCCCTGGTACGGCTGCTGTCCGTAGCCGCCCGCGTCGTACTGCTGGGCGTCCTGGTACTGCTCGCCGCCGGGCGTGCCGTAGGTGCCGTACTCGGTGCCGGCGTACGCCGCCGGGTCCCAGTCTCCGTAGGTCTGCTGATGCGGGACCGTCACGGGGGTCTGCGCGGGCGCGTCGGCGTCCTCGGTGGCGGCCGGGGGCTCCGGCTCGGCCCCTGTTCCGGCCTCGGCCCGGGCCTCCGCCTCCGCCTCGGCCTGGGCACGCAGTCGCCGGGCCCGGCGGCCTTCGCCCTCGACGGCCTCTGCGGGGACGAGCGGCTCGTCGGGCAGGTCGTCGTCGACGTCGCGGCGCCTGCCGGGCAGGGCGAGGACGACCAGGACGACGGCGAGGAGACCCTGGGCCCACAGCCAGGCGGTGTGGGTGAAGGGGGCCTCGTAGGTGACGTCCAGCTTTCCGCCGGCGGCGGGGAGTTCGAAGCCCTGGGCCCAGCCGTCGACCGTGGTGCGGTTGAGCGGCTTGCCGTCCAGGGTGGCCGTCCAGCCCGGGGCGGCGGAGTCGGCGAGGCGCAGCACGCGGCCGTCGGAGCCGGCCGGGAGCTCGGTGTGGATCTCGACGGGCCCGGCCGCGACGGGCTGCGGCTCGCCGGAACCGGAACCGGAACCGTCACCGGACACGACGGTCGCGCGCGCGACCTCCTGGTCGACCCGCCACAGTCCGCTGCCGTCCTGCTGGCTGAGCCGGCTCAGGCCGGGCGTGGCGTCCAGGACGCGGGTGACCTCGCGGGGTGCTCCCTTGTGCACGAGGACGTAGCGCACGGCGAAGCCACCGAGCTGGTCGGCCTGGTCGGCGCCGGAACCGGCCACGAGGTTGGCGACGATCTTGTCGAGCCTGCCGTTGCCGCCGCCGTCGGCCAGTTCGCCGTCGCCGAGACGGACTCCGGAGCCGCGGACCAGCATGTAGCTCACATGGGCGGCGGAGTCGCTGTCGAGCACGAGGGTGCGGACCTGGTCGCGGGTGTGGCTCTCCTCGGCGACGAACGCGGGGACCTGTACGGGGTCGCGTCGCTCCAGGGGTCCGTCGGCGCCCCCGATCATCCAGCCGATGGCGGCGATCAGCGGACCGACGGCCGAGGCGAGGGCGATCAGGACGGCGACCGGCTGGCGCCAGCCGAAGCTCTGCTCGGCCACGCGCGAGCGTGCCCCGTCGGCGCCGAGGGCCGCGGCGGCCAGGAGGGCGATGCCGTAGACGAGGGTGGCGGGGCCGGCCCAGGCGGAGCGGTTGGACAGGACCGCGAAGACCAGGGCGACCAGGGCGACGGTCCACGCCGTCCAGATGCCCAACTGCCTTTCCGAGCGCAGCAGGGCGGCCAGCGCGGCCAGCACGATGCCGATGAGGACCAGCCCGCCGACCGTGCCGGGACCGCCGGGGCTCGCCCCGAGCAGGTCGAGGGCGGAGGCGGCCGAGGCGCCGTACTCCAGGCCGGCCTCGTCGAAGAAGCCGAACGGGAGCAGCGACAGCGACCAGGGGGCGAGGAGCAGCAGGGGGGTGCCGAGCTGGGCGAGGAAGCGCAGCCCGTACGCGGTGATGTCGGCCCTGCGCAGGACCAGGACCCCGATGCCGAGGAGCAGCGCGAGGGGCCACACGACGGGCGTGAAGGCGGTGGTGATCGTCAGCAGCAGCGCGTACGCCCAGGTGGCCCGCCAGCTGCCGCGGGCGCCGGACGGGCCTGCCAGGCCGGCCGCCGCGACGCCCGCGCGCGCGAGGAGCGGGAGCAGTACGGCGAGGACGGCGGTGCCGACGCGGCCGCCGGCGAGGGCGCCGGTGGCGGCGGGCAGGAAGGCGTAGGCGACGGCCGCCCACGCGCGCAGCAGCCGCGAGGTGACGAGCGGGCGGGAGGCGAAGTACGCGGTGACGCCGGCCAGGGGCACCGAGCAGACCAGCAGCAGGGTGACGGCGAGCCCGGTGGAGCCGAGCATCAGGGAGGCGAGCGTGGCGACGAGCGCGAGGTAGGGCGGTGGGGAGGCGGTGCCGCCCGTGCCCACCGTGTGCCAGGCGTCCACGTACCGCGACCACAGCTCGCCGGCGCCGGCCGGGGCGGGCAGCAGCGCGCCACCCGCCAGGGCGCCGCCGCCGAGGAGTGCGCGGCAGGCGGCCAGGGAGACGAGCAGCAGCACCAGGAAGAGCACCGGGCCCGGCTTGCGGGCGATGCGCTTGAGCCGGGCGAACTGCTCCAGCTCGAGGAAGTCGGCGTCGTCGCCGCCGGGTCCGGACTCGATGGCGCCGCCGTGCCGTCCGGCGCCCAGTGCCGCCTCGGCGTCGGAGCTGCCGAAGAGGTCGCCCGCGACCTGTTCGACGGTGACGCGGATGGTCGCGCCGGGGGGCGGGAACAGGGGGCGCAGCTCGTCCTTCTCGACCTGCGGGCGGCCCCGTTCGCGGCGTCCGGCGATGACGCGTTCGGGCCGGAACAGGACGCCCAGCAGACCCCGGATCTCGTCGACCGCCTGGCCGGGAGCCTTGCCGACGAGGTAGGCGAGGGTCCGCAGCAGGGTGCCGACGACGATGCGCAGCAGTACCCAGGGCAGCGCGGCCGTACGGACGTTGACGAGGAGGGTGTGGACGGCGCCGGCCTTGTCCACCTTGTGCGGGGAGGCGGTGGTGCGGCCCGCGCAGTCGACCGCGCGGCGTTCGCGGGAGGCCGCCTCGGCGTGGCGTACGACCGCCTCCGGGGCGACCAGGACGCGGAGTCCGGCGGCGTGCGCGCGCCAGCACAGGTCGACGTCGTCGCGCATCAGCGGCAGCCGGCGGTCGAACCCGCCGAGCCGCTCGAAGACATCACGCCGGATCAGCATGCCGGCCGTCGACACCGACAGGACGGACCGGACGTGGTCGTGCTGGCCCTGGTCCTGTTCGCGGCGGTCCAGTCCGGTCCAGCGGCGGCCGGAGTTGGCGATGGAGACGCCGACCTCCAGCAGTTGCCGGCGGTCGTACCAACCGAGGAGCTTGGGGCCGACGACGGCGACGTCCTCGCGGCCGAGTTCGTACTCGGTGTCCACGACGCGCAGCAGCTGGGCCAGGGCGTCGGGTTCGGGGGCGCAGTCGTCGTGCAGCAGCCAGAGCCACTGCACCGGCTCTCCGTGGGGGAGGTCCGGGAGGTCGTAGGCGTCGTCGCGCCACGTGCGCGTGACGGGGTCCCAGCTGCTGGGCCGCCTCAGGTACGCCAGGTCGTCGGGGGTGAGGACGGGAGCCGTGCGGGTGGCCTCCTCGACGGCCTGGCCGAAGCCGGTGCGCCGGGCGAGGTGGAGCACGCGGTCGTCACCGAGGGCTTCGGTGACCAGCCGGGCGGAGTCGTCGGCGCTGCCGGTGTCGGCGGCCACGGCGTACTGGACGGGGCGCTCCTGGCCGAGCAGCCCGGCGAGCGCGTCGGGCAGCCAGCGGGCTCCGTCGTGGGAGACGAGGACCGCGGTCACCACGTGACGCGGGAACTCAGGTGTGGCAGCGAGGTCTTGCTGGGCTGCCGTGTGGCTGTGCACGGACATCGAGGTACGGGCCCCGGTTCGGTGGACTGCGGTGGACGCCCGTGCCTGTTGGGGGTGGCGGGGCGTCTCGGACGAGCGCCCACACTATCGGCTGGGCAGGACGACGGTTCGCCGCCTGTGGACAACCCACCTGCGAGGGGTCGTTCCTACCGTTCCTGCCGGTTCCTGCCGTTGTGCACGTGGAGGGACGTGCGGAGGTACGTCGGCCGCCGGGCGGCCGGTCAGACGGCGGCCTTCTTCAGGCGGCGGCGTTCCCGCTCGGACAGGCCGCCCCAGATGCCGAAGCGCTCGTCGTTGGCAAGGGCGTATTCGAGGCACTCGGAGCGGACCTCGCAGGCGAGGCAGACCTTCTTGGCCTCCCGGGTGGAGCCGCCCTTCTCGGGGAAGAAGGACTCGGGGTCGGTCTGGGCGCACAGTGCGCGCTCCTGCCAGCCGAGTTCCTCGTCCGCGTCGTCGACCAGCAGTTGCTGCACCAGCTCGGTCATGTGCGCCCCTCGTCTGTCTTTCGCGTCCCCGTGATCCCGCCGTTACCGATTCCGGCTGAACGACACGAGTGAAATTACAAGTGTGCTGCTCCGGGCGAGTCAAGCCGAGATCTGCTATTGGGTCCCTTATTCACTCTGCGGAACCAAGGCCAAGCGGAAAGTGTTCAAATCGTCAGAAACATTGACATATCAACGAGGCCCATCAGGACGCCCGTCCCGTGCGGAGCCCGCACCAGAGAGGACGCCACGGCGTTCGGTCCCGTTCCGACACACGCGCCGAAGCGAACCAGATCACATTCGGATCACGGGATCGCAACGGCGACGGTGCGTCCGGCTTGTGCCGCATGTGTCCCGGAAGCCGCCCGAGCAAACCTTTCACCTGCCGGATGAACCGGATGGGGTGAAACATGTCCCACACCGCGGGCAGTGAGTTGACAGTGCCGGTGTGAACCGGTGTCCTTGTGGGCATGCTCGCGAACTTGGCGCTCACCTCGACCCGCACCGCCGGGTCCCACGGTGCTGCCCGCGCTCGCTGTAGCTGTTGTTGCTGTTCCAGCTGTTGAGCCCACCGCGCTCCGGCTGTACCGAGTCCACGCGACTCCCCTCTCCGTGCCTCGCCCCACCAGGGCGTTCTTCGCATTCGCCACTTCCCCGCACTCTTCTGCCGAGGAACCACCGCACCCATGAACAGCGACAGCGACCTCCAGATCGCCGGCGACATCCTCGAAGTCCCCCACCTCCTGCAGCCACCGCGCGAGCACCCGGCCACCGTCGCCGAGTTCGCCGGACTGGCCCGCTCCATCGCCGCCGACCGGTCCCAGTGGGCGCACCTCGTCCGGTACGACACGACGACACGCTGGTACCACCGGCTGCGCACCGGCCCCGGCTACGAGGTCTGGCTGCTGTCCTGGGTGCCCGGCCAGGGCAGCGGACGCCACGACCACGGGCCCTCCTCCGGCGTACTGACCGTCCTGCACGGCACGCTGACCGAGCGCACGGAAGGCGACACGCGCGCGTTGCGGGCGGGCGCCCAGCGCGTGTTCGCCCCGGGGTACGTCCACGAGGTGGTCAACGACACGCTGGAGCCGGCGGTCAGCCTGCACATCTACTACCCGGGCCTCAGCGAGATGCCCATGCACTCCCCGCAGTGCTCGACCGCACTGCCGCGCGACGCGGGCGCCGGCGCTGTGACGACTGGCTGACGCACTGTCGTACCGGCCTGCAAGACTGTGGTCCATGCGCATTGTGGTTCTGGCAGGCGGCATCGGCGGTGCCCGCTTCCTGCGTGGTCTGAAGCAGGCCGCGCCCGACGCGGACATCACGGTCATCGGCAACACCGGGGACGACATCCACCTCTTCGGGCTGAAGGTCTGCCCGGACCTCGACACGGTGATGTACACGCTCGGCGGCGGCATCAACGAGGAGCAGGGCTGGGGACGGGCCGACGAGACCTTCCATCTCAAGGAGGAGCTCGCGGCGTACGGCGTCGGACCCGAGTGGTTCGGCCTCGGCGACCGCGACTTCGCCACGCACATCGTGCGGACGCAGATGATCGCCGCCGGGTACTCGCTCAGCGCGGTGACGCAGGCGCTGTGCGACCGCTGGAAGCCGGGCGTCCGCCTCATCCCGATGACCGACGACCGCGTGGAGACACACGTCGCCGTCACGTTGCCCGACAGTGACTCCGGCGCGGGGTCCGGGGAGCGCAAGGCGGTCCACTTCCAGGAGTACTGGGTACGGCTGCGCGCCTCGGTCCCCGCCGAGGCGATCGTGCCGGTCGGCGCCGAGCAGGCCAAGCCGGCGCCCGGCGTCCTGGAGGCCATCGCCGAGGCGGACGTGATCCTCTTCCCGCCGTCCAACCCGGTGGTCTCGGTCGGCACCATCCTCGCCGTGCCGGGCATCCGGGAGGCGATCGCCGACGCCGGGGTGCCGGTGGTGGGCCTCTCCCCGATCGTCGGTGACGCGCCCGTGCGCGGGATGGCCGACAAGGTGCTCGCGGCGGTCGGCGTGGAGTCCACGGCGGCCGCGGTCGCCGAGCACTACGGCTCGGGGCTGCTCGACGGCTGGCTGGTCGACACGGTCGATGCGGAGTCCGTCACGCGCGTGAAGGCGGCCGGCATCCTCTGCCGCGCCGTACCGCTGATGATGACCGACCTCGACGCCACCGCGCAGATGGCCCGGGAGGCGCTGACGCTGGCGGAGGAGGTGCGGGAGGCATGAGGGACGACGTACGTGACGCTGCTCCCGGCCCGCGGGACGGCTGTCGGGACGACCACCGGGACGGCTACCGGGTGTGGGCCGTCCCCGGTCTGCCGGAGGTGCAGCCCGGCGACGACCTGGCCAAGCTGATCGCGGCGGCCGAGCCCGGGCTGACCGACGGGGACGTGCTGCTCGTCACGTCCAAGATCGTGTCCAAGGCCGAGGGCAGAGTCGTACGGGCCGCCGACCGTGAGGCCGCGATCGACGCGGAGACCGTGCGGGTGGTGGCCCGGCGCGGCACGCTGCGCATCGTCGAGAACCGCCAGGGCCTGGTCATGGCGGCGGCCGGGGTGGACGCCTCCAACACGCCGTCCGGGACGGTGCTGCTGCTCCCCGAGGACCCGGACGCCTCCGCGCGCGGCATCCGGGACGGTCTGCGCGCCGCGCTGGGCGTCGACGTCGGCGTGGTCGTCACCGACACGTTCGGGCGGCCCTGGCGGTCCGGGCTCACGGACGTGGCGATCGGCGCCGCCGGGGTGCGCGTCCTCGACGACCTGCGCGGGGGCACGGACGCCTACGGCAATCCGCTCGCCGCCACCGTCGTCGCCACCGCCGACGAGCTCGCCGCCGCGGGCGACCTGGTCAAGGGCAAGGCCGCGGGGCTGCCCGTCGCCGTCGTGCGCGGACTGCCGCAGATGGTGGCCGAGGACGACGGCGAGGGCGCGCGGGCGATGGTGCGCGGCGCGCGCGACGACATGTTCCGGCTGGGCACCTCGGAGGCGGTGCGGCAGGCGGTCACCCAGCGCCGTACGGTACGGGCCTTCACGGACGAGCCGGTCGATCCCGGTGCCGTGCGCCGGGCGGTGGCCGCGGCGGTCACGGCACCGGCGCCGCACCACACGACGCCGTGGCGTTTCGTACTGCTGGAGTCGCAGGAGTCCCGCACCCGGCTGCTGGACGCGATGCGGGACGCCTGGATCGCGGACCTCAGGCGGGACGGCAAGAGCGAGGAGTCCGTCGCCAAGCGGATCCGGCGCGGGGACGTGCTGCGCAATGCGCCGTACCTCGTGGTGCCGTGCCTGGTCATGGACGGCTCGCACACCTATGGGGACGCGCGGCGCGACGGGGCCGAGCGGGAGATGTTCGTGGTCGCCACCGGCGCGGGCGTGCAGAACCTGCTCGTCGCGCTCGCCGGGGAGCGGCTGGGTTCGGCCTGGGTCTCCTCGACGATGTTCTGCCGGGACGTCGTACGGGAGGTGCTGGGCCTGCCGGGCGACTGGGACCCGATGGGTGCGGTCGCGGTCGGCCGTCCCGCCGAGGAACCGCGGGCGCGGCCCGAGCGGGACGCGGGGGCGTTCATCGAGGTGCGGTGACGGCTCCGCCGAGCGCCTACCCTCTTAGGGACGGACGTCTCGTTTTCTCCCTCTCGTCTCTCGTCTCTCGTCTCTCGTCTCGTCTCGGTTCTCCTCTTCGTTTTCTCCCATGTCCCAGGGGCTTTCTTGGCAGGACGTTTCGCTCCCCGGCCTCCGCGCACGAGTGTGCGCGGCGGGGAGGCCGTCGTACCCGCGGGCGGGGTGCCGCGGCAGGCCGCCGCTCCGGGGAAGGTACGGGTGTGGGTGCCGGACGGGCCGCTGGAGCTGGGGCTGGTCCTCGGCCCGTTGCGGCGCGGGCCGGGCGATCCGACGTTCCGGACGATGCCCGACGGGTCCGTGTGGCGGGCCAGCCGGACGCCCGCCGGGCCGGGCACGCTGCGGGTCACCGCGCGCGGCGGTGAGGTACGGGGCGAGGCCTGGGGGCCGGGGGCGGAGTGGCTGCTGGAGCAGCTGCCGCGCATGCTGGGCGCCGAGGACGACCCGTCCGCGTTCGTGCCGCGGCACCGGCTGCTGGCGCTGACCCGGCACCGGCGGCCGGGGCTGCGGCTGACGCGGACCGGGCTGGTGCTGGAGTCGCTGATTCCGTCGATTCTGGAGCAGAAGGTCACGACGCTGGAGGCGTATCAGGCGTGGCGGCTGCTCGTACGGAGGTTCGGGGAGCCGGCGCCGGGGCCCGCGCCCGACCGGATGTGTGTCATGCCGTCGGCGCGGACGTGGGCGCTGATCCCGTCCTGGGAGTGGCACCGGGCCGGGGTGGACGACAAGCGGGCGTCGACGATCCTGCGGGCGGTGCGGGTCGCCGCGCGGCTGGAGGAGGCGGCCGGGATGGAGCCGGCGGCGGCGCAGCAGCGGCTGGAGGTCGTGTCCGGGATCGGGCCGTGGACGTCCGCGGAGACCGTGCAGCGCAGTCATGGGGCACCGGACGCGGTGACGGTGGGGGATCTGCATCTGCCGAGGATCGTGGGGTTCGCGCTGGGCGGGGACCGGGACGCGGACGACTCCGTGATGCTGCGGTTGCTGGAGCCGTATGCCGGGCAGCGGCATCGGGCGGCTCGGTTGGTGCTGTTGAGTGGGCGGGTGCCGGGGAGGCGGGCGCCGCGGATGGCTCCGCGGGGGATCGAGCGGCTTTGAGGGCCGGGCGGGCTGACGGGCGGGGCTCGGCGTGGGGGTGGTCGGCGGGCCGGGGGGGACGGGCGCCCGGCGTGGGTGTGGG
>NZ_JAVRFH010000072.1:0-24515 GCF_031845825.1 Streptomyces lancefieldiae | reverse complement strand
GAATCAGCCCGCCGCAAAGCCCTGCCGGCCTGGCTCCATCACTACAATCACCACCGCCCCCACACCGCAACCGGCGGCAAACCGCCCGTCACCAGGTTGACCAACGTCCCTGGGCAGTACATCTAGCCCCACTCAAGTTGCTCCGGGACGAAGAGGTCGCTCCGTTAAGGTGCGCCGCATGACCAACGACGCCCCGGCCTGCCCCGAATGCAGCCAGCCCATGAAGGCCGGCGGCTTCGTCCTCGTCAAGCGGGAGGATGATCCCCGGCGGACCTGCCGGATACTGCTGGGGTGTACCAGTCGGCACGTCTGGTGGCGTTGGGCCGACCGGCCGGATAAGCCGCTGGAGGCTTGCCCGGTGCCCGAGCTGTTCCGGTACATCCACCGCTGACATCAACGACCCCGAACGACGGCGGCCCACAGCACCCCTGGACGGCACCGGTTCACGAGACGAGACGAGACCAGACCAAGCCGAGAGAAGCTCGAACTCCTAAAGCGGGTGTCGAGGACCGAGGTCATGCCTTTCGGTGCTGAGCGAACACCTGCTGCTGCTCGTCCCGCCAGGACCAGTTGGCCGGCCGGGAGAAGGGCAGGCTTCGAGCAAGGCCGGAGAACTGGTCGGAGGGCTCCCGGCTCGCCTTGTTCACCACAATCGCCGAGAGCATCGGTGCTCGTCCGTCCTCGTTACGGTGGAGGCAGACATCCTTGAGTAGGTAGGTCATGACTCCGCGGTGAGGCGGGATGGAGTCGAAGCCCCGTGCCGCCAGCTCGGCGCTCAACTCCCCGTACGTGATGGTCTGTTCCCGACAGGCCCACTCCCGCAGGATCTCCACAGCTGCTTCGACCGCTGTCGGGTACTCCGGGTCCTTGATCCTCATTGCCCCTCCCCATGGCGTGGCCACTGCCCAGCCTGCGCATACCGGGCCAGACACCGGCCGGTTACTGCTGCAGCAGACGAAGAGATCGTGCCAGAACCGTGCCAGATCGTGCAGGGAACCACGGGGAATCGCGAGGACCAGGGCGCCAGGCTGTCAGGCTACGGGGCCGCACCACCGTAGGTCAGCTCAGCGACCACTCGTAGACAACCCAGGCTTCCCAAGCTGAGGTTTTACCGCTGCACCTGCCTATCAGTCCAACCAGACGAGCACCGCGTCGTCCGCTCCGGCAGCGGCCTCGAAGAACTGAGCGAGGCTGTCGTACCAGTGACGACCCCACTCCAGTGCGCCAGGCACGTCCCACCCGAGGGGGTACACCTCGGCGCTGGTCAGTTCGGCAGGATCCACACCTCTGACGAGCTGGTCATAGCTGGTAACCCGTAGAGTCTCCGCTGCGAGCTTGACCCGCTCAGGTCGCAGGTACCTCGGAGGCCCGTACCCCCAGTCCTCATTTTCGGCGAACGGCTCCTCACCGTGGATAACGTTCACGGGGAACTCGACACGCGCCAGCAGGAAACGGAGCATGTCCCAGGCCTTGTGCGTGCTGAAGTGACGCGCCTTGGCCGGCGCAGGCTCCGTCTCCTCCTCGGCGTCCTGGACCTCTTCGACGAAGTCCAGAGCCCAGTCGGGCTCTCGGGTCGCCCGGCCGAGTTCAGCAGCCGTGACACGCAGGTACTCACCGATCATGCTCATGGCCGGAGACTAGACGGGGCCACTGACAACGCCAGTTGCCAGTCGAGCGCGGCAGGGCTGGGCCGTCCCTGGGCCGTCCGAGGCCGCTCGACAGTGGCCAACGACGACCAACGACGACCACCAGACGCACGAGCCCACCGTCCCTGACCAGCAAAAAACCAGCTCACCAAGATCCCCGACAAGACCCAGGGCAAGAAGAAGTAAGCGCCCACGAGTAAGCCCCTGCCTTCGGCCTTTCGCGCCGGCAGGGGGCTCGTCGTTGTGCTGGGCCGCCCTGGGCCGTTGAATGACCTCCCGACTCGGCTCGCTCGGTTCCAGGTGACGGAAGGTGTGGGCTTTCCCCTCACGTTGGCCAGGCATCGGCGACAACGAAGGAGACGACCGTTCCGCCGAAGTGGCTGGGCCCGGAGTGCCAGGAGTCCGCCGTGGCGTCGACGAGGAGCAGCCCTCGTCCGTGAGCGTCGTCCGCATCCGGGTGCCGTAGCCGTACGCTCGCCGGGAAGCCCGGGTTGTGCACCTCCACGCGGAGCGACGTTCCCTCGCGGAACCACTCGACCCGCACCAGCCAGGGGCCTTCCGCCTCCCCGTAGCGGATGGCGTTGGTGACCAGCTCCGAGATCATCAACACGCAGTCGTCGACCGAACAAGCCGGGTTGTACGGAGCGATGAACTTCCGGAACCAGCGCCGCGCACGGGACACGGACTCGGGCTCCGGATGCAAGGTCATCGCGCCGAGGCGCGGTGATTCCTCACAGGGGTAGCGGTCGATCGTGTAAGCCATCCGTACTCACTCCCTGCCGCTGTCGCCGCAGCGGAGGCGACGAGGCTTTCGATCGCGGAACTCGCGCCCGTCCGCACCGGCGAATGTCGGTGCCGAAGCTGTCACCACAGACACCACGGACACCACGGCAGTCGACGGATCGGTCCAGGACGACGCCATGCAGCACCCCCTCACTTATGACCGGACAGCCTCTCTAGACATCTCACTATGGACCGGCATCTCTAGAGACGTCAAGCGGGCAAGTGAAGCGGTCGCGACCTTGGTAGCGCGGCTACACGCAGCGAGCGAACGCTCAACCTGTGGCCTAAGGTGTCTAGAGAGGAGAGGAGGTCCACGGGATGGCCCACACCGATGGCGACCGTCGGCCCAAGTACCAGCGGATCGCGGACTCTCTGCGCGAGGCGATCCAGTCGGGCGAGTACGGTCCTGGTGATCGGCTTCCAGGGGAGAACGACCTCATGGCCACGTACGGCGTGGCTCGCATGACGGCCCGACAGGCCCTGAGCGTCCTCCGGGACGAAGGCGTCGCCGAAGCCCGAAAGGGCGCCGGCGTGTTCGTCCGGGCATTCCGCCCGCTTCGGCGCCGAGGCATCCAGCGACTGGCCGAGCAGCAATGGGGCAACGGCCGTTCCATCTGGTCGACGGACCTTGAGAACCGCATGCTCGAGGTGGACCAGCTCACCGTGTCCGAGGAGTCCGCGCCCAACCGCGTCGGCGCGGTCCTGGACCTGGCCGGTGAGGAGACGGTGTGCGTGAGGCGTCGGCGCTTCGTCCTGGACGGCAAGCCAGTCCTGCTCGCGACGAGCTACCTGCCCACATCTCTGGTCGCCGGATCCGCGATCACTCAGGAAGACACCGGACAGGGTGGGACGTACACCAGGCTCGCCGAACTCGGTTACAAGCCGGCGCACTTCCGCGAAGAGATCCGCTCGCGGATGCCGTCGAAGGATGAGGCAACACAGTTGAGCATGTCCGCGGGCACCCCGGTCATCCTCATCTGCCGCACCGCGTTCACGGACGAAGGCCGCCCCGTCGAGGTCAACGAAATGACGCTGGACGCCGCCTCGTACATCTTGGAGTACGACTTCGACGCGTGAGCCCGGGCGGCTTCCACCAGCGTCTGGGTTACCGCCCTCTGCACGGGTTCAAGGCGGCTCACTCCACTCACCGCGCGTGCTTACTCGGCCCGCCGGAAACTGTCAGCCCCGAGCCCTTCCCAGTCGACAGTCATGGTGTCCGCCACCAGTCCGTAGACGCGCCCCACAGTCCGGTCGGTATTGCCGTCATCGCACTTGAGTCTGATGACGTGCAGTCCATCTTCCTTGGCCACCGTGCCGAAGCAGTGGTGATCTCCCATCAGTTCCACCTGCAGGTTTCTGATGTGGAGCACAAGCACGCTTCCGGGTCCGAGCTCAGGGTTCCACGTGCCCGACGTGGAACCCCAAGTGCCGGTGAGCATGGCGTCGACCTTGTCACTGGAGGGCGACGAGGAAGGCTTCGCTCCCTCGGAGCCGGCCCCGCATCCTGACAATGCGACGAGGGCCGCCACGATCGCGGCGCTCTTGCATACCTGCTTGATCACGTCACCTCTTCGGGAGGGCCGGCCCCAAGGCCGACACCAGGACGGCCGCGCTGGTCAGAGCGCGCTGAGGCTAGCAACACCGACTTGCCGTGCTGGGGCCGGCCAGGCGAAGACGCGTGGGTCTGCGGTGCCTGCGGCTGTGGGCCTACGGGATGTCCCGGTCCTGTCCAGCCAGGGTCTTGTCCGGGTTCTGCCTGGAGGGGCAGGTCCTCACGTAGGGCGAGTAGGGGTGGCGGCCTGCCAGGCCGCCTCGATCATCTGGAAGATCTCGTCCACCGCGGCCTGCGGATCGGCAGCCTCGCGGGCCAGCGTGTAGGCGTCGATCGTGAACCTCGCGATCGTCCGGCAGGCCGTTGTGGTCGGGGGCAGGCCGAGGTCGGCGGCGATGGCCGCTGCGAGCGTCTCCGCGTGACGCAGCCTCATCGACTCCTCGTACTTCCGCAGCGCGGGCGACTCTTCGATCATGCGCCAGATCGGGGCGGCGCCGTCCGCCGTGCAGTGGCGGACGAGGGCATGGATCTCGTGGCGCAGTGCGGGGATGAGCGGCTCGTGCGGAGCCCGGCCGGTGACCGCCCGGGTCAGGCGGTGCTCGAAGTCCGCGTCCTGCTCGAACACCAGGGCCTCTTTCGAGGCGAAGTGGGAGAAGAGCGTCGTGACGGCCACGTCGGCCTCGGCGGCCACGTCACGGATGCCCACCGCGTCGTACCCGCGTTCCAGGAAGAGCCGCAGGGCGGTGTCGGCGATCTTCTGGCGGGTCGCGGCCTTCTTGCGCTCTCGGCGGCCGGTCGGCACGGGCATGTCCGAACGCTAGCAGATGCGTAACTGAAACGGTTCTAAAAAGCTAACCGTTAGTGCTACGGTCGGCGGCATGAAGAAAGTGAGCTTCGCCGAGTTCGGCGGCCCTGATGTCCTGCACCTCATAGACGCCGAGGAGCCCCACGCGGGCCCCGGCCAGGTACGCATCGCCGTGCGGGCGGCGGGTGTGAACCCCGTCGACTGGAGGATCCGTGAGGGCCAGGTTCTGGGGGCCCATCCGGTCGAGTTGCCCGCCGGAGTCGGGCTGGACGCCGCCGGGGTGGTGGACGAGGTCGGCGAGGGCGTGGAAGGGGTCGCGGTCGGCGATCGAGTGTTCGGCGAAGGGGCGAGCACCTACGCCGAGTTCGCCGTGCTGTCGGCCTGGGCCCGCATGCCCGAGGGGCTGACGTTCGAGGAGGCGGCCGGGTACCCCTCCGTGGTCGAGACCGCGCTGCGCATCATCGACCAGGTCGGTGTGCGGCCCGGGCAGACGCTGCTGGTCAGCGGTGCGTCCGGCGGAGTCGGATCGGCGGTGCTGCAGATCGCCCGCGAGCGCGGCATCTCGGTGATCGGCACGGCCGGGGCCGCGAACCAGGACTATCTGCGCAGCCTGGGTGCCGTCGCCACGACGTACGGCGAGGGCTGGGTCGAGCGGGTGCGGCAGCTCGGCGGGGTCGACGCGGCTCTGGATCTGGCCGGCTCGGGCGTGATCCGCGAACTCGTCGAGCTGACCGGGGATCCGCAGAAGGTCGTCTCCATCGCCGATCTCGGTGCGCCGGACCTCGGTGTCCGGTTCTCCGGCGTGGCCGGGAGCGTGCCGGACGCGCTCGCCGAGGCCGCCCGCCTCATCGCGGCAGGAAAGCTCCACATCCCGGTCGAGAAGTCGTACACGCTGGCCGAGGCCGCCGCGGCGCACGTCGACAGCCACGCCGGTCATGCGCGCGGGCGCCGGGTCATCGTCCCCTGAGTCCCCTGAGTCGTTTCCCCGCGCAGTCGCGCGGCCCGGCAGGCTGATGTCCTCGGCGACGGTGGACTTGCTCCCCGTCGCCGAGTCCGCCCGGCAGGGACGGCCGCGGGTCACCGGGCTGGTGCTCGCGGCGTGCGGGCCTCGGTGTCACCCCGGCGTTCCGGGCTGCCCCTGCGTCCCGTAACGCTTCGCCGACGCGTCCACGTGGGCCAGGCGGCGCAGGGCGTTGAAGACCGCCTCGCCCAGGACCGTGCCGATCACCACGGCCTCCACCATGTCCTCCACCGCCACCTCCCGGTCCACGTAGGCGAGATCGGCGCGGGCGACCTGCTCCGCCGCGTCGGCGTAGTCGTCGAGCACGTCGGTGAAGGCGCTGTGGCCCAGGCGGTCCATCGCGGCGAGGGCCTTGGTCAGGTCGGCCGCCGCCGGGTTGGACTCGTGGGTGCGCCAGCCGCGCCGGGTGACGAGGTCGGCGACGACGGCCCGGGCTGTTCGTGACGCGCCGTCGGTGTCGGCGTCGTCGGCCTGGTCGTCGTGGTCCGCGCCGAGGCGGTCCGCCGCGGCGCCGAGCACCTTGTGCAGCGGGCGGTCACGGTCGTCGATGGCCGTCAGTACGTCGGCGATCTCGGCGACCTTCATGCCGCCGACGTCGAGCAGGGCGCGGATCAGGCGCAGCCGGCGCTCGTGCGACTCGCCGTAGGACGCCTGGTTCGGGCTGGTCAGCTCGCCCGGAGGCAGCAGGCCCTCACGGACGTAGTACTTGATCGTCGGCACCGGGACTCCGGTTCGCCGGCTCAACTCACCAATGCGCACCGTCGGTTCACTCCTCGCGCTCTGCCTGGCCGCCTGTTCCGTCGCTTGCCGGACGGTCCCCCATCATAGATAGTGGCACTATCAGATAGCGGATAGTGCTGCTATCCGCTGAGTGTCAGGTTTGGGGGAGAGTTGTGTCTGCGTTACGTTCCGGCTCCTGGATGTTCCGGCCGTCGTGGTCGTCGTGGCATCGGCCGCTGGTCGTCTTCTCGGTGGTGATGGCGGGCCTGGCGGTCGTGTCCGGTGTCGGGCTCGTCGTCGACGACCGGGTTCTGGCGGGGGCGCCGATCTGGGCCAAGCCCTTCAAGTTCTCCGTGTCCTTCGTCGCCTACGGCCTGTCGCTGGCCTGGGTGCTGTCGCTCCTCACACGTGGCCGGCGCGTGGGCTGGTGGGCGGGGACCGTCGTCGCCGTGGCGAGCCTCGTCGAGATGGCGATCATCGTCGTGCAGGCGGCACGCGGGAGGCGCAGCCACTTCAACTACGCGACGTCCCTCGACGCGGCACTGTTCAACGCGATGGCCGTCACGGTCGTCGTGCTGTGGCTCGGCACGCTCGCGGTCGCCGTGCTGCTGCTCCGCGCCCGCATCGCCGACCGCGCGTCGGCGTGGGCGATGCGCTCCGGCGTCGTTCTCGCGCTGGCCGGCGCCGCCGTCGGGTTCCTGATGACGCAGCCCGCACCGGGACAGCGGCGCGGCGAGTCCGACGTGGTCGGCGCGCACAGCGTGGGCGTGCCGGACGGTGGTCCCGCGATGCCGCTGACCGGGTGGTCGACGACCGGCGGCGACCTGCGGATCCCGCACTTCGTCGGCATGCACGCGCTGCAACTGCTGCCGTTGGTGGTCATGGCGCTGACCGCCCTCGCCCCACGCTTCGCCCGCCTCGCCGACGACCGGGTGCGCCTGCGGCTCGTGCTGCTCGCGTCGGGGGTCTACGCCGCTTCCTTCGGGCTGGTCCTCTGGCAGGCGCTGCGTGGCCAGGCGCTGACCCGTCCGGACGCCCCGACACTGGGGGCCGCCGGGTGGATCCTGGCGGTCGCCGTGGCCGGTACGTACGTCTCCGTCCGGTGGACGGGTCGTCCCGGTCGGTCCGGTCGTCCCGGTCGGTCCGCTCCCGTCGGCGCCGGAGACGTCACCTCACACATCACGGGAAAGGACCTAGTCGCATGACCGGCTTCCTCTTCGAGTTCTCCTTCTGGCTCGCAGCCCCCGTCTGGCTGCTCATGATCTTCGCCCCGGGGTGGCGGTACACCGAACGCGTCGCCGCGTCACCACTGACCGTGGTGCCCGTGCTGCTCGTCCACCTCTCGCTCGCCGCCCCCGTGTTCCCGGAGCTCTGGGCCGCGGTCAGCCGCCCGGACATCGACACCTTCCGTGACCTGGCGGTGCTCGCGAACGGCGCGGGAGCCGTCTGGGCCCAGGTCATCGCCTGGGACCTGCTGATCGGGCAGTGGATGTACCGGGAGGCCAGGCGGCTGCGGATCTCCGCACGGGTGACGGGACCGCTGCTGGTCATGACGGTCCTGCTCTCGCCGCTTGCGGTGCTGGTGTTCCTCGGCCTGCGCGCCGTGCGCCTACGGCGTTCGGCCCGCAGCGGCGCCGAGTGGCGGGCCGCCGCACGGATCCCCGGCCGCGCGTGACCGCTCAGCCCGCCGCGGTGACCCCGTGCCGGTGCCCCCGCAGCGCCCGCCAGGCCGCGCCCAGCGCCAGGGACTGGACCAGCGCCGAGAGCGCGATGCCGCCGACGAAGAACCACGTCGGGGCGTCGCCGCCCCAGCCCGCCTCGCCGAGCCATGCGACGAAACCGAAGGCCGGGAAGGTGAGCAGGGCCGGCCAGACCCAGATGAGGGAAGCGTCCGGGTCGGTCGCGAACAAGGGTTCCACCACGGCGACGGCCATCGCGCCGCCGACCAGGGCGAGGTAGACCGCCGAGACGCGGTTGGCGAAGGTCAGGCGGGTGAGGGTACGCATCAGGTTGGTGTTCATCGGTTCTCGGTCTCCCCTGGGCCTGGGTCGTTCGTTCTGTCTCCAGGGTCGGACGCGAACGTTCCCCGGGCCTGAGTACCCGTACTCAGGTCGAACGACGTGACACCTGAGGGGGCTTACGCCGAGAGCGGGACCTCGTGGATCTCGTCCGCCTTGTGGCCCGCGCGTTCGTGGACGCGCTGGACCGCGTCGGCCGACGGGGCCTCGGAGAGGCAGAAGACCGTGCCGGAGTCCGGGTCCGCCCACGCGTGTTCGAAGTGGACGTCCTCGTCCTTCTCCAGGGCGAGGTCCGCCTGGTGGGCCTTCTGGAGCTGGTCCGACGTGACGCCGTGCATCCCGTGGTGCACGTCCATGAAGTGAGCCATGGCCTCGCACCCCCTTCAGGGTCTTTCCTCCAGGGTGCGCCCGTACGGCGGCCGGGGCGAACCCGGCCGCCGTACCACCGACTACTACGGCTATGGCTACGGCTACCGCTCCGGTGCGTACCGCGCCTACCGCGTCAGCACTGGCAGGGATTGCCCGACTGGCAGCCGCAGCCGCAGCCCGAACCGCAGCCGCACGCGGCGATCAGGGGCAGGTTGCGGATCTCGGTGGGCTGCTCGGTCCGGCGTTCCTGTGCGGGGTCGGGCTGGGTGCTGGGGGAATCGGCCATGGGTTCCTCCTGGGGGCTGGTGCCTGTGCCCATTGGAAGCCCGCGGACGTGGTCGCATCAACGGCGCACTGGGGCGCCCGCGCGCGCCCCCCTGCCGGCCCGTCCCCGCCCAGGCGCGCTTCAGGCCTTCTCGACCTGCGTCGCCGGCTGGATGTCCGCCTGCAGATCGTCCGCGTGCTCGCCGGTGACCAGGTACACCACCCGCTTGGCGACCGCGACGGCGTGGTCGGCGTAGCGCTCGTAGTAACGGCCGAGCAGCGTCACGTCCACGGCCGTCTCGATGCCGTGCTTCCAGCGGTCGTCCATCAGGTGCTGGAAGAGGGTGCGGTGGAGGAGGTCCATCTCGTCGTCGTCCTGCTCCAGCTGCAGGGCCAGGTCGACGTCCTTGGTGATGATCACCTCGGCCGCCTTCGCCATCAGGCGCTGCGCGAGCTGGCCCATCTCCAGGATGGTGGCGTGCAGATCGTGCGGCACCGCACGCTCCGGGTAGCGCAGCCGGGCCAGCTTGGCCACGTGCTGGGCCAGGTCGCCCGAGCGCTCCAGATCGGCCGACATCCGCAGCGAGGTGACGACGATGCGCAGGTCCGTCGCCACCGGCTGCTGCCGGGCCAGCAGGGCTATCGCCCGGGCCTCCAGGTCGTGGTGGAGCTCGTCGACCTTCTGGTCGGCCTCGATCACGTTCTCGGCCAGCTTCAGGTCGGAGTCGAGGATGGCGGTCGTGGCGCGCCCGATCGCCGACCCGACCAGCCGCGCCATCTCCACCAGACCGTCGCCGATCGAATCCAGTTCCTCGTGGTACGCGTCCCGCATCAGGGTTCCCTCTCGTACGTCCATTTGGGGGGCTCGCACCGGCTCGGCGCCGGTTCGAACCCCTCGCCGTGCCCCCACGCTTACACGTTCCGACCCGTACGCGTCCGTTTCCGGCACCGCACGTGAACCGTCACTGGCTCCAAGGTGAACTCTGGGCGACGAGTGTTCGAGCTCGCACCCCGATGGCTGGGGCGGGGCCGTCCGCCATGCCTAACCTGGGGGCATGGACGTGAACGCGGCGGTCGCCGCAGCGGCAGCGATCGCCGGAGTACTCACCGGCGTCATCGCCATGCTGGCGTTCCGCTGGAGCGAGCGCGACCAGAAGCGGCCCACCCGCACCTCCCTGCACACCGACCCCGTGCTCCCGCCCGGCGTGGACACGGTCCTGTCGGTGCTGCGGTCCTCCGCCGTCGTCCTCGACGAGGCCGACGCGGTGGTCAAGGCCAGCTCGGCGGCGTACGCCCTGGGCCTGGTCCGGGGCGGCAAGCTCGCCGTGGATCCCATGCTCCAGATGGCCCGGGACACCCGGCGGGACGGGGAGATACGGCAGGTCGAACTGGATCTGCCGAGGAGGGGGACCGGGCGCGGCGAGGCACTCGCCGTCTCCGCGCGCGTCGCCCCCCTCGGCTCCCGGCTCGTGCTCCTGCTCGTCGAGGACCTCACCGAGGCCCGTCGCATCGAGGCCGTACGGCGCGACTTCGTCGCCAACGTGAGCCACGAGCTGAAGACACCGGTCGGCGCGCTCTCCCTGCTGTCCGAGGCCGTCATGGACGCCTCGGAGGACCCGGAGGCGGTGGAGCGGTTCGCCGGGCGCATGCAGATCGAGGCGACCCGGCTCACCAACCTCGTGCAGGAGCTCATCGACCTGTCCCGGGTCCAGAACGACGATCCGCTCGACGACGCCGAGCCCGTCCGGGTGGACGAACTGGTCGCCGAGGCCATCGACCGCTGCCGGCACGCGGCCGGCACCAAGCAGATCACCATGGCCGCCGGCGGCACGGCGGACCTGCACGTACGCGGCAACCGCGGCCAGCTCGCCGCCGCCCTCGGCAACCTCGTCGAGAACGCCGTCAACTACTCGCCCGCCCGCACCCGCGTCGGCATCGCAGCCCGCCGCGTCGGCGCGCCCGGCGGCGACCTGATCGAGATCGCCGTGACCGACCAGGGCATCGGCATCTCCGAGAAGGACAAGGAGCGCGTCTTCGAGCGCTTCTACCGCGTCGACCCGGCCCGTTCCCGGGCCACCGGAGGCACCGGTCTGGGTCTCGCGATCGTCAAGCACGTGGTCGCCTCGCACGGCGGGGAGGTCACGGTGTGGAGCGCCGAAGGCCAGGGCTCCACTTTCACCCTGCGACTGCCGGAGTCGGGCGCGTCCCGCGACCGCGCACAGCAGCGGACCGACCGCGCCGGACTCAGCGCCGAGCCCGAGCGGTCCCCCTCATCCCCCCGTACATCCCCGTACGAAACGCTTCCCGCCCCGGAGGTCCTTCCGTGACCCGTGTGCTCGTCGTCGAGGACGAGGAGTCCTTCTCCGACGCCCTGTCGTACATGCTCCGCAAGGAGGGCTTCGAGGTCGCCGTCGCGACCACCGGGCCCGACGGACTCGACGAGTTCGAGCGCAACGGCGCCGACCTCGTCCTCCTCGACCTGATGCTGCCCGGCCTGCCGGGCACCGAGGTGTGCCGTCAGCTGCGCGGCCGCTCGAACGTCCCCGTGATCATGGTGACCGCCAAGGACAGCGAGATCGACAAGGTCGTCGGGCTGGAGATAGGGGCCGACGACTACGTCACCAAGCCCTTCTCCTCCCGCGAACTGGTCGCCCGCATCCGGGCCGTACTGCGCCGCCGCGGCGAGCCGGAGGAGGTCGCCCCCGCAGCGCTGGAGGCCGGCCCCGTCCGCATGGACGTCGACCGGCACGTCGTGACCGTCGGCGGCACCAAGATCGACCTGCCGCTGAAGGAGTTCGACCTGCTGGAGATGCTGCTGCGCAACGCCGGCCGGGTGCTGACCCGCATGCAGCTGATCGACCGGGTGTGGGGCGCCGACTACGTCGGGGACACCAAGACCCTCGACGTCCACGTCAAGCGGCTGCGCGCCAAGATCGAGCCCGACCCGGGCGCGCCGCGGTACCTGGTGACGGTGCGGGGGCTCGGCTACAAGTTCGAGCCGTAGACCGGCCGGCGCGCCGGCGCCCGTGACGTACGACGAAGGGCGGGACCTCCTCTCCGGGAGGTCCCGCCCTTCGTGCGCCTGCGGCCCGCGGTGCGTTCCGCGGTACGGGGCTCAGTGGCCGGCGTCGGCCTCGTCGGTCGAGTCGCCCGCGCCCGATCCGGTGCCCGTCTCGTCCGTGCCGGACTCGTGGGTGCCGGACACGTCCGTCTCGGACTCGTTCGTGCCGGTCTCTTCCGTGCCGGTCTCGGTGTCGCCGGAGTCCGACGTGCCGTCGCCCGGCTCCCCGGAGGTCTCCTGCGACGGCTGCGCCGACGCGCCGGACGCCGCGGGGACGTCGCTCGGGCCCCACTCGGAGAAGTAGCTCTCGGCGGGGACCACGAACGCGCGCAGGCTCACGTCACCGGTCTTGCTGAAGGTGAAGGTGATCTCCTGCGCGTTGCCGTCCTTGACGGCCTCGCGGCTGCTGGGCAGGACGGCCGAGGCGTTGTCCTTGCCGCCGATGACCACGGAACCGCCGGCCGGGACGGTCACGCCGCCCTTCTCGCCCTTGGCGGGCTTCAGCTCGGCGGACTTGTCGGTGCCGGCCACGGTGATGGACTCGAGCGTCTGGTCGGTCCGGCCGTTGTTGAACAGGGTGGCGGAGACCACGGCGGGGCCGGTCGACTCCAGGTCGGGCTGCGTGATGACGACCGCGTTCTGGATCTTGATGTCGCCGACGGCCGTCGCAGCGTTGTCCGGCTTGATCTCCAGCGTCTGGGCGTTGTGGCCGGCGCCGCACGCGGCGAGCGAGGCGATCGAGAACACGATGGCGGCGGCGGCGAGGCCGCCACGTCGAAGGCTGCTGCTCACGGCGGCGGCAACTCCTTGGACTCGAGCGGGTGGCGGCTACGGATAAAGCCGCCCTAAGTGTCTGTCAGCGGCTTCAGGCTACCGAGCCGTTCCGGGGCCGCCGCACCCGACCCTCCCCGAAGAGGCCCGGCTTCGCCCGGCAGGCGGTAGCCCGGGCCCGTGGGCGGACCGTGCGGCCGGAGTACAAGGGGTACGGCGCGGTGCTCCGGCGCGCCTGTCACGGGTTCCCGTCCCGAGTCGCTTTGCGGCTCGCGCACTCGTCAACAGTCGTCGGCCATTCGGATAAGAAGTCCCGTGATACCGGCCGTCCACCGGCACGCGAAATTTCCGTGGAGGAATGCGCGGACGGCCAGGAAATTGATCACAGACGGGGCGGCCCGGGGCGCCCGGTGATCAATTCCGGATTCGTCCGGAAGCACGCCCCGGCCATCGAACGGAGTAGCGGAAGTCGCACACCTGCAACCGGACATATGGGGATCTTCGGGTAGGTGGGAGTGCCTCCGGTTGTGTGTGACGTGCGCGTTTCACCCAGCCTGAAGAGCCGCTCCGACCTGCGAATACTTTCTCCCGCCCGTCCGCCGCAGCACGTTCCTGTCGCTGTTGTCAAGCCCCGAGATATGCCCTGACCTGCGAAAACGCCATTCAGAAGACGCCGTATCCGTGTTACCCTGGATAGCCACGGAAGGGGTACCTGTCACATGACGTTCAAGGTTGGCGACACCGTGGTCTATCCCCATCACGGGGCCGCGCTGATCGAGGCTATCGAAACTCGCCAGATCAAAGGCGTGGACAAGACCTACTTGGTGCTGAAGGTCGCCCAGGGTGACCTGACGGTACGTGTGCCAGCGGACAATGCGGAGTTCGTCGGCGTGCGTGATGTGGTCGGTCAGGACGGGCTGGACCGGGTCTTCGAAGTGCTGCGCGCGCCGTATGCCGAGGAGCCCACGAACTGGTCGCGTCGTTACAAGGCAAACCTGGAGAAGCTCGCCTCCGGCGACGTCATCAAGGTCGCGGAAGTCGTACGCGATCTGTGGCGCCGGGAGCGCGAGCGCGGACTCTCCGCAGGTGAGAAGCGCATGCTCGCCAAGGCCCGCCAGATCCTGGTGAGCGAGCTGGCTCTCGCGGAGAACACCAACGAGGACAAGGCGGAGGCCCTGCTCGACGAGGTGCTCGCCTCCTGAGACGAGGCGCAGCCCACTGCCCGCTCGGTTCAGCGCACTGAAATGCCGCGGTGCCCGATGACACCCTTGCTGTCGCCGGGCGCTGCGGCATGTTCATACCCGGATTCCCGTCCCGGGGTGCCGTTCGTCTTCGTAGGCTCATCCCGGGAGGCTTCCTCCCCGGGTACTGGCGTGCCGGGCCCGGGCGCAGGCTCGACCGGGGTCACGGAAGGGTCCGGTCAAGGCGTCGCGCCCGGCACGGTGAGGCCATACCCAACTAGGTCGAGCACACAAACCTGACAGGAACCGATGTCTGACGAATCGCGTCCCTCGCCCGCGAGGACACCGGCCGAGGCCCGTACGAACGCCCGGACCGCGGCTGTTGTTCCGGCCGCCGGCCGGGGCGTGCGCCTCGGGCCGGGCGCCCCCAAAGCCCTCCGCGCGCTGGGCGGCACGCCCATGCTCATCCACGCGGTCCGTGCGATGGCCGCCTCACGCGCGGTCTCTCTCGTCGTCGTCGTGGCCCCGCCCGACGGCGCCGCCGAGGTCAAGGGCCTGCTCGACGCGCACGCGCTGCCCGAGAGGACGGACTTCCTCGTCGTACCCGGCGGCGCGTCACGCCAGGAGTCCGTACAGCTCGGCCTGGACGCGCTGCCGACCGACTACGACATCGTCCTCGTGCACGACGCGGCCCGGCCGCTGGTGCCGGTGGACACGGTGGACGCCGTGATCGAGGCCGTACGGGAGGGCGCGCCCGCCGTGGTGCCGGCGCTGCCGCTCGCCGACACCGTCAAACAGGTCGAGCCCGCCGCGGTGCCGGGCGAACCGGAGCCGGTGGTGGCGACGCCGGAGCGGGCGCGGTTGCGTGCGGTGCAGACGCCGCAGGGATTCGACCGCGGGACGCTGGTGCGCGCCCACGAGACGGTGGCCGACAACGTCACCGACGACGCGAGCATGGTCGAGCAGCTCGGACTGACGGTGGTGGTCGTGCCGGGGCACGAGGAGGCGTTCAAGGTGACGCGGCCTCTCGACCTGGTGCTCGCCGAGGCCGTGCTGGCGCGCAGGAGGCTGAACGATGGGTTCTGAGACGGACGGGCTCCCCGCGCTGCCGCAGGTCGGGATCGGCACCGACATCCACGCCTTCGAGGACGGGCGTGAGCTGTGGTGTGCCGGCCTGAAGTGGGAGGGAGAGGGGGCCGGCCTGGCCGGGCACTCCGACGCGGACGTCGTCGCGCACGCGGCGTGCAACGCGCTGTTCTCCGCGGCCGGGATCGGTGACCTGGGGCAGCACTTCGGTACCGGGCGGCCGGAGTGGTCCGGGGCGTCGGGGGTGACCCTGCTGACCGAGGCGGCGCGGATCGTGCGGGCGGAGGGGTTCCGGATCGGGAACGTCGCGGTGCAGGTGGTCGGGCCCAGGCCGAAGATCGGCAAGCGGCGCGACGAGGCGCAGAAGGTGTTGTCGGAGGCGGTGGGGGCGCCGGTGTCGGTGTCCGGGGCGACGACGGACGGGCTGGGCTTCCCCGGGCGGGGGGAGGGGCTGATGGCGGTGGCCACGGCGTTGGTGGTGCGGGTGGGGTGAGCGGGGTCAGTGGGGTGAGTGGGCGGTGAGTGTGGTGTGCGGGGCGGTCCGTCCCCGCCTCGGCGACTCGGCCGGACGGGAGCCTCGCGCCGCCTTCCGGACCCCGTCCGGCCACAAGCGGCCATGTACGCCCTTGGCACTGCCCGACGCCTACTACCCTGGACCTCGTGACTATTCGCCTGTACGACACCAGCGCCCGGCAGATCCGTGACTTCGCCCCCCTCACGCCCGGGTGTGTCTCGATCTACCTGTGTGGCGCCACCGTGCAGGCCGCCCCGCACATCGGGCACATCCGGTCGGGGCTGAACTTCGACATCATGCGCCGCTGGTTCGCGTACCGCGGCTACGACGTCACGTTCATCCGCAACGTCACCGACATCGACGACAAGATCATCAGGAAGGCGGCGGAACAGAACCGCCCCTGGTGGTCCATCGGGTACGAGAACGAGCGGGCGTTCAACGACGCCTACGACGCCCTCGGCTGCCTCCCGCCCACCTACGAGCCCCGTGCCACCGGCCACGTCACCGAGATGGTCGAGATGATGCGCGGCCTCATCGAGCGCGGACACGCCTACGAGGCCGAGGGCAACGTCTACTTCGACGTACGCTCCCTGCCGGGGTACCTCGCGCTGTCCAACCAGGAGCTGGACGACCTGCGTCAGCCCGAGGGCGAGGGCGAGACCGGCAAGCGGGACCCGCGGGACTTCGCCATGTGGAAGGCGGCCAAGCCCGGGGAGCCGAGCTGGGAGACGCCGTGGGGGCGGGGGCGGCCCGGCTGGCACCTGGAGTGCTCGGCCATGGCCCACAAGTACCTGGGCACCGAGTTCGACATCCACGGCGGCGGGATCGACCTGATCTTCCCGCACCACGAGAACGAGATCGCCCAGGCCCGCGGCTTCGGCGACGCCTTCGCCCGGTACTGGGTGCACAACGCCTGGGTCACCATGAGCGGCGAGAAGATGTCCAAGTCGCTCGGCAACAGCGTGCTCGTGAGCGAGATGGTCAAGCAGTGGCGGCCCGTGGTGCTCCGGTACTACCTGGGCACGCCCCACTACCGCTCCACCATCGAGTACAGCGAGGAGTCCCTGCGCGAGGCCGAGTCGGCGTTCGCGCGGATCGAGGGCTTCGTGCAGCGCGTCACCGAGCTGGCCGGCCAGAGTGTCGAGCCCGCCGCCGAGGTGCCGCCCGCCTTCGCCGAGGCGATGGACGACGACCTGGGCGTCCCGCAGGCGCTCGCCGTCGTGCACACCACCGTCCGGCAGGGCAACAGCGCGCTGGCCGCCGACGACAAGGAGGCCGCCGTCGCCCGCCTCGCCGAGGTCCGTGCCATGCTCGGCGTGCTCGGCCTGGACCCGCAGGCGCCGCACTGGGCCGGGGAGCAGGAGCAGGGCGAGGACCTGCGGCACGTCGTCGACAGCCTCGTACGTCTGGTCCTGGACCAGCGCGAGGCGGCGCGGGCACGGAAGGACTGGTCCACCGCGGACGCCATCCGCGACCAGCTAAAGGAGTCCGGACTCGTCATCGAGGACAGCCCGCAGGGGCCCCGCTGGAGCCTCGGCTCCCGCTGACCCGACCGGTCACCGAAGCTCGATCCCGAAGATCGACTGTGCCGCCCGGCCTCCCGGGCGGCACACTGCATAAGACACTTCACAAGACACCGCACAACACGCAGACATCACGCACACTCCCGTAGAGAGCGGAGACAGGTAACTCATGGCCGCGAACAACCGCCGCATGTCCGGCAAGAAGGGCGCGCAGGTCGGCAGCGGCGGCAAGCGACGCCGGGGCCTGGAAGGCAAGGGGCCGACGCCCCCCGCCGAGATGCGCAAGGGGCACGCCAAGCAGCGCGCCGCCAACGCGAAGGCCCGCCGCACCACGGGACGCCCGCAGCAGCGGCGCGGGGGCGGGCGCTCGACGTCCGAACTCGTCGTCGGACGCAACCCCGTCTACGAGGCACTGCGCGAGGGCGTGCCCGCCTCGACGCTCTACGTCCAGCAGTTCATCGACAACGACGAGCGGGTGCGCGAGGCGCTCCAGCTCGCGGCCGAGCGCGGCGGCATCAACCTGATGGAGGCGCCGCGTCCCGAGCTGGACCGGATGACCAACGGGCTCAACCACCAGGGGCTCGTCCTCCAGGTCCCGCCCTACGAGTACGCGCACCCCGAGGACCTGGTCGCCGCCGCCCACGACGAGGGCGCGGACCCGCTGATCGTCGCCCTCGACGGCGTCACCGACCCGCGCAACCTCGGCGCCGTCGTCCGCTCCGTCTCCGCCTTCGGCGGCCACGGCGTCGTCGTGCCCGAGCGGCGCGCGGCCGGCATGACGGCGGGCGCCTGGAAGACGTCCGCCGGCACGGCCGCCCGGACGCCGGTGGCCCGCGCCACCAACCTCACGCGCGCCCTGGAGGCCTACCAGAAGGCCGGGATCGTGGTCGTGGGCCTCGCCGCCGACGGCGAGGTCGAACTCGGCGAGCTGGAGGCCCTGGGGGGCCCGGTGGTCATCGTCGTCGGCAGCGAGGGCAAGGGGCTGTCGCGACTGGTCGGCGAGACCTGCGACTTCCGGGTGCGGATCCCGATGCCCGGCGGGGCCGAGTCGCTCAACGCGGGTGTCGCGGCAGGGATCGTGCTGTACGAGGCGGCTCGGCGTCGGGTCTGACGCGGCGGTTCTGTTCGGCGGGGCCGTGCGGGGGAGCGGCCGTGCGGCTCCGGTGTCCGGCGGGGGTCCGGCGGCACCGATCGCTCAACGCCGGTGCCGCGGCGGGCGCCCGCGGTGCGGGGCGACCTGACGGCGGGGCCCCGTGAAGGGACGGGTGTTCGGGCCGGTCCCCCCTGCGGGGCGTTCCGGGTGGGTCGGACGAGCTTGACGCGGTCCGGACAGATCCGGGCGGGCAAGGCAGTGTCCTAACGACACATCACTCGGTTAGATGAGCGTGGACACCAGAACACCCCGCACACCCACGGGGGACCGCTCGTCGGAAATCGACGACGCTCCCGCGCTGAGCATGGTGAAGGTGCCGAGCGATCCGGCCCAGGTCATCGTCAATCACGCGAGCTTCCGCGTGCAGCTCGGTGCCTCCGCGCGGCGGACCCGATCCCCGCGGATCGCGCGGCACTTGATCGCCACCCAGCACACCGCCCGCATGCCCGTCGCAGGCGCCGCGGGTTCCGCCGCCCCGGCCCCCGCCCGCCGCCGCGCCGTGATCTGGAGCGGCCGGTCCGACCCGGACGACACCGGCGCCCACCGGCTGCTCCAGGCGGTGCGGGCCGGAGTCGGCCGGCACACCGAGGGCCCGGCCGCCGACACCTCCGCCGACGCCACAGACGCCGGAGCCACCCAGGTCATCCCCCGCGTCGGCACCGACGGGGGCGACCCCGGCCACGGCGCGTACGACGACGGCTCCCAGACCCTCGAAACACCCCTCGTCGGCGCCCAGCGCGGCTCCCTCCCCCGCGGAACCCGGCTGCTGCCCGCCATGCGCACCGTCGGCAGCGCCTACGACGAACCCGCCTACACCGGCGACGACTTCGACACCACCGCCGCCGCCCCCGCGCACGACGACTACTACTACGACTACGAGGACACCGAGGACCCCACCGACGGGCGCGAGCCGCGCACCAGGCGCCACGCCGAAGACCCGGCACGGCACGCGTACTTCCCCGGCCGCCGCATGAACCTCGGCGTCGTCCTGCTCCCACTGCGCGTCTTCCTCGGCTCCATCTCCGTCTACGCCGGCATGGGCAAGCTCTGCGACCCCGTCTACTTCGACGGCGGCGAACGCGGCTCCATGGTCAAGTGGCTCAACACCCTCCACCCCTGGGACGTCGCCGAGCCGCTGCGCCAGTTCGCCCTCACCCACCCCGTGGGCGCCGGACTCGTCATCGCCTTCCTCCAGGTGATCGTCGGCGTCCTGACCGTCCTGGGCTGCTGGCAGCGCGTCGCCGCCGTCATCGGCGCGGGCCTGTCCGCCGCCCTCCTCGTCACCGTCAGCTGGCAGAGCGTCCCCGCCTACGACGCGCCCGACATCATCTACCTCGCCGCCTGGTCCCCGCTGATCATCGCCGGCGCCCCCGTCTACTCCGTGGACGGCCGGCTCTCCGGCAACGCCTGGCGCCGGCTGGGCCCCCACGCCCACATCTGGGACCTGCGCCGCTACGTCCTGCGCCGCGGCGCCCTCGTCACCTTCCTCGTCACCGGCATCACCCTCCTCGTCGGGTCGCTGCTCGGCGGCGCCGTCCGCGACTCCGGCCGCGTGGTCGTCCCCGGGCCCGGCGAGGCGCCGCGCAACGAACTGCCGGGCTCGCCGCTCCCCCAGGAGCCCGGAACACGGAAGCCGAAGACCCCGGAGGCCTCCGCCTCACCCACCCAGGGCGCCACCGGCGGCACGGCCACCCCCTCCACGGACGCGGCGACGACCCCGGGAGCCCTCCCCGACAGTGGCGGCGCCACCACCGCCGGCCCCCCCAGCCAGACCCAGGGCACCAGGGGCCAGGCACCGCCGCAGCAGCAGACCTCCCCGGCCGACCGCGCCCCCAGCACCACGGCGGGGCCGACCTCCGGCGGCAGCACGACCGGCGGCGGCAGCGGCTCGACCGGCGGCACCGGAAGCGGCAGTGAGGACGGCGGCGGATCCTCCCCCACCGGGAAGCCGGACGGACGCCTCGTGGGCGGCCTCCTGGGATAGGGCAGGCACCCCCGACCCGACCCGACCCGACCCTCCCGACCCCGAACCGGGCGATACGCACAGGGGGACACGCAGAGCCACGTACGCCGAAGGGCCCCGCACGGACGACGTGCGGGGCCCTTCGGCGCGGCATGGGGGCCGGACGCCGCTCAGCGGCCGGCGAGGGCCGCCAGTTCCCCTGCCGCCTCCGTCAGGTCCTTCGCGGTGTCGATCGCCCGCCAGTAGGACCCCTGCGGGATCGGGAAACCGGCCAGCCGGTGCTCACGGGCCAGCCGGGGGAACGTGGTCCGCTCGTGGTCCCCGCGCTCCGGGAGCATCGCGGCGAAGCCGGGCGAGAAGACGTACACCCCGGCGTTGATCTCGAACGTCGACGGCGGCGCCTCGATGAAGTCGGTGATGTGGCCGAAGCCGTCCGTCTGCACGGCGCCCCACGGCAGCCGCGGCCGGGCCAGGGCGAGGGTCGCGACCGCGTCCCGCTCGGCGTGGAAGTCGGCCATGTCACGCAGCGAGAAACGCGTCCAGATGTCGCCGTTCGTGGCGTACCAGGGCCGGTCCGGGTGCGGGAGATGCGCGGCGGCGTACTTCAGGCCGCCGCCGCGGCCCAGGGGCTCGGTCTCGACGACGGTGGTGACGGAGAGCGGCAGATCGGCCGTCTCCAGCCACTTCTGCAGCACCTCGGCCAGATGACCGCAGGAGACCACGACGTCCGTCACGCCCTCTTCGGCGAGCCAGGTGAGCTGATGGCCGATGATCGGAGTCCCCGTGCCCGGGATCTCGACCATCGGCTTGGGCCGGTCGTCGGTGTAGGGACGCAGCCGGGAACCCTGTCCGCCGGCCAGGACGACGGCTTGAACGGGGCGGCGGGACACGGCGTTCGGATCGGTCATGCCCGGAACTGTACGCGGCGCCCCACCGGCCCCCGGAGGGCCCTCAGCCGTGCGCGGCCAGGACGCCCGAGGCGAAGGCGGTGTCGCAGACGGGACGCGCGTACGCCTGGGCACGCGTCGGGCCGTACACCCGCACCGCGGCGCGGCCGAGGGCGCGGGCGATGGACGCGCAGTGTCCGGCCAGCGAGGGGTGCTCGTCGACGGCCTGCTGGAGATGGGTGAGGGCCACGCCCGGGTCCTCCTCCTGCAGCTCGGTCAGCAGCCGGTCGCGCAGCACCTCGTGCGGAGCGCGGGCGGCCCGTGCGGAGGCGTGGGAGGAGGAGGCCTCCGACGCGGCGAGCACCGAGTCCGAGGGATCCCCCGACCAGTTGACCCGGGTGACCGCGAGGGTCCCGGAGAGCACCAGGACGACGGGCAGGACGAAGGCGAGAGAGCGGCCGATCCGGTGGGCGGGGCCCCGGCCGCGTCGCGTCTGTCGGGTGGTGGAGTGCTTCACGGAGTGCTTCACGCGAGAGAGGGTAGCGTCCGGTAATGATTTGGCGACATTTAGTCACCGGTTCGGGGGATGGGAAAGAGGCCTGAAATGGGTAGCGGGTTGACGAACGCTGCTCGAAACGTCCGTTGTGCCGGGGAATTTGTCGACAACGGGAAGAGCCCCGCAGCAGGCTGCGGGGCTCTTTTCGCCAACGCGGGTGAATTCACCCGGCCGAGTGGTTTCCCGGCGTCCCGGTTTCCCGGCGCCCGGGGTGTCAGTCGGAGAGGCGCTCACCCGTGGAGGACGAGAAGACGTGGCTCTCGCCCGGCCGCGGCACGACGTGGACGGTCGCGCCCTTCTCCGGCACGGCGCGGCTGCTGACGCGGACCACGAGGTCCTTCGTCTCGCCACCGACCTCGACCGTGCCGTAGATGTAGCCGTCGGCGCCGGTCTCCTCCACGACGTTCACCGAGACCGCGAGGCCCGCCGGGGCGTCCGCGGAGTCCTTGGCGAGGGTCTTGGACACGCCACCGTTCAGTTCCACCACGTCGAAGTGCTCGGGGCGGACGCCGACGGTGACCGTGCGGTCGCCCTTGTCGGCGGCGGCCTTCAGGGCGTCCCGGTTGATCGGGACGACGCTGTTGCCGAACTTGACGCCGCCGTCGGTGATCGGGACCTCGACCAGGTTCATGGCCGGGGAGCCGATGAAGCCGGCGACGAAGAGGTTCGCGGGCTTGTCGTACATGTTGCGCGGCGAGTCGACCTGCTGGAGCAGACCGTCCTTCAGCACGGCCACCCGGTCGCCCATCGTCATGGCCTCGACCTGGTCGTGGGTGACGTAGACCGTGGTGATCCCGAGGCGGCGCTGGAGCGAGGCGATCTGCGTACGGGTGGAGACACGGAGCTTGGCGTCCAGGTTGGACAGCGGCTCGTCCATGAGGAACACCTGCGGCTCACGCACGATCGCGCGGCCCATCGCCACACGCTGGCGCTGACCACCGGAGAGGGCCTTCGGCTTGCGGTCCAGGTACTCGGTGAGGTCGAGGATCTTCGCGGCCTCCTCGACCTTCTGCCGGATCTCCGCCTTGTTGACGCCCGCGATCTTGAGCGCGAAGCCCATGTTGTCGGCGACCGTCATGTGCGGGTAGAGCGCGTAGTTCTGGAACACCATGGCGATGTCCCGGTCCTTCGGCGGCAGGTGCGTGACGTCGCGGTCACCGATGCGGATGGCACCGCCGTTCACGTCCTCGAGCCCCGCGAGCATGCGGAGCGAGGTGGACTTGCCGCAACCGGACGGTCCGACCAGGACGAGGAACTCGCCGTCCGCGATGTCGATGTCGAGACCGTCGACGGCGGGCTTCGTGGAACCCGGGTAGATCCGGGTCGCCTTGTCGAACGTAACAGTGGCCATGGTGAAGGCCCCCTTCTACCGGCAGGAACGTGCCGGACGATCCGTTGTAGGAAGGTGGTGGTGTAGTCCACACGGGTGAACTGGCACAGGACGGTACCTGGCGTTCACCTGATCTGTCAGTACCTGCGGGCCTGTGAACTTCATCGAAATTTTCGACACCGCGGGGCGACTTGGGCGGAGCGCCGCACCCCATGGGCGTCGCGGAGGACGGCCCACCGGCCCGCGCCGAGGGGAGTGGGGAAGTCCGTGGATCGGGGAAACGCGGGCTGTGTACAGTGGAGCCGCCCGTGCGTACGGCGTTTGTTGTGCGCGATGCCTCCTTAGCTCAGATGGCCAGAGCAACGCACTTGTAATGCGTAGGTCGTCGGTTCGAATCCGACAGGGGGCTCAAGGTGAAACGGCCCCCTGGCCTTCGAAAGCCAGGGGGCCGTTGGTTTTCCCGTTGAGGTCAGGTGCGGTTCGCGCTGGACGGGCCGAAGAACTCGATCTCCGCGATGGCCACCTGCTTGTTGGCGGAGGCCGCGTGGGCCGACTCGATGGTGAAGCGGACCTTGGTGACCTCGCCGACGCGGAACGGGCGTCGCTGGCCGCCGGGGCCCTGGTCCAGGGTGAGGTCGCGGACCGCGGTCGTGCCGTCCTTCGCCGTGATCGTCGCCTTCACGCGGTGCGGCAGGGCCGACTCGTTGAGCCTGTCGGCCTTGGTGGAGACGCCCGGAGTGATGATCAGGTCCAGCAGACGGGTCGGCTCGGTGAAGCTGACCTCGATCCACTCGCCCTGTCCGGACTGGTCGACGCCCGGACCCCACCAGGTGTTGCTGCGCTTGTCGATGAGGAGCTCCGGCTTGTGACCGGCGAAGGAGCGGGACGCCTTGATGGCGTCCGGAGAGACCGGGGCGCGCTTGGCGAAGTGGTCGCGGGTGGCCCGGATGCCGTCGGGGATGTAGACGAAGCCGAGGACGGCGAGGGTGACGACGACGGCGAGGGTGATCCAGGTGCCGATGCGGTCGAAGACGCGGCGCAGACGGGGGCGGTCGCCGGCCCAGGGGGTCTCGCGGCGCCGGCCGCCGAAGAGGCGGCGCCACCAGGGGGCGGGTCCGTCGGCGTGTTCCTGGGTGCGGTCCAGGGGCATCGCGCAGCGCGCGCAGTAGTGGCGGTCGGGGCGGTTGGGGGTGGAGCACCACGGGCAGGGTGGGCCGTTGGCGATGTCCGGCTGGTGGCCGGGGGCGCGTACCTGGGGGCGGTCGGCGTCGGGGCGGCCGGGCAGGACGGGGGCGACGGCGGGGGGTGGGGC
>NZ_JAVRFH010000071.1:0-24915 GCF_031845825.1 Streptomyces lancefieldiae | reverse complement strand
AAGACCTCGACCGCACCCTTCGCCGCGAGTTACGCAGGATCCAGCTCCGCCCCCACCTGGTCGACGGCTGCCTGACCGCCACAGGTCTGGCTCTCACCCCACCGACCTCGCCGTGAAAACCTCAGTAACCAGGCGTTTCCCGCTGACCGTGGAGGCATGACATCAACGCGAACTCCTGCACGGCCCGTCGTGGGGTTCATCGGACTGGGTGACCAGGGCCTGCCCATGGCCACCGCGATCGCCGAAGCAGGATTCCCCCTGCACGCCTGGGCCCGGCGCCCCGCATCCCTGGACGGCCTGGGCAAGGTCCCCCACCAGCGGCACGACACGGCCGGGGAGCTGGCTGCCGCCTGCGACATCGTTTGTCTGTGCGTGCGCACCGACGCCGACGTCCTGCATCTGGTCGACCAGATCCTTCAGGATCTGCGTCCCGGCACCGTCGTCGTCAACGACGGTACGGGGGTGCCCGGTAACGCTGTGCGACTGGCCCAGCTGTGCGCGAAGCGCGATGTCGAGGTGCTGGACGCACCGGTCAGCGGCGGCCGTCCGGCCGCCGAGGAGCGCCGGCTGACCACCATGGTCGGCGGTCCGCTGTCGGCGGCCGAGCGCTGCACGCTCGTGTTCCGGTCCTTCTCCCGCCACGTGGTGCATCTGGGCGAGGCCGGCACGGGGCAGACGGCGAAGCTGTTCAGCAACGCGCTGCTGATGATGAACCAGGCCGCGATCGGGGAGATCGTAGAACTGGCCGCCGAGCTGAAGCTGGACGCCGGCCGGCTGGCGGAGGTCCTCAAGCTGGGCAGTGCCGCCAGCGCGGCGTTGTCCCTGCTGAACACCATGGTGCGGCCCGACAACGTGGGCCATCTCTCCGCCGTGGAAGCACTGGACATGGAGCTGTTCGACCAAGCCATGCGCGAGGCTGGAATCGACTCCTCCGCCGTCACCGGCCGTGGCCTGGCCGGCGCCCGCGGGCTCGCCCAGTTGCTGCACCGCCTCAACGCATGAACGACGACTCGTTCCCCTCTCCCAAGGAAGCCCCATGTCCGCTGAAGACGTGACACAGCTGGTGTTGCGCGAACGCCAGAGCCGGGACCACGGCTGGTACGAGGAGATGGCCACTTGCTTCGCCGACGACTCGATCGTTCAGATGAGCTGGTTCACCGGCAGCGGCGCCGATTTCGTCCGCCAGACCCGCGCCATGGCCGGGCGCGGCGACCACGCGGTGCACCGGCTCAGCCCGCCCGCCGTCCGCATCGACGGTGACCGGGCCCTGGCCGAGCTGCCGCTGGTCATCGAGTGGCGCATCAACATCGATGGGGTGGAGGCGGCCCTGGCCTCCGCCTGCCGCTCTCCATACCGCGCTCAGCGCGGCACCGACGGACTGTGGCGCATCGCGCGGATCACCTCGATCTACGAGAAGGACACCCTCGTCCCGGTCCTGCCGGGCACCCGGCTCGCTGTCGACCCGGCCGGACTGGCCGGCTACCGCCGTCCTACCGGTTCCTGGCCTGGTACCTGAACCGCAAGGGCTACACCGTTGGCGATCACCACCTCGGTGACGACCAGCCCGACGCCGTCGCCGCGCAGTACCGCGCCGAACACACCTGGCTCCACCAGAGCCCCACCACTCCGGCCACGTCGGCCACGTCGGCCGACCCCCGAAAGGAACAGCACTCATGAGCAAGCTCGCCCTCGTCACCGGCGCCACCTCCGGCATCGGCAAGGCATTCGCCGAGCGCCTCGCCGCGGACGGCTACGACCTGATCGTCGTCGGCCGCAACAACGACCGCCTCGAGGAATTCGCCGCCACCCACCCCGACGTCACGGTCCGCACCGTCGCCGCCGACCTGTCCACCGACCTCGGCATCGACACCGTCGCCGAGATCTGCGCCAGTGAGCCGCTGACGATGCTCGTCAACAACGCCGGCGTCGCCCACTACATGCCACTGACCGAGCTGCCGGCTGACAAGGCCCGCGAACTCGTCCACGTCAAGGTGGTCGCCCCCACCATGCTCACCCGCGCCGCCGCCGCCGGGATGCAGGAACGCGGCGACGGAAAGATCATCAACGTGGCTGGGATGATCGCTTTCAGCGGCCCCGCCGACAAGTCCGTCATGCCCCGCCGCGCCGTTTACGCCGGCTCGCTGGCCCACCTCGTGGCCATGTCGCAGACCCTCAGCTCCGAACTGGAGGACACCGGCGTCCAGGTCCAGGTGCTGTGCCCCGGCGTCGTCGCCACCGAGTTCCACACGCGTCAGGGCCTCGACCTGAGTGCCGTGCCGCGCATGAGCGCCGAGGACGTCGTCACCGCCGGGCTGCGCGGCCTCCAACTCGGCGAGGTCGTCTGCGCCCCCGGCGTCGAAGACGCCGGGCTCCTCGACGCGGTCTTCAAGGCCGACCTCGCCGCCTTCGGGGGCCAGAGCCCCGAACTCGCCTCCCGCTACCGGGCCAGCTGACCGCGACTCCAGTCGCCGGCACCGGCCAGACGGCCGGTGCCAGGGAAGTCCGGGGCTCCGTCAGAGATCTTGTTGTCCCAACTTGTCCAGACCGGCCGCGGCCGGGTCGGGGCGTGCCCAGTTTCAGACACCTTGGGGGTCTCGAGAGCGCGTCCCACTTCACCCGGTCAGCGACACCACAAGCCAGACATCCAGTCACGAACGTGACGTCCCACCACCCGAGAACGCACGCGCCCTGACCGGTATCCTGAGGAGCGCCGGTTCCCGGAGGTGGCGTGCACGCTGAACCGCACCCACTACTACGTACAGGAGGCCGTAGAGGCGTTCTGGGAGGCCTGGAAGGCAGACATTCGGCACCGGCCCGTCTCCGGGCTGCTGGGCGGCGTCCCGGGGACGGCCGGGGCCACCAGGGCGGCGGGCCGGGCCGCGCCCAGCGCGACCGTGCCGTCGCCGTCGTCCTGGCCGAGCTCCGGCAGGCCGGCGGCTACCGGCGCGGCATGGCCGCACGGCTGGCGTGCGAGCACGGCGGCAGCGAACGCAGCTGGCAGCGCGCCATGGCCGAGGCCCGCACCCTCTACGAGCGTGAGCAGGCCGTCGCGGGCGGCTGACGTAGCGTCCGAGGAGGACGCTGGTCGGTGCTTATCGGAGGTTTGGCGGTAGCGGCGTGTCTCCCTCACCCGTGTGTCGGCTTTAGGAGACGACGCTGCCGACGACTGCCGCCAACTCGTCGGCCGACTCGGGGGTCAGGCGGTAGAAGCCCTGCAGGCTGACCGAATTCTCGAGACGGCCGTCCACCACATACTTGAGGTTGCGGGTCTGGCCTCGGCGGTTGCGCCAGGTAAGCCTCGCAAGCAGGTCCCCTGGGATCAGGGCGTCGAAACGTACGGGCGTCGCGTCCACGTGTACCGCCGTGGCGCCGCAGCCGCCGGCGCCGAGCATCGACCAGTCGTCGTGCCCGGGAAACGCAGCGTCTTCCCACGTTGCAGGGGCCGTGCCGCAGCAGCCGCGTCGTTCCCTGTCGATCACCCGCATCTGGCTCACCACGAAGACCTCGCGCCGGTTGACGTGCAGCGCGTACACCTCGTCCCCGGCACGCGCGCCCGCCCACGCCGGAAGGGAGGAATGAACGCCGCTGAAGGCAACCGGCGGCCGCTCCCCCACCCGGCCGGCTCTGCGCAGAGCACGGCACGTGTCATGGGTCCACAAGACGGTGAAGGCATCAGACATGCCGTGATCCTACGAACGGGCACTGACATGCCCGGCATTCGAAGTCTGGCCCGGTCTTCTTCGAACGCCCGGCTCCCGCCGGGGCGAAGCGGGGAGGCTTCGGCCGACGCGCAACGGAACCAAGAGCCGCCCCGATCCCCCGGCCGCACACCGCACCGCCGCCCCGTCCCTCCCTTTCCTCTTCTTCTTTCTGGTCCGGGACCAGCGCAGGGGGTGTGCACAGGGGGATGTCGGGCTCCCCACCACGCCAGCACAGGCGTGGTGACCTCCGGGTTTGGTAATCCCGCATGGGCCGCGTGGAAACAGTTGTCGGCGGGGTTGCCGGCGGGGTTGTGGGCCTGGTCGCCGGCGGTGTTGTCACTTCGTGACCATGGTCGGGCTCTGGCGGTCGGCGTGATGGTCGGGGCCCGCTGATGCCCTGCCTCGTACGCGCGGCACACGAGCAGGAGCGGTGCCGCTGTACGGGGGAGCCGACATGACGAACGTCGACACGGGCAGCCGGGACCGGCTGGCCCTGGCGGTGCTTGCCCAGTACCGGATGGCCACCACCGAGCAGATACACCTCATCCTCTCGCCCGATGTGCGGATCGAGCAGACGAGGCGCCGGCTGATGAAACTGCGCGGCAAGGGCCTCATCGACCGCGTGACCCTGCCGCAGGCCGGACGGACCCGGGTGACCGGCGGTGAGGTGGAACGCCAGCGGCCGGGCACCGACCGTCGGCCGCGAGGTGGATCTTCGTGGTCAGTCCGCCGCGGGACCGGCCGATGGCGTGGTCGTCCGGCTCGCCGGCCGGGACCCCTTTTTGCGGGCCCCGGCAGCGTGCTGGTGAGCGCGCACGATGGTGGAGTCCACGGACACGGCCCACCTGACGTCTTCGTCCGCGTCGGCCTGGGCCACCAGGGCGGTGAACACCCGCTCCCACGTGCCGTCGACGGCCCACATCCGCAGCCGGTTGTAGACGCCCCGCCAGTTGCCGTACTTCTCCGGCAGGTGCACCCACTGCGTGCCGGTCTGGAACTTGAAGGCGATCGCGTCGATCACCTCACGATGGTCCCGCCAGCGGCCACCCCGCTTCGACGTCCGGTCCGGGAGCAACGGGTGTGTCCAGTAGACGGCTGATCCAGTTTCTGTAGGGGTCAGTTGGCGGCCGGGGTGAGTCGGCCTTCGAAGGCGATCTGGAAGGCGTTCAGGGGTGCCTTCCAGCGCATGGTCCACCGCTTGCGGCCCTTGCCGGTGGGGTCCAGGCTCATCAGCGCCATGTAGACGCACTTGAGGGCCGCGGCTTCGTTGGGGAAGTGTCCGCGGGCCCGGACGGCCTGCGGATGCGGGCGTTGACGGACTCGATCGCGTTCGTCGAGCAGATCACCTTGCGGATCTCGACGTCGAAGGAGAGGAAGGGCACGAACTCGGCCCAGGCGTTCTCCCAGAGCCTGATGACCGCCGGGTACTTCTTGCCCCAGGCTTCCTGGAACTCGCCGAACCGCTCGGCCGCGGCGGCCTCGTTCGGGGCCGTGTAGACAGGCTTGAGCGCCTTGGCGATCTTGTCCCAGTCCTGACGGGCCGCGTGCCGGAAGCTGTTCCTCAGCAGGTGAACGACACAGGTCTGGACAATCGTTCGAGGCCAGACCGTCTCCACGGCCTCGGGCAGGCCCTTCAGCCCGTCGCAGACCAGCATCAGGACATCGTCGATGCCCCTGTTCTTCAGATCCGTGAAGATGCTCAGCCAGTACTTCGCGCCCTCGCCGCCGTCACCGGCCCAGATCCCCAGGATGTCCCGATGCCCTTCGGCCGTGACCGCCATCACGACGTAGATGGGGCGGTTCGCGACCTGCCCGTCCGAGATCTTGGTTCTGTCGGCGATCTTGTGATCCGGACGGTCCAGGCTCACTGCGTGAGCAGGACGCGTTTGCGAAGGAGAGATCGAGACTGGCCCGGCCGAACATCTGGCGTTTCAGCATCTTCAGCCGGTTGATGTTTCCCTCGACGGCGCCGGAACTGTGCGGGAGGGACAGCCCGTTGCGGACCGCGTCGAAGTCGCGGCGGAGGTTGCGGGCGAAGCCCGCAAGCGGAGCCAGACTGTCCCGTTCCACGTCGGTAATCCAGTCTTCGAGGCGGTCGCCGTGGCGGCCGGTCATCATCGCGGCGAACTTCCTGACGTGAAAAGTGAGCCGGTCGAGTTCGGGATCGCGCTCACGCAGCCGGTGCAGCTTGTCGGCGTCCTCGTCCCGCAGGTGCTCGGGGTGGGTCATCATCCAGGAGGTGACCTCGCGGACCGACGGAGGCTTCGGTCCCGGATCGGGTGCGTGTCCGCGCCCGGTCCGGTAGCGCCGCAGATGCCGCTGAACAGCCAACTCTCCGCCGGGATATCCGAGTTGCTTGATCTCGCGGTAAAGCTGAGCGGCGTTCCTGACGCCCTCGTTCCAGCGCCGGTGCAAGTAGCCGACGTACGGGTCGACGACACGCGCTCGGTGGAGGCTCTTGGATACGACATCGTCGGCGGAGCGGGCATTGACCAGTTTGCGGACCGTGGCCTGGTGCAGCCCGAGCTTCCGGCCGATCGCCGCCTTCGACATCCCCTGCTGCCACAGCTCATGGGCAGCAGCATGCTGCTCACGCAGCCGGACCACGATCTTCAGCTCTTTCGGCGGCTGGACCACCTCGGGCTCCACCTCCACATGGTCGGGGCCGGAGGCCGAGCCGGGAGGCGATTCGGCCAGGCGGGAGCGGTGGGCGTTGACCGTCTTCTCGACCGCCTGGCCGAGGTTGGCCCACAGGTGGTAGCGGTCCGCGACCTGTTCGGCCTGTAGCGCCCCGACCCGGGCACCCTCTGAGTAGCCGCTGGAACGGTCCCGGCAGATGACCCTCACCTCGGGGTGATCACGGAGCCAGTCGGCCAGGTCCTCACCTTCGCGGCCGTCGTAGAGGTGCAGCGGCCGGTGGGTGGCCATGTCGATCAATACCGTGCCGTAGTGGCGCCCCTTGCGGAAGGCGAAGTCGTCGACGCCGAGGCTCCACCTTGCCGATCTCCGGCTCGGGCAGGGACCTGACCAGCCGTAACAGTGTGTCCTTGCCCACGGCAAGGCCGACCGCGGACGCCAGACGGGCTCCTGCCCGGCCGGCCAGAGCCAGCCCGACCTGCGTCCACACCTCGCGCAGCAGCGGGGTATGCCGACTATGCGGGGTGGTCAGTCCCGAGACCTGCTCGGCGAACGTCACCGCCGTGCAGGCAGGGTTCTCGCAGCGGAAGCGGCGCACACACAACTCGATCACGACACCGAGCCCGCCCACGGCGACATCACGCAGCCTGCGTACGTACCGGGCGTGCACCCGGGCCGAGCTCTGGCCGCACCGACAGGAGCCAGTCGTCGCCCGCACCCGCGTTCTCAGCACTACCTGGTCCGGTCGCCGCTCGACCTCCTCGATCAGCAACGCGGACAGGTACGGAAACAGCTGCGGGAACACATCACGAGAGCACGCCATGCATGATCGCGAACAGTCGGCACGAGCCGCTCAACCGTCCGGATCACAAGATCGTCGACAGAACCCGGATCTTCACGTTGATGGCGTCCACGAACAGCACCGGGTAGACGGGGTCCAGCGGCCGGTTGGACCACTCCGCCATGCCGTCCATCACCTTGTCGGTGATCGTGGAGATCGTGGCCTTGGACACGCTCGCGCCGTAGACCTCGGCCAGGTGCGCGGATATCTCGCCGTGGGTGAGCCCCTTCGCGGACAACGACAGCACCATCTCGTCCACGCCGGACAGGCGCCGCTGCCGCTTCTTGACAATGGCCGGCTCGAACGTGCCCGCCACATCCCGGGGGACCTTCACCTCGACAGGACCGACATCGGTCAGCACCGTCTTCGCCCGCGTCCCGTTGCGGGAGTTGCCGCTGCCCCGGCCCTCGGCGTCGTGCTTCTCGTATCCGAGGTGATCGGTGATCTCGCCCTCCAGGGCGGACTCCAGGACCCGCTTGGTCAGCTGCTGGAGCAGCCCGCCTTCCCCGGTCAGCTGCAGACCCTCGCTGCGGGCCCGGTCCACGAGCATCGCGACCAACTGCTCGTCACTCGCCGGCACGACCGCCGTCGGCTCGCTGCCCGGTATCTGCTCGATGGTGGTGTCGCTCATCTGGTGTCTCCTTGATCATCGGATCCGCCGATGATCATTGAACACTCCCCGCTGTTCGCGGACAGGCTGCTGGCACCCTCAAGTGATCAACGCACCACCCACGGATGATCATGTGATCGTGGAGGCACAGGTGCGTGACTACGGGTTTTCGCCAGCTCAACAGGACGAGATATGGAGACGCTGGCGCGAAGGGCAGTCGTTCAGCCTGATCGGGCGGGCGCTCGGTGCACCGATGCAACACGCTCGTCGCTTCTTGTACCAGAGCGGCGGCGTCCGCCTCGCCCCGCAAGCGCGGTCAGAGCGGCATTTGAGTGGCAGCGAGCGGGAGGAGATCTCTCGCGGCATCGCGGCGGGAGAATCGGCTCGGCAGCTGGCCAAGCGGCTGGGTCGATCCCCTTCGACCGTCTCCCGTGAGATCGCCCGCAACGGCGGCCGGGACCGCTACCGAGCCGCCACCGCCGATGCAGCCGCCTACGGACGCGGGCGCCGCCCCAAGCAGGCCAAGCTTGCTCAACGACCCGCTCTGCGCGTCCTGGTGGAGGTCAAACTGGCTCTCTGCTGGTCACCCGAGCAGAACGCAGGATGGCTGCGACGGCAGTTTCCTGGTGACGCCTCCATGCAGATCTCACACGAAGCGATCTACCTCTCGCTCTACGACCCTCGCCGGCGCCAAGCGACCGACCGCAGCCTCACCCAGCGGCTGAGGTCAGGCAGGCCGATGCGCCGTCCGAAGCTCGCCCGCCGTCCCACGGGCCGGGGGATCATCCGCGGCATGGTGTCCATCACCGACCGCCCCGCCGAGGTCGAGGACCGCAAGGTCCCCGGCCATTGGGAAGGCGACCTTGTGATGGGCACCCGGCCTTCGGCAGTCGCCACGCTGGTCGAGCGCACCAGCCGCTACACGGCCATCGTCGCGCTGCCGGACGGCATCAAGGCCGAGCAGGTCCCCGCATCTCACCAGGAGCCTCCTCGGCATCCCGCCCCAACTGCGACGAACGCTCACTTGGGACCGTGGCCGGGAGATAGCTGAGCACCAGGCCATCACCGCCGAGACGGGAATGCCGATCTACCTCTGCAAGCCCCGGAGCCCGTGGCAGCGCGGCACCAACGAGAACACCAACCGACTGCTACGGCAGTACCTGGCCAAGGGCGCGGACCTCCGCACGTTCGGCCAGGCCGACCTGGACGCCATCGCCCACGAGCTCAATCACCGTCCACGCAAGACCCATCGCTACCGCACTCCCGCAGAGGTCTACGCTGATCTTCTGAACAGCGGTGATGCGCTGACCGCTTGAGCTCGCCACCGTTTGACGACAGATACGCTGACCGCCGCATCCGGCCGGGGCCGATTGTTCTACTCCCCGGGGCCGCCACCCTGGCGGGTGAGGCGGGCCCGCTGGGCCGCGATCGACGTCGGCGGTGAGAACATGCCGCGCTCGGTCGAGGTCATGGGGTTGGCCGAAGAGGCTGACCAGCAGCTTCACGCCTCGACGATGATGGTACCTATGGCCGATTCCGGGCCGGGCCCTTCCGGACGGTCGACCTTCCACCAACCCAGCACGTCCTGGTACTCGGGCTGTAGGATCTCACGTCCTTCGGCAGTCATGAGGCGTCCCTGATACGCCTGGGCGTAACGTGCTCGAACCGAGTAGACGCCGGGTTCGTCGGGAACAACGAGGTCGCACGACACATTTACCCACTCCGCCGGACCTGGGTTGTCTTCCGCCAGCGCCTCGACGTGCGTGCCGGCATTGACCACCTTCAAGCCGCCCCCGCTGCGCCGCTTGCCGTTCCATACCGACGCCTGGGCTCGATCCTGGCCCGCCAGACCAACGATCACCTGGTTGATGGCGTTGCCACACTCCGAGCAATCATGCAGCAGGGCGAAACTGACCCTGTGAGAACCTCCTCCGCGGACGTGTACCACGTCGGCCTGGCCATCGATCTTCACGTTGCGGATCTTGAACCGAAATCCCGTCCCGCCTCCGTACGGCTCGACCATCTCGGTGCCGGGAGTGAGAGCCGTGGTTCGGTGGACATCGCTGTGACTCATCTTGTCGGTCATAAGCCAAGTAAACAGGTGGCCACTGACAAGGGCGGGCCCGCCCTTCAACGAGGTTGGTCCGCTCGGTGTACCGCTTTACCACCGACCGGTCCTCGACACCGCCGACGTCTACGGACAGGGCAGCGCGGAGAGGGCAGGGGGCGAGATCTGCTGTCATGACAGCCTCACCCTCGGCAGGGGGGTGCGGAATGGAGGTGCCGTGCGCTGAAGAGAACCGGCAAAGTGAGCCACCACAGCAGTCTGCACCGTAAAGAGCCGGTTCTACCCGTCGTGCTCCACCATCCAGGCAAAATGACCAACGGCCGCAAACGGCATCTCCTGGTCGACGAGCGGATACACCACGGTGCCCGGTGGCCGTACGCCGTGACTGTGCGGTCACGTGTCGGTGTACGCCTGAAAGCTTAGGTCGTACGCCGACATCGCTCGCCCACAGCCGATGGTGTCCCGCTGTGTGGTGTAGGGGATCTCCGTGGCTGAGTGCGCGGGTTCTGCTCCCTGGGGTGCACCGTCTGCCGGTGACTGCTCCCTGCTCAACTGGCAGGCCACCGTGCAACTGTCCGGAGTGAACGGGCAGTTCGACCCCAGGGGGTGCACGGTGGCCTTGTCCCAGCATGACCTACTTCGCCTGCTTGAGTCACTACGTTCGGCCGATGGTCTTGAACTCGTCCGCGAGGTCGCCGAACGGCTGCTGCAGGAACTGATCGAGGCCGAGGCCACCACAAAGATCGGCGCCGAGTGGGGCGAACACACCGGCACCCGCACCACCTGGCGCAACGGTCACTGGGAGAAAACGGTGACCACGCAGGCCGGTGACCTCGAGCTCGCGATCCCGAAACTGCGGGCCGGGAGCTTCTTCCCCAGCCTGCTGGAGGGCCGGCGGCGCATCGACCAGGCCCTCTACGCGGTGATCATGGAGGCATACGTCCACGGCGTCTCCACCCGCTCCGTCGACGACCTGGTCAAGGCGCTCGGCTCGGACACCGGGATATCCAAGAGCGAGGTCTCCCGGATCTGCGCGGACCTCGACGCACAGCTCGACGCCTTCCGCACCCGGCCGTTGGACCACATCCGCTTCCCCTACCTCTTCCTCGACGCCACCTACGTCAAAGCCCGCGTCGACCACCGCATCGTCTCCCAGGCCATCGTCATCGCCACCGGCGTCACCCAGGACGGCGGCCGCGAAGTCGTCGGCGTCATGGTCGGTGACAGCGAGACCGAAGCCTTCTGGGCCCAGTTCCTGCGTCACCTGCGCGAACGCGGCCTGAGCGGCGTCCGCCTGGTCATCTCCGACAGCCACAGCGGCCTGGTCAAAGCGATCCGCAAGGTCATGCTCGGCGCCGCCTGGCAAAGGTGTCGTGTTCACTTCGTGCGCAACGTCTTCGCCGTGATCCCGAAAGGGTCGGCGGAGATGGTCGCCGCGACGATCCGCACGGTCTTCGCCCAGCCCACCGCGGACGCGGTCCGCAGCCAGCTCGACACCGTCGCCGACATGCTCGGCCGACAGTTCCCCAAGGTCAGAGAGATGCTGCTGGAGGCGAAGGAGGACCTGACCGCGTTCGCGGACTTCCCCCACCAGCACTGGAAGAAGATCCAGTCCACGAACCCGCTGGAGCGGCTGAACCGGGAGATCAAACGCCGCACCGATGTCGTCCAGGTCTTCCCGAACCCGGCCGCAGTCCTACGACTCGCGACCGCGGTCCTCGCCGAACTCCACGACGAATGGATCGCCTTTCCTCGCCGCTACCTCTCCAACGAGAGCATGGACGCTCTCTATCCCGACGACACGATCGTCCTGCCCGCCACATCAGACGACTGATCGCCTACACCACAAGAAGGGGCATGACCCCACAGCCTGCTGCAACCGTCCGCAGCGCCCGGCTCCCTCACCTTGACCGTGCTCACCGGAAATGGGCGTCTGGTGGCCGAGGTCGGGTACGGCGGGGCGCAGCAGGTGCCCGCAGGGGTGCGTCCGCGGGTGTCGTGCCGCAGGGCGACCAGATCACGGCCTCTGCACGCTTGGGCCGACAAACGCTCTTCTCGGTCCACCGCACCGTGCCCTCCCCGTCAGCCCAGCGGTGGCATTGACCTCGACCGTGAAATCGGGCTCGCCCAGGGCAGCGGCACCCGACAGCGTGAATCGGCTCGGTAGGGTCGACTCCCAGCTTCTCAGCTGGGCCCAGCAGCGGCTGCTTGTCCGTCGTTGCGCAAGACAACGAACAGCCCTCGCGCGCGGGTGCCATCCGGCATGTGCCAGGCACCGGCGACGTGGCCAGTCGCCTCCAGCGGAAGGACAGGTGCGTTGTCTGGGGCGGGACGTAGGACCCGGTGCAGGCGGAGGGCCGGACCATGCGGTGCAGACAGCTCAGTGCCCTCCTGGTCATCGATGGCAGTGGCGGTGAAGTCCGTGGGGGCGGAGCTGTCACCGATGCAGGAGCGGGTGACCTCCCGGTCGGGGGTGTCGCTGGTGTTCTGGTCCTGCGCCTGGACCCGGCCCTCGACCAGAGCCAGCAACTGGGCGACCAGCACCGGGTCGTGGCAGCCGTCGTAAGCCCAGCGCCGCCCCAACACCCCGTGTTCCATGGTGCCGACGAGGGAGTGCTCCGCCCCGTCGAGTGGGGCATCGCGATAGGTGACCGGCACCAGGTAGGCGGTCGGCTGAGTGCCCGAGGTATCGGTGACCACCATGAACTCGATCCCGACCTCACCCTGGGGGTCGTCCAGCCGGAAGCCGCCGGCCGTGGCCAGTTCCGGTTCGCCCGGGCCGCCGAAGTACCACGGCCGGGAGGGTAGCCAGGAGGTGAGCAGTTCCAACTTGGTCGGCTTGAGGGCAACGTGGTGGATGACGGCCATGCCGAGGATTCTATTCCGCCGAGGGGCTGTGCCATGCCGACCAGAGCGGCCTTGCTGCCGACGGCCGGCGATTGTCCTGTCGCACTGCGGCTGTCAGATGGAGGGCCGTTGACGAGCTGGGATGCCAGGTCGTTTGCGACCGCGGAGGCTTGGGGTTCGCAAGCGACCTGACTTTTACGCAGTCTCGTTCGCGATAGAGGCGGGCCACGGCCATGGAGACATCGGCGTGGCCCGCCATGCCGTCCGCTGGTCGCGGCCGTTTCAGGCTTGGTTCCCGGGCTGGGCCCTCAGCTGTTGGCCAGGGTGCGGTCCAGGAGGGGGAGCAAGCGATCCCAGTGGCGCTTCAGCCCGGAGGCGCTAAAAGCATCGGTGTCGGACATGGTGAAGCCGTGGATGGTGTCGGGGTAGATCTCGGAGGTGTAGCCGACACCTGCCGCATCCAGGGCCTGGTTGAGCTCGCCAAGGGCCTCAGGTGTCATGTCGCCTTCGGCGTGGCCCAGGTGGACCTGGGCGGTGAGCTTGGAGAAGAGGCCGGCCCCATCGACACCCACGGGGCCGTGGAACGCCGCGACGGCCGCCACATGGTCGGGGTGGGCCGCGGCGGTGCGCATCGCGTAAAGGCCTCCTATGAGCCTCCGCCAACTTGAATCCGCAAGTCAATGGGCTGGTGTGACCGACTCTCGGGGTGCTCACGCTGGTCGTGGACGACTGTCTGTGCAGTAGATCAACCGTCACCCCGCACCCCAGCGTGACGGATGATCGGGGGCTGTAGAGCGGGTGCTGTCAAGGCTGGAGGTATTGGTGCGTCAGCCGCGTTGGTGTCTGGCTGCCATCGTGTGGAATACCTTCTTCGGTTCCCAGCGCTTCTCGTCGAGCATCCTGACGACGCCGTAGGAGCCAAGGTCTTGCTTCCCGGGCCTGCTGTAGCCGGCGAAGGTGAACCAGAGCGCGGTGTCCACGCCTTCGTCCTCGAAGATGTCCAGCATTTCGGTGAGGTAGCGCGCCTGCTCGTCTTCGTCCGGGACCGCGCCGTGCGGCACCTGCCAGGCCATGCCGCCACGTTCTCCCGCGCCCTGGTAGGCACAGGTTCCGTACTCGGTCACCGCGACGGGCTTGCCGTGGGCGAGGTGCCCACGCAGCTCGTCCCGGAAGCTGTCGGCGTTGTAGGCGGCCCGGTAGGCATCGATGCCGACGAGGTCGAACGCACCCCAGTCGACGAACTCCCAGGGAGCCGAGGCGTAGGTGACCTGCCCCCCGAAGTGCGTACGGACGGTCGCGGCGATCTGGGAGAGGAAGTCGTTGAGGCGTTCTTGCACCGGTCCGAGGGAGGACCACCACTCCATGTCGGCGCCGGCCATGGTCCGCATACGGTCGCCGTAGGTGTCGCCCGGGAGGAAACCGCCGCAGAACGCGCTGATCTCGCAGCCGGCGACGAACACCACATCGGCGCCGGCCTCCCGTACGGCTTCGGCCCGAGCGGCGCAGTCGGCGAAGAACGGGAGCAACCGGTCGCGGGGAAGATCCACGGGAAAGGGGGCGAACCAGACCTCCAGGCCGGCGTCTGCAGCGTGTCTTGCAGCGATGCTCAACCGTTCAGGCTCTCGTCCCGAGATACGAACGGCGTCACAGTGGAGATCTCTGGAGATCACCGCCATGTCCTGCCAGACCGTCTCAGGGGTGAAGCTCTTGCGGGAGAGTTCTTCCCCTGGGAGGAACCCTGTGTCGTAGTTGATGCCCCGTGCGCGCACGCCCGTGTCCCTTCACTGCCGTTGCCGTGTTTGAGCAAGTCAACGCCGCGCTCGGGGTTCTTGGCCAGAGGGCGGCTACCGAAGGTGACGTCGCCGGGAATTCCATGCAGTGTTGTCTCAGCGGTTGACTTCCAGGTTCGTCAGAACGAGCAGTGCACGCAGGAGGTGGGTGGCGCGGGCGGGATCGGTACGGAGCTTGGTCAGGATCCGCCGGTTCTTGAGGTGGGCGAAGCCGTGCTCGACTGGTGCACGCCCGACGGCGAGGACACGGTTGGCTTCCTTCTGGCCCGGGGTGAGCTTGTGGGTGCGGGTGGCGGCGAAGCCGGTGACGACCACGGGGTCGCGAAAGTCGTTGTCCAGGCCGCGGAAGCCAAGGTCGGCCAGCGCCCCGAGCCCGGCGGCGCGCAGGTGGGCCAGGATGTGGTCGTGGCGGGCGGCGGTGTTGTCGTGGGTGGAGCCGGGCCGGGCGGCGGATATCCAGATCAGGCGGCCTCTCTCGTCGGTCAGGGCGAGGAAGTGCAGGCCATGACTGCGGTGCTTGCCGGAGTAGTTGCGCCGGTCGGCTCTCCCGGTGCGGCGCTGGGTGCGGATGAGGGTGCCGTCGATCAAGACCACCTCCCCGCCCCGTTTGGCGATCTTCTTCAGGGCGCGGTCCAGGCGCGGCGCCTGGGTGGCGAGCAGTCCGATCAGTTCGTCGCGCCAGCGGCGGACGGTGGACTCGGACACGTTGTTGCCGCCGGCCAGATCGGCCAGGCGCTGGTCGTGACGCAGTACGGCCAGGACGATCACTGCGATCCTTCCGGGCGGCAGCGCCCGCCACCTGGACCGTATCGCCTTCAAGTGGCGTCGCAACAGATCGGCGAGGTGGTTGACGGTGCTCGTGGACAGCGGCAGACGGCACTGGTAGACAAGCGGGCAGGTGTCCTCGGCGCGCTCATGGGTTCTCGTCACACAGCACCAACGGCCACCGGGGGCAACCCGGTTACGCCCGCACCGCACCGCCAAGTAGTGGCGTGCCTGGCTATAGGCGGGTGGTGAACCGGCCGTCGGGCATCTTCCGCAGCCAGCCGCGATCTGTCAGCCTGACCAACTTCCCTCGCAGCGGTTCCAGCTTGGACCGCACGCTGACGTCCACCCCCAGCGTCTCGCCGACCTGCCGGGCCATGACCGGTCCGGCGGCCTGCCGCACGACGGAGAGAATGCGCTGATAGTCCGGCGGGATCGCGTTCTCCTCCACGTCCGGCGCGCGGTGCGGAATCAGCATCACCGCGCGACCACCCACTTGCCCAGGCGCTGGCGCGGCCGAGGCACGTTCGTCGGCAAGCTGTTCACTCACCCGTTCAAGGACCCGTTCGGCCACAGCGAGTTCGTCCCGCTCAGCCCGCACCTCCGCCAACTCCTTGGCCAGCCGTTCTTCGAGTTCGTCCAGCTCCTCACGCCGCGAGGTGATCCGTTCCAGCAGTTCGGGATCCATACACCGGATCGTAGAAGGAACCCCGGCCCCAGAGAGCAGGAACCGGCAAGTCCCCCTGACGGACGATCTACTCCTCAGACAGTCGCCCACGACCAGCGTGAGCACCCCGCGAACCGGTCACACCAGCCCCTTTGACCTGCGGATTCAAGTTGGCGGAGGCTCTACGCAATAGCCGGTCACCGCGACCGGTCCGGCGCCGACCTCCGGCTGGGTGGTGAGGAACCTGAGGTAGGCGTCGGCGTCGCTCAGGACACGTTCGGCGGTGTGCGCCTCGATCAGGGGCATCAACTGGGCGAAGACCGCGGGCCGGGCCTCTGCTCCGATGTACTCGGGAAGCTCGACCAGCGGTACCGGGCCGTGCCGGTAGAACGAGTTGGGGACGAGCACGTAGTAGCCGTGCCCGGCCAGTTCGCGGGCCATCTCCCGCAGCACGGGCCGGAGGCCGAAGCCGTCCGCGTACATCAGCACCCCTGGGTGCCGTTCGCTGTGGTCGGGGAAGGCGGCGAAGGCGTCGGCCTGGCCGTCCGCGGTGGGAATCCGAAGCGACTTGGTGGGCATGAATGCTCCTGTCGTGGTTGATGTGCAGAGCCAGTGATCAACACGACGGAGGCGGAGCCCGCGCAGCAGCGCAGGAGCCTCGGTCAAACAGCGGGCCCGAACCGGCCCGCACGGCGCTCAGAAGAGCCCCGGGTCACCGATCCGTGTGTGGCGCAAGGCCGTCCCGGTATTCATCGCCGCACAGCCTAGCCCACCGGATATGAGCCGACGCCAGCACTCCAGCCGAGCGGATGTCGCGATTGGATGAGAACCGACACGCACCGCATTCGACACAGTGAGCCGTTTCCAACCTGACGGGTGGTCGGGCGGGCGGCCCCGGCGGCGGCCATGCGGAAAACTCCTGGTAGACGGGTTCACGACCAAGATCACCAGTCCGCCAGGTGCTTTCGCATGCTTGTCCACCCGTCCGGCATCGATCTGTCCAGCCGCACGCTGCAACACCTCTCCGGTCTCCTCGCAGGTCACCGACGTCGGATCGGCTCCCGATGGCGTCGCCTGACCTGCGGCCGGCAGTCCCTGCTCGTCCTGGCCCACCTGCGCTGCGGCGACACCTACGCCCGCCTCGCCGCAGGCTTCCGCACCTGACCGCGGCGCGGGCCCACGGCATCCCCGCCGCCCTCGCCGCGGAGGACATCAAGTGCTGGGCCGACAAGCCCTACCAGGGCGCAGGTCCTGCTGTCCGCGTCCCGTTCCGGGGCAAGAACCTGCGCGGCCGGCGCCGACGTCACAACCGGGACCACACGAAGATCCGCAGCCTCGGCGAACGCGCCATGGCGATTCTCTGGTCCTGGCGACTCCTACGGAAGCTCCGCTGTCGTCGACGTCCGGCCTCGGCCTGGCGCCCCGGCCCTGGACATCCCGGACACCGGCCAAGTACTCGACCCCGTGAGGCCGAACCACATGGGCAGGGTGGCTCAGCGGTACTTCCGCTGGGAGTTCATGCTCGTCGAGTGACGACGATCCCACCGAGATGGTGAAGCCGGAACGCGCTGGGAGTTGCTCCGGCCTTGGGGCGCCCACAGGAGGGGAGGTGATCCGGCAGACCGTCTACCAGTTCCGATCCATCGTGGCGGAGGACAGGGCCTGAGCTCTGGCATCCGAGACGCCGCAACCCTCGGCTGGATGCTCGACCTCCTACTGACCGGCACCGCTGACCCCAAGCTGCTGGACCTGTACACGCTCTCAGGAAGGCCACAGGTCATCGACTACATCGAAGAGTCGGTGCGGGGAGGGACCGTCGTCTGCGAGACCGACCCCGTTCGTGCGGCGCAACGTCGTGAGGAGATGCGGTCGGCGACCGATCCCCCGGCCTGCCGAGAATGTCCACCCCTCCCACAGATGCGCACCCCTCGGCGGAGTCAGCTCGCCGGCCAGGGCTCGGCCGGCAGCCTGGGACAGCATGGTGGTGCGCCTGGTGTACTGCAGACGGCCTGCGGCGTCGTGGCGACCCAGCAGCACCGGTCGGGGCGCAGCGGCGGAGCCGGTGACGGCGCCGATGATGGCCTCGGGGGTGACACGCACCTTGTACTTCCGCCACCGAGTGCCCTCGACGTAGGGCTCGTCCAGCCGCTTGAAGCACAGCTCCTCCAGCCCGGCGCCGTCCACTCCGGCCACCCTCGCGCCACAGCCGGGTCGGTCGTCGACGGGCACAGCGTCAACGCTACCTCCAGACGGTGGTCGGCGGACAGTGATTCCAGCGCCGCGCCTCGCCGCTGGTACGGCCGACCGGTAAGGTCCCCGCCTGCGTGCACCAGGTCGAAGGCCACGTAGTGCGCCGGCACTGGCGCGCTGCTCCAACCGCACCAATCCCGCGCCGGGCGAGGCGCTGCTGAAGCCGCTCGAACGCGAGCCAGCCCCGTTCTCACACGGCCAGCTCGCCGTTTATGTGAGCTACCACGCGCGTCTCATCAACAGCCCCTCGTCCGTCGGCAGATCACCGGGTGAGTCCCGGGGCCGTACGGTCTGCGCGTCACGGCAGTCACCTCCGGCCTGTTCGAGGCAGTCGCCGCGTCAGCAGGAGGCTGCAGATGCTTGGATGTCGGCGAGCGCTTGTCGCGCGATCTCGCTGAAATCGTCGCCGGCGGTCGTCTGGCTCCAGCGTTCGAAGGCAATCGCGGAGGCGAGCGCGCCGAACTCTGCGGCCACGCGAGCAGTCAGGTCGGCAGCACCGCGCCGTTTGAGCGCGTCGGTCATGGATGCGATGAGGGCGAGGTTCTTCAGCGCTTCGCGTTCTTGCAGATCGGGGTTTGCGGCGATCACCGCCTGTCTGCGCGCGATGAATTCGCGGCGCGGAGGCGTGAAGACTTCCCTGCCGGCCGCTTCCAGCGCGTGAGCGACCGCCTCCAGCGGGGTGGCCGTTGCCGGTGCTGCGGCTATCGCCTCGGTGAGCAGTCCGTTCATCGTGCTGCCGCCGAAGAGCACTTCCCTCTTGTCCTGGAAGTGCCGGAAGAAGGTGCTCTTCCCCAGCCCCGCGCGCTGCGCGATGTCGATCACGGTCGTGTTCTCGTAGCCACGCTCAGCAAACAGGTCAAGTGCAGCGTGAGCGAGGCGTTCTGCTGCGTTCGGTTCCCAGCGAGCCATGAGCACAGTGTACGGGACTTGGTCCCATGGCCGGTGCTAGCATGATGGGACCAAGTCCCGTCAATTGTGTCTGGAGTCCGCCAGTGAGCCGAGCCGTGATCTACGAAGCGTTCGGAGGCCCCGAAGTGCTGGAGCTGCGGGAGGTTCCCGAGCCGCACGCCGGCCCGGGTGAGGTCCGGGTGCGGGTGACAGCCGCCGGGCTGAACCCGATGGACTGGGGTATCGCATCGCGGCCAGAGGTGGCGGCGCGCTTCGGGATCACCGTGCCATCCGGCTTCGGGTCCGACCTCGCCGGTGTGGTCGACGAGGTCGGTGACGGCGCCACGGGCTTTGCCGTGGGTGACCGTGTCTATGGCGGCGCCCTGGGGCGGGCAGTCGCTGACTTCGTGGTGGTCAGGCCTCCTGCCGATTCGCTGTGGCTTACGCCACAGGGCATCAGTGATGAGGTGGCGAGCACGCTTCCGGTGGCCGGCCTCACCGCTGCCGCCGCCCTGGCGGCGATCGGCCCGCGGCCCGGCGACACCGTCCTGATCGGGGGAGCCGCCGGCGGCGTGGGCGTGTTCGCCGTGCAGCTCGCCAGGCTCGCCGGCGCCAGCGTGATCGGCACCGCCTCGCCGGGCACGTTCGAGTTCCTGCGGCGACTGGGCGCCGAGCCGGTGGCCTACGGCGCCGGGCTGGCGGACCGTGTCCGGGCACTGGCGCCCGGCGGGGTGAATGCCGCGACCGACCTGTTCGGCACGGAGACGGCCGAGGCCGCGCTGGCGCACGGCGTGGCGCCCGAGCGGATCTCCACGGTCGCCGCGGGCCCCAACCCTCGCGGCGGCGTACGCGCCACCGGCGCCATCGACGCAGCGCCAAACGCCCTGGAGCAGATCACCGACGCGATCCTCGCCGGCAATCTCACCGTCCCCATCGCCGCGGCCTTCCCGGTCGAGAAGATCCGCGACGCCGTGACGCTGCAAGCCGGACGCCACGTCCACGGCAAAGTCGTGGTCACGCTGTGACCCACCTCGAAGACCTCATATGGAAGCGATGAAGGGACGACGATGAAGCGGATCCAGTACCACCAGTACGGCGGGCCGGAAGTCATGCGGCTCGAAGAATTCGAGCCAGCACCGCTCAGCCCCGACGAAGTCCTTGTCCGTGTGCGCGCAGCCGCCGCCAACCCGATGGACTTCGGGATCCGCGGCGGCCGCATGAAGCACGTGACCGGTCGCCGCTTCCCCCGCGCGATGGGTTATGACTTCGCGGGCGTCGTCGAGGCGGTCGGCGACCGCGTCACCCGGCTAAGCGTCGGTGACGAAGTGCTCGGCGGGACGCCGATCAAGTGGGCAGGCGCGTTCGCCGAGGTGGTCGTTGCCCAGGAGAAGGGTGTCGTGAAGAAACCCGGGACCCTCTCGTTCGAGGACGCCGCCGCGATCCCGACGGTCGGGATCACCGCCCTGCAGGCCCTCATCACGAAGGGAAAGCTCCAGCCGGGCCAGGCAGTGTTCGTTCACAGCTGCCTCGGCGGAGTTGGCCGCTCCGCCGTGCAGATCGCCCTCGCACACCAGGCTACGGTGGCAGGTAGCTGCCGCGATACGGCCAAGTCCGAAGCACGCGACCTCGGTATCGACCCCGTCGTCGACTTCGGCTTCGACCCCGCCTCGCTCACCAGGCGGTTCGACCTCGTCCTTGTCGCTGCCGGCACGCTTCCGGTCAAAGCCGCGCGGACGATACTCAAGCCCGGCGGCCGCATCATCAGCATCCTCCCCACCCCGTTGAACCTCGTGAGAAGCGTCCTGCCCGGACGGTTCCACGCCATGATTGCCCGACCGGTCACCAAAGACCTCGAAGAGGTCGCCCGAGCCGCCGGCCAGGGAACACTGCGGCTTCCCATCGCCCGTACCGTCCCGCTCTCGCAGGCCATCCCGGCGCTCACCGAACTCGAGCAGAACAGCACCGAAAGGCGGGGCAAGCTGATCATTACGCCAGGATGACCTCCACCGCCGAACCCGGCCGCGCCGCCTTGTTGGTCGGGTGCTCGGGGGAATCCCATCCCCGGGCTCCCACAGAACCGTGCGTAACAGTCTCCCATTGCACGGCTTTTGCCCTCCTGATCACCGAAACGTCGGCGTCCATGCCCACTGGGCAAAGAGCCTCGGGTACTGGCGCGTGACGCGGAACCAGCACGCGTGGGCCTTCTTGAACGACCGGCGCCGTCGATACTTCTTGCGGACCCAGCGCATCAGGTAGGTGTTGATGCGCTGGGGCGGGGATGCAGTGCGGAACGGTAGAACGCCCCGTAGTACTGCATCCAGCCCCGCCCGATCGGGTTGGTGCGTCGTGCGAGGTCCGAAGAAGGTGAGGTGGATCTGCCGGTGGAGCCGCCACGAGCGGATCTCCGTGTTGATCTTCTTCTGGGTGTCCTTGCTGATCGCGGGTAGGAAGCCGGTGAAGTTCGTACCGTTTCTGTTCCACGCCCCGCGGGCTCGGAAGGTGAACCCGAGGAAGGTGAACGACGTGTGTTCGTAGGAGCCGCGCCGCTTGCCGTCCTTGCAGTACACGATCCGGGTCTTGTCAGGATGCAGCCGCAGTCCGACATCACCCATCCTGTTCGCGAGTGCGGCCAGGACCTCGCGGGCCTGACGCTCGCTGACGCAGTGCACGACCGCGTCGTCCGCATACCGTTCGAACTCGACGCCCGGATACGTCCGGGTGAGCCATGTGTCGAACGCGTAGTGCATGAACAGGTTCGCCAGCACGGGCGAGACCGCCGACCCCTGCGGGGTACCACGGTCCCGCTTCTGCGAGACAATGATCCGCAGGGGCATGTCCGACCTGAAGGCGGGCGAGCCCCTGGTAAGGCGGGTGCGGCGGCCGGGAGGCGGACGCAAACGCGTCGCGGACCTCGATCCCGGACTGCGGGCTGCGCTGCTGGGTCTGGTCGAGCCGGACGAGCGCGGCGATCCGATGTCGCCGTAGCGGTGGACGACCAAGTCGACCCACACGCCGGCGGCCGAGCTGACCCGCCAGGGCACCGGGCCGGGGCCGAAACCGTCGCCGGCCTACTGCGCCAGGAGGGCTTCCGGCTGCAGGCCAACGCCAAGACGCACCAGGGAAGTCAGCATGCCGACCGGGATGTCCGGTTCCGGTGTCTCAACGAGCAAACACGCGATCAACGGGGCGCCGGCCAGTCGGTGATCAGCGTGGACACCAAGAAGAAGGAGCTGGTCGGCGACTTCCACAACCCGGGCCGTTCCTGGCGTCCGACGCGTGACCCGGTGCTGGGGCGCGTGCAAGACTTCGCCGGTCCACAGCTGGGCATGGCCATCCCTTATGGCATCTACGACCTGCCGGCCAACACCGGCTGGATCAACGTCGGCACCGACCACGACACCGCCGCGTTCGCGATGGAGTCGATCCGCCGCTGGCGGTGCGACCAGGGCGGAGCCGCTTATCCGCGGGCTTCCCGGCTGCTGATCACCGCCGATGCGGGTGGCTCCAACGGCTGTCGCACCCGGGCCTGGAAACTCCACCTCGCCCGCCTGGCCGCCGAGACCGGTCTGACCATCACGGTCTGTCATCTGCCTCCGGGCCATCGAAGTGGAACGAGATCGAGCACCGGCTCTTCTCGCACATCACCGTGAACTGGCGCGGCCGCCCGCTGACCAGCCATGAGGTCATCCTCGAATCGATCACTGCGACCACCACCCGCACCGGACTGCGCGTGCAGGGCCGGCTGGACGCCCACACCTACCCCACCGGCATTGGTGTCGGCGACGCGGAGATGGCTGCCGCTGACCCGGCACACTTTCCACGGCGAGTGGAACTCTGCCCTGCCCCCAGCCGGCGCCGGCCATCCGGAGCCCGCAGCAGCAGACCATCGGCGCCGCAGTGGGATCCGGCCGTGCCGTCCGATCCTGCGCTGACCGGCCTGGCCTCGCTCCAGCTGCAGCACCTCATCGAAACCCTGGCCGCGAAAGGGGACACCCGCCGCGGCCGCCCTGCCCCGGCTCACCTTCGCCGACCAGGTCCTGGCCACCGTGCTCCACCTGCACGTCAACCTGGCCGCAGAACCCCTCGCCGTCCTCTTCAACAGCAGCCGCACCGCCGTGCGTCGCACCCTGCTGCAGATTAGACGCCTGCTCGAAGCACAGGGCATCACCATCGCGCGGAAGGAAGGCGATCGGTCCAAACGGGAGGTATACAGCGTTAGTGCCAGGAACGATCCGCACGAAATTCCGTCTGCCGCGCAGTATTCGTGACGCACGCTTCTCAGCGGGGCCTCGCTCACGCAAGGCCCCACGACGGGATCAGACGGTGAGGACGAGCTTGCCCTGGAGGTGACCGCCGTCGAGCAGCCGGTGCGCGTCGGTAACGCGCTCGAACGGGAACGTCTCCTGCACGTGGACCCGGAGCCTGCCCTCTTCGACGAGTTCGACGAGACCCCGCAGGGCGACCGGATCGGGGTCGACCGCGATGCCGCTGAAGCGCATGCCGGCCGCCTCGTACTTGGCAGCGAGCTCCGGGTCCCCCTCGGCGACCGCCGTCACCAGGTGACCGCCTGGGCGGAGCACTTCGAGCGACCGCTCGACGGTGTCGCCGCCGATCGTGTCGAGCACGACGTCGATGTCGCGGACCGCCTCGGTGAAGTCGACCGCCGTGTAGTCGATCACCTCGTCGGCGCCGAACCCCTCGACGAGCTTCCGCTTGCTCCCGCGGGCGGTCGCGACCACGTGCGCGCCGAGCGCTTTCGCGATCTGGATCGCGACGTGGCCGACCCCTCCACCGCCGCCGTGGACCAGGACGCGGTCGCCCTCGGTCACGCCGCCGAGATCGACGAGGCCCTGCCACGCCGTCAGTCCGACGACCGGCAGCGCCGACGCCTCGACGTGCGAGAGCGACGCCGGCTTGCGTGCCAGGTGCAACGCCGGCGCCGACACGACCTCGGCGTACGCGCTCGCCGCCCGCGGGAACAGCGGCATCCCGAATACCTCGTCGCCGGGCCTGAACCGCCACGTCTGCGGCGCCTCCTCGACCACGCCGCTGATGTCCCAGCCGAGGATGAACGGCGGCCGGCCGATCAGCGGGAACTCGCCCGCGCGCAGGCGCGCCTCCAACGGGTTCAGCCCAATCGCCTTGACGCGGACGAGAACCTCGGTCGGGAGGGGTTGGGGCTCGGGCGCGTCCACGATGGTGAGCACCTCGGGACCGCCGAGCGCCTGCTGGGTAATGACTCGCATGACTCTCCTGGCTTTGGAAGCGGAAGAGAACCCAAGCTAGGTTTCCGACAGGAACCAGCAGGTACCTCTGGCCCAGGTACCTTTGGCGCCATGAGCGGTTTCGGTCCCGGTGATCTCTTTCTCGCCGACTGCCCGGCGCGTCTGGCGGTCGAGCTCATCGCCGACAAGTGGACGGTGGTCGTGCTCGCCGGCCTCAGCAAGGGCCCGGTGCGCCATGGCGAGCTGATCGAGCTGATCGGCGGCATCTCCCGCAAGATGCTCACCCAGACGCTCCGACGGCTGGAGGCGCACGGACTCGTCCGCCGCCACGCCTACGCCGAGGTCCCGCCCCGCGTCGAGTACGAGCTAACCCCGCTCGGGGCGACGCTGATCGAACCGATCCACACGCTGACCGAGTGGGCGAGGGCGAACGGCGACGCAGTGCTCGACGCTCTCGACGCCGATCCCGAGCCGGGTCGCCCATAGCGGCTGGCGCCCCGCTAGATGTACTGCCCAGGGACGTTGGTCAACCTGGTGACGGGCGGTTTGCCGCCGGTTGCGGTGTGGGGGCGGTGGTGATTGTAGTGATGGAGCCAGGCCGGCAGGGCTTTGCGGCGGGCTGATTC
>NZ_JAVRFH010000070.1:0-25830 GCF_031845825.1 Streptomyces lancefieldiae | reverse complement strand
CCCGAGGTCACCGACCAGTGGGGCACCGCCAACCCCATGAACGAACTCGTCGCCAAGGAATCCTTCAACGACCCCGACCGCGGCGTCTTCATCGCCCCACCGGTCTGACCCCTCCCCCGTCCCCCCGTCCCCCACGGCTCCCGCGTCGCGGTCCGCGAATCAGGTCCACGGGGACGGATTCCAGGACGGCGGCAGGACGACGAGCAGCAGGAACAGGGCGGTGATGGTGCCGGCGGCCGCCCGGCGATGTGATCGTCTCGGCGACGGTGGTACGCGGGCCGGCCCTCGTACCACCGGTCCGCTCCACTTGCGGGGCCGTCGGCAACGCGCTTCGGTTGAAGGACCCCGCCGCTGCACCAGGAGCTGTCATGTCGATGTCGCCCTTCGGTTACGGCTCGTCCGACCCGTTCAGTGACTTGCTGAACCGGTTCTTCGGCATGTCACCCACGTCCTCGCCCCCTGCGGTGCAGCGGGTGCCGATCGGCCGACTGCTGACCGAGTCCTCGCGGGAGCTCCTCAATCTGGCGGCGCGGCGGGCCCTGGACGACGGGACGTCCGACCTCGACACCGAGCACCTGCTGTGGGCGGCCACGCAGGTCGACCCCGCACGCGGGCTCCTCGCGCGGGCCGGGACGGACCCCGACACGCTCGCCTCCCGGATCGCGGAGGTGCTTCCCCGCGAGTCGGGTGAGCCGTCCGCAGAACCGGGACTCACGCCGGCCGCCAAACGCACCCTCGCCACCGCCTACGCCCGCTCCCAGGCGGCCGGCGTCTCCTACATCGGGCCCGAGCACATCCTCGGTGCGCTGCTGGACGGTGCCGACACCGGGGCCGCCCGGCTGCTGAAGGCGGAGGGCGAGGACGTGAGGAAGCTCACGGGCCTCACGGAGCGGGCGGCCCGAGGGGACGGGCAGCCCGCCGAGCGGGGGCAGCCCGCGACGACCCTCGACGAGTTCGGGCGGGACCTGACGGACGAGGCGAAGGCCGGGAAGCTCGACCCCGTCGTCGGACGGGCCGAGGAGATCGAGCAGACCGTCGAGATCCTCTCGCGGCGCTCCAAGAACAACCCCGTTCTGATCGGGGAGCCGGGCGTCGGCAAGACGGCGATCGTGGAAGGGCTGGCGCAGCGCATCGTGGCCGGCGAGGTCCCCGACACGCTGAAGGACAAGAGGGTCGTCGTCCTGGACCTGTCCGGCATGGTGGCGGGCGCGCAGTACCGGGGACAGTTCGAGGAGCGGTTGAAGAAGGTCATCGAGGACGTCCAGCAGGCGCGCGGGGAGATCATCCTGTTCATCGACGAACTGCACACCGTCGTCGGCGCGGGCGCCACGGGCGAGGGCTCGATGGACGCGGGCAACATGCTCAAACCGGCCCTCGCGCGCGGGGAGCTGCACGTGGTGGGCGCGACGACCATCGACGAGTACCGCAAGTACGTCGAGAAGGACGCCGCGCTCGAACGCCGCTTCCAGCCCGTGATGGTGCCCGAACCCACGGTCGAGCAGACGGTGCAGATCCTCGAGGGCCTGCGCGACGTGTACGAGGCCCATCACCAGGTCCGCTTCGCCGACGGTGCCCTGACGGCCGCGGCGGACCTGTCCGACCGTTACGTCAGCGACCGCTTCCTGCCCGACAAGGCGATCGACGTGATGGACCAGGCGGGCGCGCGGGTGCGCCTGCGCAGCGCCGGCCGTTCCACCGAGGTCGTCAGCCGCGAGGACCGCATCGCGAAACTGCGCCGGGAACAGGACCAGGCCGTCTCCGCGCAGGACTTCGAGAGGGCCGCACAGCTGAAGCGGGACATCGCCGAGGCGGAGGGTGAACTCGCGGGCATCGAGGAACGTCGTGAGGGCGTCGTCTCCGTCACCGCCGCCGACATCGCGGACGTGATCTCCCGCCGCACGGGCATCCCGGTCTCCCAGCTCACGGCGAGCGAGAAGGAGCGGCTGCTCCGGCTGGAGGAGGAGATGCACTCCCGGATCGTCGGCCAGGACGAGGCGGTCACCGCCGTCTCGCGGGCCGTGCGCCGCAACCGGGCCGGCATGGGCGACCCGAACCGGCCCGTGGGCTCGTTCCTCTTCCTCGGCCCCACCGGGGTGGGCAAGACGGAACTGGCCAAGACCCTCGCCGAGCTGCTGTTCGGCGAGGAGGACCGCATGATCCGTTTCGACATGAGCGAGTTCCAGGAGAAGCACACGGTCGCCCGGCTCGTCGGGGCCCCTCCCGGCTACGTCGGGTACGAGGAGGCGGGCCAACTCACCGAGAAGGTCCGTCGGCAGCCCTACAGCGTGGTCCTGTTCGACGAGGTGGAGAAGGCGCACCCCGACGTCTTCAACACGCTGCTGCAGATCCTCGACGACGGACGCCTCACCGACGGCCAGGGCCGCACCGTCGACTTCCGGCACTGTGTCGTCATCATGACGTCCAACATCGGGGCCCACCGGATCCTCGACCACAAGGGCGACGTGTCCGACCTCAAGGACGAGCTGATGGGGGAACTGCGGAGCAGGTTCCTGCCGGAGTTCCTCAACCGTATCGACGACATCATCATCTTCCACGGCCTCACCGAGGACGATCTGAGCCAGATCGTCGATCACCTGCTGGCGCAGAGCGAGCGGCGAGTGCACGCCCAGGGCATGAAGCTGGAGGTCACGGAGGCCGCCAAGAAGCTGCTGATCGCCCACGGTCACCAACCGGAGTTCGGCGCACGCCCGTTGCGGCGCACGATCCAGGCCGAACTCGACAACCGCCTCGCCGACCTGCTGCTCGGCGGCGAGGCCGACCCCGGCGACACCATCGTCGCCGACGTACGCGAGGACTCGCTGCACTGCACGGTCCACAAGGGCGACACCGAGCCCGCCACCACCCAGCAGCCGGAGTAGGCGGGCCATGCACATCGTCGAGGAAACGGTCAATGTCTCGGTGCCGGTGCGTACCGCGTACAACCAGTGGACCCAGTTCAGGGCCTTCCCCCGGTTCATGTCCGTGGTGAAGCGGGTCGATCAGGTGCGGCCCGCCGTCCTCCTGTGGGTCACCCGACTCGGCCCGGTGCGCCGGGAGTTCACCACCGAGATCCTCGAGCAGGTACCCGACTCCCACGTCTCCTGGCGGAGCCTCGGGCGGGCCCCCTCCCATCGGGGCGAGGTGACTTTCCGGCCCACCACGGCGGGCGGGGCGGCGGTCACCGTGCGCATGGAGTTCGACCGGCGCGGCCTCACGGGCCTGCTCGGCAACGTCCCGCGGGTGACCGACCGCGTCGTACGGCTGGAGCTCGGGAACTTCAAGGAGTTCATCGAAGGACTGGGGAAGGAGTGCGGGGCCTGGCGCGGAACCATCCGCGACGGTCACGTCCGCCCCATCGAACCGGAACCGCCCAGGTGCCGGGTTCCCAACTGGCCCGTCGGCTGATCGCCCCGCGGCAACAGGAAGAGGAGAGGCGCACCCATGAAGAAGCCGCCGAGCGGAGAGCCGAAGGACGACCTCACGGTGACCCCGCCCAAGAAGTGGGCAGTCGGCCCGCCCGCCGTCGTGCACGCCCTCGGGTACTCCCTGGGACAGACCTCCCCGGTGCGAGCGGGGGTGACGCTGCTGACGATGAACCAGGTGGGCGGCATCGACTGCCCGGGGTGTGCCTGGCCGGACCCCGCTCCGGGGCACCGGCACCGCAATGAGTACTGCGAGAACGGCGCCAAGCACATCAACGACGAGGCGACGACGCGGCGCGTCACCCCCGCGTTCTTCCGCCGGTACACGGTGTCCGAGCTGGGGCGACGCTCCGACATGTGGCTGAACCAGCAGGGCCGGCTGACCGAACCGGTGGTCAAACGGCCGGGTCGCGACCACTACGAGCCGATCAGCTGGCACGACGCCTTCGAGTTGCTCGCCGCGGAACTGACGTCCCTCGACTCCCCCGACGAGGCCGTCTTCTACACCTCCGGCAGGGCCGGCAACGAGGCGGCGTTCGTCCTGCAGCTCTTCGCCAGGGCCTACGGCACCAACAACCTGCCCGACTGCAGCAACATGTGCCACGAGTCCAGCGGCTTCGCCCTGCACGAGACGCTCGGCACGGGCAAGGGCACCGTCGGGCTGGACGACATCCACGAGGCCGACCTGATCTTCCTGGTCGGGCAGAATCCCGGTACGAATCACCCGCGGCAGCTCTCGGCGCTGGAACAGGCCAAGCTGAACGGAGCCCGCATCATCGCCGTGAACCCGCTGCCCGAGGCCGGACTGCTGAGGTTCAGGAACCCGCAGAAGGCACGCGGGGTGATCGGCTCCGGCGTCCGGATCGCCGACCGGTTCCTGCACATCCGTCCGGGTGGTGATCTGGCCCTCTTCCAGGGACTCAACCGACTGCTGCTCGAGGCCGAGGACGCACGGCCGGGCGAGGTGCTGAACCACGACTTCATCCAGTCCTGCACGAGCGGCTTCGAGGAGTTCACCGAGCACGCCCGCGCCGTCGACTGGCAGGACATCCTCGCGGCCACGGGTCTGGCCCGCGAGGAGATCGAGAAGGTCCGCGACGACGTCCTGCGCAGCGAACGAGTCATCGTCTGCTGGGCCATGGGAATCACCCAGCACAAGCACGCCGTTCCCACCGTCCGGGAGATCGTGAACTTCCTGATGCTGCGGGGAAACCTGGGCAGGGCGGGAGCCGGTGCCTGCCCCGTGCGCGGGCACAGCAATGTGCAGGGCGACCGGACCATGGGAATCTGGGAACGGATGCCGGACTCGTTCCTGGACGCGCTGCAACAGGAGTTCGGCTTCGAACCGCCGCGCGCCCACGGACTCGACTCGGTGAATTCGATCAAGGCGATGCGCGAGGGCCGTGTCAAGTTCTTCCTGGCCCTGGCCGGGAACTTCGTGCGGGCGGCTCCGGACAGCGCCGTCACCGAGGACGCGATGCGCCAATGCCGTCTGACCGCCCACATCTCCACCAAGCTGAACAGGTCCCACACGGTCTGCGGCCGGACCGCGCTCATCCTGCCCACCCTCGGCCGTACCGAGCGTGACATCCAGGCCGGCGGTGAGCAGTTCGTCACCGTGGAGAACTCGATGAGCGAGGTGCACACCTCCCGCGGGCGTCTGGAGCCGGCCTCCAAGGTGCTGCTCAGCGAGGTCGCCATTCTGTGCCGGCTCGCCCGTCACACCCTCGGCGGCAGGACGGGCATCCCCTGGGAGCGGTTCGAGGCGGACTACGGGGCGATCCGCGACCGGATCTCCAGGATCGTGCCGGGACTGCACGACTTCAACCGGCGGGTGACGCGCCCCGGCGGTATCCGGCTGCCGAACCCGGTCAACGAGGGTGTCTTCCCCACTCCGACGGGCAAGGCGCGGTTCACCCGCAATGCCTGGGAGATGCCCCACGTCCCGGAGGGACACCTTCTGCTGCAGACGCTGCGCTCCCACGATCAGTGGAACACCGTCCCCTACACGCCCGACGACCGCTACCGGGGCATCCACGGGAACCGTCGCGTGGTGCTGGTCAATCCGGCGGACCTGAGTCTTCTGGGCCTGCAGGAGGCACAGCACGTCGATCTGGTCAGTGTTTGGGCCGGCGATGCCGAGCGCCGGGCCGAGGACTTCGAGGTCGTCCCGTACCCGACCGCGCGCGGTTCCGCCGCCGCGTACTACCCCGAGACCAACGTCCTGGTGCCGCTGGAGAGCGTGGCCGACATCAGTAACCAACCGACGTCCAAGGGGATCGTCGTCCGTCTGGAGCCGGCGGCCGTTCGGCGGGACACCACCGTATGAGCGCAGGGGACGAACCGACCCCGGGCGCGGGGACGGGGAAGGACACCGGTCCGGCCCCGGATCCTCGCGTGGGGTCCTCGGCCGGTCCCGGAGCAGGGGGATCGGTCTTCACCGTCGTGGTCGCGGCCGCCGCGAACTTCGGTGTGGCGCTCGCCAAGGCGGTCGCCGGCGTTCTGAGCGGCTCGAGTGCCATGCTGTCTGAGGCCGGGCACTCGGTCGCCGACACCGTCACGGAAGTACTGCTGCTGACGGCCCTCAAAAGGAGCGAGAAGCCGGCCGACGAGGACCACCCGCTCGGGCACGGCCCCGAGCGGTACATCTGGGCGCTGCTGGCCTCCGTCGCCACCTTCGTGGGCGGCGGCGTCTTCGCCCTGTACGACGGCATTCACGCCCTGGTCCACGACGAGCGCCCCGGTGACCCCTTGATCTCGTACATCGTCCTCGCCGTCGCCTTCGTACTGGAAGGCGTCTCCCTGCGCACCGGGCTCAAGCAGGCCGCCGGGCGGGCGAAACACTTCCGCGTCCCCCTTCTGCGCTACCTTCGGCGCACCCCGGACACCGCGGTCAAAGCGGTCGTCCTGGAAGACACCGCGGCCCTCATCGGTCTGGTGCTGGCCGCACTCGGGCTGCTCGGCGGTCAATGGACCGGCTCAGGCGCATGGGACGCGGTCGCCTCCCTCCTCATCGGCCTGCTGCTCGTCCTCGTGGCGCTGGTCCTGGGCCGCGCCAACACGGAACTGCTCATCGGCCGCGCCCTGCCCGCCCCGGTGCGGCGCGCGGTGCGCCAGGAACTGACGGCGGTGCGACACATCGAGGATGTCCTGGAGCTGACCACTCTCGTGCAGGGCCCGGGAGAGATCCTCATCGCGGCGAAGGTCGATTTCCGCGACGTCTCCACCTCCGCACAGATCGAACGGGCCTGCGACGAGGCGGAATCTCGCCTCCGCAGCCTGATTCCCGCTGTCAGACGCGTCTACCTGGATCCGACACCGCCCCGCCGAGGCGACTGAGTCTCACCCGGCAGGGGGCGCCGGGCGGTCCGCGTCGGTTTCCGCCAGGGAGCCGAGCAGCTCCCAGGTGCGTCGCCGGTCGGCGGCGCCCGCGATCTCCGTCGACGTGAACACCACCTCCGTCGCCCCGGCGTCCCGGTAGCGCCCCACCTCGGCGGCGACCGTCCGCTCGTCGCCGATCACGGCCACGTCGACCGCCCGACGGGCTCCGGAGAGCTCGATGACCCGGGCGTAGGACGGGAACTGCTCGTAGAACGCCAGCTGTTCGGCCGCCTTCTCGCGTACGGCGGCCACGTCGTCGGTGACCACGCCGGGTACGATCGCCACGACGCGGGGCGCGGGACGGCCGGCGGCCTCGGCCGCCGCGGTGACGGCCGGAACGATGTGCTCGGCGAGGGCCCGGGGTCCGGCGAGGTAGGGCAGGATCCCGTCCGCCAGTTCGCCGCCGGCCCTCAGTGCCTGGGGACCCATCGCGGCCACCAGCAGCGGCACGCCGGCGTCCGCTCCCGGCACGCGCGCGGGTACCGGTGTGGTGGCGGTGAGCAGCCGTCCGTGGAAGTCGGCCGAGCCCGACTCGGTCAACTGCCGTACAGCCGTGAGGAATTCGCGGAGTCGGAGGACGGGCCGCTCGTGGGGGATGCCGAAGCCCTGCTCCGTGAGCAGCTTGGTGCCGAGGGCGAGTCCGAGGTGGTAGCGGCCGTGCGTGGCCGCCTGTGCCGTGAGGGCCTGGCCGGCGACCACGAGCGGGTGCCGTCCGAAGACGGGAATCGCGGACGTTCCCACCTGCAGAGCCGGTACCTCGCGTCCGACGATCGCCGCGAGCTGGGGCGAGTCGGCACCGAATGTCTGGCCGAACCAGACCGACCGGAACCCGGCTGCCGCCGCCTCCCCGGCCAGGCGCACGCTTGCGTCGATCTGGTTGTCGGCGTCCGTCGCGTTGAGAGCCACTCCCACAGTCATGACTGGGCCAACCCGGTTCCGGCACACCCGATTCCCGGTGCCGTGCGACAACCGCGTTGCGGTTCTGTGAACGAGCCCCAGGGCCCGGTCGTCACCGGCCCGCGCTCGCCGGCGGGTGTGCCCGGGCGGTGACCCGCCGCGGGGCCGGGTCGAGACCGGCCCGCAGCGCGTCCCGCAGCCGGGTGAGGCGCTCGATCTCCGCGTCGAGCGCGGCGATGCGCCGCCGTACCACGGCCGTGCCGACAACGGCCGGCTCGCCCGGCGCCTCGGGGTCGCAGGGCCGGGGCGGCTGGGCCGCGAGCAGCGGAAGGCGGTCGGCGATCCCGGCCAGGTCCTCCACGGTGAGGCCGAGGCCGAGGAGGTGCCGGACGACACGCAGTACGGCGAGGTCCTCGGGCGTGTAGTCGCGCTGACCGGCCTTGGTGCGGCGCGGTGGCGGCAGCAGTCCCCGCTGCTCGTAGAAGCGCAGTGCCCTGGGTGTAGCCCCGACGGCTGCCGCGGCGTCGCCGATCCGCATCGTGTGTGCCTCCCGCTGGTGGTGGCGGTCGTCAGCCGTGTCCCGGAAGGTCGACGACGACCGTGCCGAAGGTCCGTCCCCCGGTCAGTTCCTGCAACGCCCGCGGGGCACGGTCGATGCCCTCGAACCGGGTCAGCGGGAACCGGATGTCGCCCGACCGCAGCCAGCCGTCGAAGCGCTCGTGCCACTCCGCCTCCACCTCGGGGTGGTCGACGCCGGTGTATCCGCGCACGGACACCCCCTTGACCACGAGCCCGAAGGTGTCGATCAGCGTCGGCGCGGTCGCCCCCGGGCCCTGCGGATCGAGTTGCCCGGACAGTGCCCCGACCAGCGCGAACCGCGCACCCTGCCGGGCCGCCGCCACGGCCGCGGTGAACTGGACGCCCCCGACGTTGTCCAGCAGGACGTCGATGCCGTCCGGCGCGGCCTCGGTGAGCTGCCGGGAGAACTCGCGGTGGGCGGTGTCCTGTTCCCCCCGCCAGGAGCCGCCGGTCAGCACGGCGTCGTAGCCGAGTTCGGACGTCAGGCGCGCCGCCTTGTCCGGTGAGCCCGTGGTGCCGATGACCCGGGCGGCGCCGAGCAGCCGGGCGATCTGTCCGGCGAGCGAGCCCACCCCGCCCGCGGCGCCGGTGACCAGGACGACGTCCCCCTCGCGTACGCCGGCGAGCCGGGTCAGCGCTCCGTAGGCGGCGGAGCCGGAGGAGAGCCGGGCGACGGGCTCGGCCGCCGGGTCGAGCGGGGCGCACCCGGCCAGGGGTACGAGGGCGTACTCGCGCCAGCCCAGCAGGTGCGTCACCAGATCGCCGGGGCGCAGGGAGCTGTCCGGCGGCGCGACGACGACCTCGCCGACGGCCGGTCCGAACAGGGCGTCCCCGGGGCGCAGTCCCGGCACCGGCGTTCCCTCGGCCCCTCCTCCGATGAGGGTGCGCAAGCCCCCGAAGACCTGGAAGTGCCGGTTGCGGACCAGGACGTGGCCCGGTGCCGGGGCGGGGGGCGCCGTCTCGACGACGGTGAAGTCCGTCGGTACGGGCAGCTCTTCGGGGACGCGGGCGAGCCGCACCTCGCGGCTGGTGCGGGGCAGAACCGTGGTCATGGGCGGCCTCCTGGGCGTGGGTGGGTGGCGTGACGGCGCGACCGGCAGAACGGCCGGGCGTCCGACGCGGCAGCGCACCGACGCTAATCCCTGACCCACGGGTCAAGGGCAAGCCCGCCTCTCCCCCACGCCGGTCTCCGGCATGCGCCCCCTCCTCCGCGAGCCCCGGCGCGCGGCCGGGGCAGTGCGTGCGGGGCCGCCGCTGCGACGGCGACGGCCGCCGCCCTTCCCCCTGCCCGCCCCTGGAGCCGGGGGGAGGCTTCGGACGGTCCGACGCCACCGAACTCCGTCACGGCCCGGTCGGTCAGCACCCGGGAGTTCACCCCGCCCGGTCCGACCGGCCCGAGTACGGGCGCCCGGGGCCGGACTCTGCGCGACGGCGATGTGGGGCACACGTTCCGTACCCTGGCGGCATGCGCATGCGCCCGACCCTGAGCTGGACCCCCGACGAGGACCTGCCGCCCGGCACCACCGATCCGGAGCCGGTCGCCGACGCGCTCCGGGCCACGGGTGTGCTGGTGCTCAGCGGAGCGGGCCTCTCCACGGAGTCGGGCATCCCCGACTACCGGGGCGAGGGCGGCAGCCTGAGCCGGCACACCCCGATGACGTACCAGGACTTCACCGGCGACGCCCGGGCCCGGCGCCGGTACTGGGCCCGCAGCCACCTCGGCTGGCGCACCTTCGGTCGCGCCCGCCCCAACGCGGGTCACCGGGCCGTGGCGGCGTTCGGGCGGCACGGCCTGCTCTCGGGTGTGATCACCCAGAACGTCGACGGTCTGCACCAGGCCGCCGGCAGCAAGGAGGTCGTGGAGCTCCACGGAAGCCTGGACCGGGTCGTCTGCCTCTCCTGCGGCGCCTTCAGTCCGCGCCGGGAGCTCGCCCGCCGGCTGGAGGAGGCCAACCCCGGCTTCGAGCCGGTGGCCGCGGGCATCAACCCGGACGGTGACGCCGATCTCACCGACGCTCAGGTCGGGGACTTCCGCGTGGTGCCCTGCTCGGTCTGTGGCGGCATTCTCAAACCGGACGTGGTGTTCTTCGGCGAGGCCGTTCCGCCGGCCCGGGTCGAGCACTGCCGCACGCTGGTCCGCGAGGCGACCGCGCTGCTCGTCCTCGGCTCCTCGCTGACGGTGATGTCCGGGCTCCGGTTCGTCCGCCAGGCGGCCCAGGACGGGAAGCCCGTGCTGATCGTCAACCGCGACGCCACCCGGGGCGACCGGCACGCCCTCACCCGGGTCGCGCTCCCGCTGGGCGCTGCACTGACCACCGTGGCCGACCGTCTGGGCCTCCACGTCGACGGCGGGGCGGCCTGACACCGGCGGACACACCGCCTGGGTAACCTCGTCTGCAACCGCACAGAGAGAAAGAGAATCCATGATCTTCATCACGGCGAAATTCCGGGTCCTTCCCGAGTACGCGGACCAGTGGCCGGACATCACCGGGGAATTCACCCGGGCCACCCGGGACGAACCCGGCTGCCTCTGGTTCGACTGGTCCCGCAGCGTGGACGACCCGTCGGAGTACGTGCTCGTCGAGGCGTTCCGCGACGACGAGGCGGGCGCCGCGCACGTCCAGTCGGCGCATTTCCGGGCCGCGCAGGAGAAGCTGCCGCGCCACCTGGTGGAGACCCCGCGCATCGTGAGCACGAAGGTCGACCAGGACGGCTGGTCGGAACTGGGCGAGATGGCCGTCAAGTAGCGGAGCGCTGTGTCAGTGTCACCGGCACCGGCACCGGCACCGGCACCGGCACCGGCAGCATTGGGCGCATGACAGACACCACGGCATGCGAGGGCGGTCTCGGCCGGACGCCCGCCTCGTAGCGGGTGCCCGCCGCCGGTGCGGCTGTTGACCCGGTACCGAGGCTCGGATTTCATGACTCCCATGCCTGAGGGAGCACGGAAATCGCCGGATCCGGTCCTGTTCTTCGCCACGCAGGACGAGTGGGAGAAGTGGCTGGAGGAGAACCACGAGGACGTCCCGGGGGTCTGGTTCCGGATCCCGAAGAGCGGCTCCGGGGCCGACGGCGTGGACTACGCGCACGCGCTGGAGTCGGCCCTGTGCCACGGCTGGATCGACGGGCAGAAGAAGAAGCTGGACGAGCGGCACTGGCTGCAGCGCTTCACCCCCCGGCGGCCTGGCAGCAAGTGGTCGGAGGTGAACCGGGAGAAGGCCACCGAGCTGATCGACAGCGGCCGGATGCGACCCGCCGGTCTGCGTGAGGTCGAGAAGGCCAAGGCGGACGGCCGCTGGGAGTCGGCGTACGCGCCGCAGAGCAAGGCGACGGTGCCCGACGACCTCCAGGCCGCGCTGGACGCGGTGCCCGAGGCCCGCGACTTCTTCACCACCCTGGACAGCCGCAACCGCTACGCGGTCCTGTACCGGATCGAGGACGCCAAGAAGCCGGAGACCCGAGCGGCCCGCATCGAGAAGTTCGTCGCCATGCTGGAACAGCGGAAGAAGCTGTACTGAGCCGCGGCGGCGCACCAGGGAGCGAGGCACAGGTCGGGCGGTAGCGGCGACCAGGCCGGCGACTGGGACGACGTACTGGCCGACGTGTTCCACCTGAACCTGACCGACGTCGACGCCCCCCAACGGTCAGCGCTGTGGCACCGCGTTCGCGCCGCGCACCAGGAGTGGGAGGCCGCGAGGCAGGCGTGACCACCGTGCCCCCGGCGGCCGTTGGTTCGTGTGACGAAAACCCGAGAGCACGCTGAGGACACCGGCCCGCCTGTCCGTCAGTGCCGCCCGCCCCAGTCCGCGCACACCGTCGGCCACCTCGCCGAGCCGCTGCGCCGGAGAACACCCCACCGGCACCGACCGGGTCGGGGAGCGGGTGGATGCCGCGCATCGTTTTCGGAGTGGCCGTCGGTGCCGCTCGGGCACGTACGCACGGGCCCCATGCCGGGTCGGCGCCCGGAGCGCACGAGGCGAGCGATGGCGTGCACGGCTTCCTTCGACTCGACGTTCCCGCCTTCAAGTCCTCCCGCGAGATCTCGACCAAACGGCATCCCGGAATACCCCAGGGGGGTATATGGTTACGATCAACGTCCTGAACGGGCGGCGCCAGAAGGCGCATCTACGTCTTGGGAGATGCCATGAGGAATCACTCCGGCCACGGCCAGACCGACCACGGTGTTCACGGTGGAGCCCAGCCCGGTGGGCTGTCGGTCTCCCGGAGCGGGTACACCCTCGAGCTCGACTCGGCGGTTCTCGGCGCCGGTGTGCAGCCGGTCCGCTTCCGGATCGTCGGGCCCGACGGGCGGGCGGTGACCGAGTTCGTGGCCGAGCACGAGAAGGAGCTGCACTTCATCGCCGTACGGCGGGACACGGCAGGGTTCCAGCACGTACACCCGGTGAGGGACGAGAAGGGCAACTGGAGCGTCGAACTGGCCCTGGAGCCGGGCGACTGGAGGTTCTTCGCCGACGTCCACCCGGCCGACCACGACGGGACCCTGACGCTCGGGATCGACGCCGCGGTCGCCGGGATGTACGAACCCCGGCCGCTTCCCGAGGCCACCGGGGTCGCGCGGATCGGTGAGTACACCGTTGCACTCGCCGGCGAACTCGTGCCCGGCGAGGCGAGCGAGCTGACCCTCACCGTCAGCCGGAACGGCCGACCCGTCACCGACCTGCAGCCCTACCTGGCCGCGTACGGGCACCTGGTCGCGCTGCGGGTCGGCGACCTGGGCTACCTCCACGTCCACCCGGAGGGCGAGCCCGGTGACGGCACCACCGCGCCGGGACCCGGCATCTCCTTCATGGCCGTCGCGCCCACGGCCGGCACCTACCGGCTGTACCTGGACTTCCGGCACGACGACGTCGTCCGGACCGCCGAGTTCACCGTGCGGACCACCGGCATCGCCGCATCCGAGCACGCGGGCCACCACCTTGGCCGGCACACACACCACGCCCACGCCCACCACGCCCACCACTGACCGTGAACGGAAGGAGCCTCATGCCCCGCCTGTCCCGACTCACACCCGACACGGCGGTCGGCGCCTCCCGCGATCTCCTCGCCGACCTGGTCTCCCGACACGGCCAGGTCGGTGACATGGTCGCCACGATGGCGCACTCCCCGGCCGTGCTCGGCGGCTACCTCCAGCTCAGCCGGGCCATGGGCCGGGCCAAGCTCGACCGCCGGATCAGCGAACGCGTCTCGATCGCCGTCCAGGTCCTGCAAGGCTGCGGACTGTGCCTCGACGCACATGTCGGTGCCGCCCGCGCCCTCGGCGTGGGTGAGGAGGAGATCGAGCGAGCCCGCGCGGGCACCTCGGCCGACCCCGCGATCGCCGCGGTCATCGCCCTCGCCCTCCGGGTCCACCGCGAGCCGGCGTCCATCACCGACGACCAGGTCACCGCCCTGCGTGAGCACGGCTTCAGCGACCGGGCGATCGCCGATGTCGTCGGTGTCGTCGCGCTCAACATCCTCACCGGCGCCTTCAACCTGCTCGCCGGCCTCACCCCGGAGAGCGTCACCAGTGCCTAGAGACCTCCCCGCCTGTACTCGCGGGGCACGCGGCCTCCGCCCCGGACCCGTGCCCCGCCGCATGGACACGGAAGGAACCCGCCATGCGCCTGTTCGCCATCCGCGACTACCGCCGCCTGTTCGGTGCCCAGGTCATCGCCCTGTTCGGTACCGGGCTGACCACAGTGGCCCTCGGCCTGCTCGCCTACGACCTCGCCGGTCCGCACGCCGGCATGGTCCTCGGTACGGCCCTCACCATCAAGATGGTCATGTACGTGGTCATAGCCCCGCTGGCTGCCGCGTACGTCGACCGGTTCCCCAGGAGAACGCTCCTGGTCCTCCTCGACGCGGTCCGCGGAGCGGTGGTCCTCGCGCTGCCGCTGGTCACCGATGTCTGGCACATCTACGTCCTGATCGGCCTGCTCCAGGCCGCCTCCGCGGCGTTCACCCCGACCTTCCAGGCCGTCATCCCCGACATCGTCACCGACGAGTCCGCCTACACGCGCGCCCTGTCCGCCTCCCAGGTCGCCTCCACCATGGAGAGCCTGCTCAGCCCCGTACTGGCGGCCGTCGCCCTGGCGTTCCTGAGCTTCGACCGGCTGTTCCTCGGCACCTCCGTCGGGTTCCTCGTCTCCGGTCTGCTCGTCCTGTCGGCACGCGTGCCCGACGCCCGCCCCAGCACTCACACCAGGGCGTGGGACAGGGCGGCGGCGGGGATCAGGACCTACCTCCGCACGCCTCGGCTGCGCGGCATCATGGCGCTCAACCTCGTGGTCGCGGCAGCAGGGTCGATCGTCGTCGTCAACACCGTCAACCACGTCCGCGACCGGCTCGGCGGCTCCCAGTCGGACGTCGCCTGGATGCTCGCCGCCTCCGGCACGGGAACTCTCCTGGCCGCCCTCGCACTCCCCCGGGTCCTCGACCGGATCCCCGTGCGCACCGTCATGACGACCGGCGCCGGAGTCCTCGTCGGCGCCACGGGTGCCGCGGTGACCCTCGTCGCGGCCGGTCTCACCACATGGGCCGGCACAGCGATCATCTGGAGCGCGATCGGCGTCGGCATGGCGCTGATCATCACGCCGACCGGCAAGGTCCTGCGCGCCTCCGTCGCACGGAGCGCGATCCCCGAGGCGTTCGCGGCCCAGTTCTCCCTGTCGCACCTGGCCTGGCTGATCACCTACCCCGTCGCGGGGTGGCTCGGCACGAACGCCGGCCTCACCCTCGCCTGGTCCGTCCTCGCGGTCCTCGCCGGGGCAGGAGCGGTCGGCGCCCTCCTCCTGTGGCCGCGCCACGACGGACGAGGAGCCGTGACCAGCCCCGTGACACCCGCCCGGCACGCACCCGGCAAGGACCGGTCCACCCTGACCAAGGCCGCGTGAAGCGCCCCGTGCAGCGCTCCGGCCGTCTGTGTCGTGCACGGCCACTGCCCGCCCCGCGCTGTCTCCCGGTCGCCGACCGATGCTTCCTGGTCGCCACACGATGCAGGGGGAGCCGCGCCGCCGCGGCTCGGTCGCACCCGACCATGGGCGGTGGCACGTCGTCTCCTGGCCGTCGGTGGATTTCCGATGAGGTCGTCACCTCCGGCAGGATGGACGTATGACCGAGACCCGCACACCCCGCCTCCTCCTCCGCAGCTGGCGTGACGACGACCTCGTGCCGATGGCGGACATCAACGCGGATCCCCGGGTCATGCACTGGATCGGCGACGGCTCGGTGCGCGACCTCGACCACACGGCCGAGGACATCGAGCGGTGGGAGGAGGAGTGGGACGAGGAGGGCTTCGGACTCTTCGCCGTCGAGCTGCTGGCCTCTGGCGAACTGATCGGCTTCACGGGACTGTCCGTACCCGAGTTCCTGCCGGAGGTGATGCCCGCCGTGGCGATCAGCTGGCGGATCGGCTCACAGTTCTGGGGACAGGGATACGCGTCCGAAGCCGCCCACGCCACGCTGGAGTTCGCGCTCCAGGACCGCGGCCTGGACCGCGTCATCAGCATCAACCGGGTGGGTGACAACGCCTCGGAGAACGTCATCCGCAAGCTCGGCATGGTGCCCGAGCGGGAGACGGCACACCCGGCGCACGGCTACCCGCTGCGGGTTCACGCCATCGACCTCACCGAGTTCCAGGCGTGAGCCGGCCGAGCCGTCGATCACCAGGACGGACTCTCCCAGCCGCAGAGTTCACGCGCCCTGATCAATCACCCGGGGAAGGAACCCCACCATGCGGGCACGCCACGTCATGACCAACGCCGTGGCTGCGCTGCTGGTCGTCGGCATCGGCACGGGAGCGACAGCGTGCACGAGCAGTTCGGGGATGGGCCCTCCCGGCTCGAGCTCGTCGACAGGCACGCCAAGGAGCAAGCCCGCGCCGTCTCGGCAGACGCTGACCCACCAGACGGAGGAAGAGAGTTTTTCACCAAGCCCAGTGGATGCCTCTCCTACCCCTCCCTCCTCGCGGCCCGCCGCACCCACTCCCTCCACTCCGGAGCGCAGGGATCCCTCCTCCGCAGGCAGCCCTACTGAGTGGCCGAAGGATGCCACGGTGGAGGAACTCCGTACCATGCGACCGGGCGTCGACCGACCGAAGTCCTCGGGTGAAACCCAGTGCGACTGGCTGCGTGAGCAGGGCATGGCGTGCTGATTCCCGTGTGACAGGCCCGACCGGCACCGCGGGTGTTCGGCGGCCTCCCCGGAGGCGTTTCGTCTTCCGTGCGGGGCAGGCGCATGTCCCGCACGGCTCATGCATCCGGCGCCCCTTCGCCCTCCGGCTCCCCGGTGAGACGGCTGGCGAGGCGGTAGTGCACGGTCACGTCGCGGTACTCCTGCCCGGGGGCCACCCGTTGGGGCAGATTGGTCCGCTCACTGCGGGAAATCGACTCGCGCGCCCCGGTGCCGGGGAAAGAGACCCGGGTCCGCGGCGCCCTCTCGAAGCGCAGGCGGTCGCCGCTGACGACCGCGTCGAAGGAGACGTCGGGGCCGGGGTCCCCGACGGAGCCCGCGGCGGCCGAGCGCGGGGGCGCTTCCGTTCACGGCGGCTCCTCGCGTTTTTCGGCACCGCGGCGCCTGGTGGGGCGCGTCGCCTTCGACTCGTCGTCGCGCGTGCGGCGCCGCCGGGTGGCGGAGCGTCCGCTCCCGGTGCCCTCGGCGCCGTCACCGGTCGGCCCGGCCCGGCGAGTGGCCTTCTCCGCCTTCCCCACCGTCTCCCCGGCCCCGACCGCCTCAGCGGTGCGTCCGGCGGCCCGGCCGGTCTCCCGCGCCGCGTCGCCTACGCCCTCGACAGCCCTGCCCGCCGCCCCGCCCGCCTCGCCGACGGCTCCTCCCGCGCCCCCACCGACGTCCTCGACCGCCTCACCGACGCCGTGCCCGACCTCTCCGACCGCCTCACCGGCGCCGCCACCGACGTCCCTTACTGCGGATCCGGCCCCCTCTCCGACGTCCCTTACTGCGTATCCGGCCCCCTCTCCGACGTCCTCCACGGCGGACCCGGTACCCCGGCCCACTTCCTGCACGGCCGACCCGACACCGCGGGCCAGCTGCTCCAGGATCTGCGGATTGCGGTCGATCGTGGTGAGGACCCGGTTGATGATCAGCGCGACGTTGTCCAGCCGGACCTTGAGCTGGGCCTGCGCCTCCACCCCGGAGATCCCGAGGTGGACCTGTCCGAGCGCGACGTCGGCGCCCACGTTCAGCCTGAGCAGGTCGAGCACCTCGGCCTGGAGGGAGACGCGGGCCCGCAGGTCCTCCACGTCGAGGGTGATCTCGTCGACCTTGAGCTGGGGAACGTCCAGGTAGACGTCGGGGTCCCGGTCCTCCGCCGGACGCTCCGCCGGCGCATCGTCGTCCTGGCCCACGGTGCCGCCGTGGGGCCCCTCGTCCCCGAGCGTCTCGGCCCGGCCGTCGTCGTAGGCTTCGCCCACCTCGTCGCTCCAGGCATCGTCCTCGTACAGCTCCGGCTCCTCCGCAGTCTGCGCCGCGTCGTCCGTCACGTGGTCGGCACCGTTCTCTGCGTGGTGGTGCATCGGCTTGCCTCCGCGAGCTCGCCCGGGCATTTCATCCTTTTTACGTCAGTATGGCGCGTATGGGGCCGGTGAGGCCTGAGGAAAAGTGAGCGGCCGTCGCCGGTAAGCCTGCCGTCGGCACCGGCACGATGGGGCGCGGGCCGTGGGGCGCGGGCCACGGGGCCCGGTGCGCACGTGGTGAAGGAGTGAGCCGGGCGTCACTGCGGAGGGGACGCCGGGAGCGGGCCGGGGGCCTCGCCGGATCGGATGCTGCTGCTGAGCGGCGGGCGGAAGAGGAACACGGCCGGCACACCCGGTCGCGGCCGCTTGGTGTGGATCGTCGAACTCGGCATCGGCGCCCGGCGCCCGGCCCTGCTCAGGGCTGCCCTGGAGGTCTCCGAACCAGGGCTTGGCCCCCGCGCCGCGCGGGAGGCTGCTCTGCTGATGCGCTTTCCCTCACCCCGTCACTCCGTCACTCCGTCAGCTCCTGCGCCCGACTGCCTTCGCTCGGCCGCGCGCCCAGGCCGCGACAACCGCCCCCATGGTGACGGCGACGAGGTAGACGGCGATGCTCGCCGTGAATCCGCCTGGCAGCCAGCCGAGTAGGCCGGTATTGCCGTGGTCGACGAGTTGGCGGATCGCTCCCTGCCCCCCGAGGACCAATAGAGCCACACCGAGGACCTGTAGAACGTCGTACTTCACGTGTGATGCCCTCCAGGGCTCAAGAGGTCGCTGCCGCGGCAGAAACACCACGAAGAACGGTGGTGAACCACGTGTAAACGGGAGCGAGTGTGGGTGATGCAGGCCATCCATTGATCGTCGCCAGGAGCTGCCAGTAGCGCCTGGCGTGTGGGTCGACGGTCATCTGTAGGCGGGCGACGAGCCAGCGGCGCAGATCGCCGTCGCCGGCACGCTCGAATGCGTGGCCGTAGAGGCCGCCCAGTGATGCGGCAAAGGGTACGGATTTGGCGGAGGTTGGGAGCATGCCGACGGATACGGCTTCGTCAATTCGTTCACGCATCGCTTGGTCGAGACCGTCGTGCAGGCCGCTGACGTCCTGCCGGGCAGGCTCCTCCGCCTGCTCCTCAGCCATGCGCCGTACGGCGGTGCGGAAGTCCGGCTCCTGGCAGAGTTCGGCGAGTTCCACCCAGGCCCCGACCTGTTCGGGCGTGGGATCGTCGGGGAGCTCAGGCAGGGCGGATCGCATCAGGGTCACGAACTCGGGATTGGCCTCGAAGCCTCTGAAGACGTCGTCGATGAAGTCGGTCACGAGTCGGCGTTGTTCGGACTGGGACAGTGTGGCGAGTCGGTGCATGAGGTCCATCTCCATGGTGGTGGCGCCGCGTCTGGCGACTGCGCGTAGTACTGCCCGGCGCAGGCGGAGGGTCTGGATCTGTACGTCCAGGGCGTCGGCGTGTGCTTCGGCGACTTCTGGTATGGATGCCTCCCGGTCCAGTACCTTGCGCACGGTCGCCAGGTCGAGCCCGAGATCGCGCAGCGTGCGGGCCAGATCCAGGCGTGCGAGTGCGTCGAGGCCGTAAAGGCGGTAGCCCGCCGGGCTGCGGTCGGTCGGCGGGACGAGGCCCTGGTCGGAGTAGTACCGGATGGTCTTTACCGTCAGACCTGTCCGGCGTGATAGTTCTCCGATGGAATAGAGCGTGTCGCTGTCCATGCCCCCCAGCTTGATGTCTCCCCCCACGGGAGACTCAACCGGGCGTTCCGAGGTGAACAGCACAGGCGGTGCCGTAGGCGCGAGCGCACGTGCCGACGGGGAGCTTACGCGTTCGACGTGGCCGAGAAAGTCGTCCCACTCGGCATCGGCAGGGGCGCGGTACTCCTCGGCAGGTCGCAGCGATCGGCGGCGGGCAGCGCACGGCCGCGGTGGTAACGCAGCGCGGTGAGCAGTTCGTTGAGACAGTCATCGGGTAGCCGCCGCGGTAGACGCTGAGGAAGCGATGGCCGGTACCTGCCTCCCGCCGACTGTCTGACCGTGATCGGCCGCCGCGGCATCCCGCACGCCCTGACCCCGTCGGCGAGCGCCCGCAGCGCGTCGTCCCGGCAGATGCCCCTGCTGCGCTTGGCCGCGTTCCAGCAGCCCCCGACGTGGACCTGGACCGGGAGCGCGTCCCGGCCCACTGCAGCGACGCCGGCCGCCTTCGAGTCCGGGAGTCGGAACCACTGACCGCGAGCCGAACCTACGCGGCGTCCTCCTTCCCGACCTCGCCCGGCTCCCCCGTCGGTCGGGTCAGTCCGTCGTCCGAGGTCGCGCGCCGGCCGGGCTCGGTCTGGTCCAGCTCCCAGTGGTGCCGGCACTCCTCACACCGCGGCCCGTCCACGACGGCGTCCTCCCCGTTCGGGCAGTCCGTGCCGTCCCCGCGCCCCGCACACGCTTCACCGGTATGCCCCATGCCTTCAACCGTGCGCCGCACCGGGCCCCGTCAGGGAGAGAGCCCGCGGGGCGCACAGGCGCTCGATCCCGGCACCGCACCCCAACAGCCGCCACCAGCCACGCCTCTTCACGCCGAACCCGGATCAGCCCCTTGGCCAGGCAGGAAGTGAGGATGAGCGGTGTCTCGGTGGCGTGGAAGAAACCGACGAGGGTGTAGCCGAGGGCCGTCACCGCCACGACGTCACACTCTGGTCCGCGAGGGCCGCAACGCCTGGGGCGCCCATCTCGCACGTACGGGGCCCCCGGCGGCCCGGTTGAAGCCGCCGGAGTCGACGATCGCCAGAAAGTACTCCAGCCTGCCGGCTGTCCTTCGGCGCGTCACACGGTGCGGGTGCCTTCGCGGTCCTCCAACGCGCTGATGGCGGTGGCCGTGAGGCTGTGGGTGATGTGGTCGCGCATCAGCTGGGCGGCGTCTGCGGCCCGCCCGTCCTCGACGAGGTCCACGAGGTGGTGGTGCTCCTGGAGGTCGCGGGTGCGGGGTTCGTCGCCGGGCGGGAGTTCGAGACCGAGGCGCCGGTAGCGGTCGGACTTGTCCCACAGGTCGTCCAGGAGGCGGATGAGGACATCGTTGTGCGAGGCACGGTAGAGCGCCTGGTGGAAGGCACGGTGTGCCGCGAGCGCCTCTTCGCCCCACTGGCGGGTGACGGGCAGCAGCCGCGCGACGGCCGAGCGCATGACGGCGATGTCCTCGCCGGTGCGGCGCCGGGCGGCGAGTTCCGCGGCCGTGGGATCCAAGGACAGGCGCACCTCGAACAGCTGCCGGGCCTCGTCGGAACTCATGGTGGACACCCGGACGTCGCGGTGGGTCTCGACGGTGACCAGACCCTCGCTGCTGAGGCGGCGGATCGCCTCGCGCAGCGGCGTGATGCTCATGTTCAGCGACTCCGCGAGGTCGTACTGCGCGAGCCGCGCCCCGGCGGGAAGCGCCCCCGACAGGATCTGTCCGCGCAGCTCCGCATAGGCGTAGTCACTCTTGCTGACGAAGAGATTCGTGTCGGCCATCGCCCCCGAAAAATCCTTCCCGGGTGCTCGCACCCTCTTGACAGTCCCCGTGATGCCACCTCAGCCTAACACGACGCAACTTATAAGATATGAGGAAGGCCGCCGTGAAGATCACCAACGTGTACGAGGGCGTGGTCCCGATCAGCTCCTCGATCCGCAACGCATGGATCGACTTCAGCTCCATGGACTGTTCGATCGTGGCGATCGAGAGCGACGTCATCCGCGACGGCAAGCCCGTCGTCGGCTATGGCTTCAACTCCAACGGCCGCTACAGCGCCGGCGAGATCCTGCGCCGCCGGATCCTGCCCCGCCTGACCGCCGCCGAGCCCGGCGGTCTCCTGGACGAGCAGGGCCGCTTCGACCACGCCAAGGCGTGGGACGTCATGATGAACAACGAGAAGCCCGGCGGTCACGGCGAGCGCTCGGTCGCGGTCGGCGTGGCGGACATGGCTCTGTTCGACCTCGCCTCCAAGATCGAGGGCAAGCCGCTGTACCAGTACCTGTCCGAGCGCTACGGCGACGGACAGCCTGACGACTCCGTCTTCGTCTACGCCGCCGGCGGCTACTACGCGCCCGGCAAGACGCTCACCGACCTCCAGGACGAGATGCGCGGCTTCCTCGACCTGGGCTACGACGTGGTCAAGATGAAGATCGGCGGCGCCGACCTGGCCGAGGACCTGCGCCGCATCGAGGCCGTCATCGACGTCCTGGGCGGTGACGGCTCCCGCCTCGCCGTCGACGTCAACGGCCGCTTCGACCTCCGCACGGCGCTGGAGTACGGCCGGGCCATCGAGCCCTACGGCCTGTTCTGGTACGAGGAGATCGGCGACCCGCTCGACTACCACCTCAACGCCACCGTCGCCGAGCACTACAGCGGCTCCATCGCCACCGGCGAGAACCTGTTCTCCCTGCAGGACGCCCGCAACCTGGTCCGCTACGGCGGCATGCGCCCCGACCGCGACACCCTCCAGTTCGACCCGGCGCTCTCCTACGGCCTGGTGGAGTACCTGCGCATCCAGGACATGCTCCGGCAGCACGGCTGGTCCTCCCGGCGCTGCATCCCGCACGGCGGACACCAGTTCTCCCTGCACATAGCCGCCGCCCTCAAGCTCGGCGGCAACGAGTCCTACCCGGGCGAGTTCCAGCCCACCGGCGGCTTCGCCGACGACGCCGTCGTCGAGAAGAGCCGCGTCGGCCTGACCGACATCCCCGGCATCGGCTTCGAGGGCAAGGCCGCCTTCTACAAGGTGCTGCGCGACCTGCACAGCTGACCAGCGGCACGGCTCTCATGCACGACGTGAGCCGTGACCGCGGCTGAATCCGAGCGCCACGTACGACCCCGGGGGGCGCGAGCCGCCTCGCGTCCCCCGCGCACCCCCCACGGGACAGGGCAATACACGATCGTCGTGCAAGGGAGCACCTACGATGACAAGCACCACCCCCACCGCCGCCGACCGCCCGCAGCGGTCACGGCTGAACCGCCTGATACGTGAGTTGTGGTTCCAGGTCGTACTGGGCGCGGTCCTCGGCATCGCCGTCGGTGTCCTCGCCCCCGGGTTCGGCGAGGAACTCAAGCCGCTCAACGACTGGTTCATCGACCTGGTCAAGATGATCGTCGTCCCGGTCGTCTTCTGCGTGGTCACCACCGGCATCGCGTCCATGGACAACCTGCGCAAGGCGGGCCGGATCGGCGTGAAGGCGATCGGCTACTTCCTGGTGCTGTCGCTGCTGTCCATGCTGATCGGGCTGGTGGTCGCCAACATCTTCCAACCCGGCGCCGGGCTGAACGTCGATCCCTCCTCGCTGAACGCCGCCGACGTTCCCGAGACCGCCACCGAGCACGCCACCTTCACTGGTTTCGTCTCTTCCCTGATCCCCGCCTCCCTGCTCGGCGCGATCACCGGTGACGCCATCCTGGCCGCGCTCATGGTCTCCATCGTCTTCGGCGTCGCCCTGAACATGGCCGGCGAGGACGGCGCGCCCCTGACCCGCGGCATCAAGGCGCTCTCCGACGTCGTCTTCCGCATCGTGGGCTGGGTGATGCGCCTGGCACCGCTGGGCACCTTCGGCGCCCTGGCCACCGTGGTCGCCACCTACGGCGCCGAGAGCCTCAAGCAGCTCGGCTACCTGATCATCCTGTTCACCGCGACCTGCGTCGTCTACGTCGTGGTGGTCCTCGGCGCCATCATGCGAGCCTGCCGCCTGAGCCTGTTCGGCCTGATGCGCTTCCTCAAGGCCGAGTTGCTCGTCGCCCTGAGCACCTGCTCCAGCGAGGCGGTCCTGCCGCAGCTCGTGCGCAAGCTGGAGACCCTCGGCGTAGGCCGACCGGTCGTCGGCATCGTCATCCCGTCGGGATTCTCCTTCAACCTGGACGGCTCCGCGGTCTACCTCACCATGGCCTCCGTCTTCCTGGGCCAGGCCATGGGCATCGACCTGTCCTGGCAGCAGCAGTTGGTCATGGTCGGCGTCATGATGCTCACCAGCAAGGGCACCGCCGGCATCGCGGGCGGCGCGTTCATCGTGCTGGCCAGTACCGTCACCGCCGTCGGCCACATCCCTCTGGCCGCCCTCTCCCTCATCGTCGGCGTCGACCGCATCCTCAACGAGGGCCGCGTCTTCATCAACGTCCTCGGCAACGCCGTCGCCACCATCGTGATCGGCAAATGGGAGAAGGACTTCGACACCGACAAGGCCCGAAGGATCCTGCAGTCCGGCAAGGAGTCCGAGTCGCCCGCGCTGCCGGCCGACACCGACACCAAGGCCGGCGCCGACGTCTGACCCTTCCCCGGCCCGTGTGAGCCCGCCCAGCGTCTCCTCCTCGATGACCACCCGGGACGGCACCACCAGGCGCGGGCAGGACCTCCGACCACCGCAGTACCCCGGCCCGGGCGACATCCTCGTCTGCGGCGGCGGACCGGGCAGCCCGTGCCAGACGGTCTCGGTGACCAGATGGATCCTCGGCCCGTGCTTACCCCGCCGCGTGGCGACGGATCTACTCCCATGCCTGGTCGTGGTCGGCGCGCACCGCGTCGGCGTAGCGGTCGGCGGCCAGACCCCGCGGACGGCCGGCCGCTGGTCACAGCGCGGCACCGCCCCCCACGATGTCGGCGATCTTTCCGCCGCTCCTGCGCGTCCGGCCCAGGGACCAAGGGGACGGCCGCCACCTCGGGGTCGGCCTCGGGCGGGCCGAGGAGCGCCCGCACTGCCGCGTTGCCACCCGTGGCGTCCGCGGGCCTGCTGACGTCCACGACCACGCTGCCGTCGGCGTTCGGGGCCGTGTCACCGGCCAACTGCGGGACTTACTCGCGCACTTCGGCGAGGACCGAGCGGATCACATCGAGCGCCTCGGGGCCGGCGGCGGTCAGGGTGTCGATGAGGCGGTAGACCGTCGCGGCGGAGGCCACCGGTCCGAACACGACCGGCTCGGCCCGCAGCACGCCGACACCAGCCAAACGGCTTCGGAGCGTTCCTGGTTGCTGGTTGCTGGTTGCTGGTTGCTGGTTGCTGGTTGCTGTTGCAGGATCGCGGGTTCGACCTTGCCGTTGGTCCGTGGCGGGTAGGCGCGGGTGAGCTTGCCGCCGAGGTCGGCCAAGGCCTGCTGCCAGGCGAAGAGGGTCAGCGTGTACGCGGTGCGCAAGCGGCGCGGACGATCCACCGCACCGGCACGTCCGCTGGACCCCGCGGCACGCCTCTGGCCCACCCAGGTCGAGCTGTCGGAGGACCAGGTCAGCAACTCACTTCCGCTTGACCGGCGGGCACGTGCCCGTGCTCTCGCCGACGGAGTTGATCTCGGCGTTGGAGCGCGGATCACCGGCGTAGTCGAGCTGGTCCGTGCACTTCTTGTCGGACGGCGGCTCCTGGACCGGCGGGCAGGAGCCCGTGCTCTCGCCGACGGAGTTGATCTCGGCGTTGGAGCGCGGATCACCGGCGTAGTCGAGCTGGTCCGTGCACTTCTTGTCGGGCTTTGCGGGCGTGCCCGACGACTTGCCCTCCGCGGTGTCGGACTTCGGGGAGTCGGACTTCGGGGTGTCGGACACGGTGTCGGACTTCGGGCTGCTCGTGGCAGCAGTCGATGAGCTGCTCGCAGCAGAGGACGCGTTGTCGGCGGCGTCGTTGCTGCATGCCGTCAGTGCCAGGCTGAGGGCCACTGCGGTCATGGTCAGTACCGAAATCTTGCGAGTGCGCATGCTGGTGTCTGTCCTCTGCGTGGGCTGTCGCTCCTGGGGAGCGGGCGAGCTGGGCGACTGTTCGCCCGTTTGGCTTTCTGTCCTCTCGGATGGTCGACGGGGTTGCCCCAGTTGCCTCTTGATCATGGTCCGGACACGTTCGTGACATGACAGCGACCGCCTCGTGAAGTCCGTGTCGGGCGTACTGACGCGACGGCGAACCGCTCATCAGCGAGGAGATCCGCCGGGTCATCACCGACCGCTCCCAACTCGGCGCGGACGCGACGGGCCTGGAGGTTCGGTGACCGGGTCGTGGCGATGCTGCCCCTCGACTCCGCCGGCGGCGCCGCCGAGTACGCGCTCGTCCCGGCCGCGTCCCTGGCCCCGGCGCCCCGGACGACCGAACTGGTCGACGCCGCGGCGCT
>NZ_JAVRFH010000006.1:0-278928 GCF_031845825.1 Streptomyces lancefieldiae | reverse complement strand
GGCACCCCCCCCCCCCCGTCCCCGCCCCACCACCCCGCAGACAGCGCAACCCGCACCCCCACCCCACCCCACCCGCACAGGCCGCCGCAGGCACCCGGCACCCGGCATCGCCACCCACCGCCGGATGCCCCCGCGGCCGACACAAGAGAGGCTGACCGACGTGCACGACGACCTCTTCGCCCGGGCCAGGACATGGCTGGCCGAGGACCCCGACGCGGACACCCGCGCGGAACTCGCCAAGCTCATCGACGCCGAGGACCACGCCGAACTCGCCGCACGTTTCACCGGCACCCTCCAGTTCGGCACCGCCGGCCTGCGGGGCGAACTCGGCGCCGGCCCGATGCGCATGAACCGCACCGTCGTCATCCGAGCCGCCGCCGGCCTCGCCGCGTACCTCAAGAAGCAGGGCCACACCAACGGCCTCGTCGTCGTCGGCTACGACGCCCGCCACAAGTCCGCCGACTTCGCCCGCGACACCGCCGCGGTCATGACCGGCGCCGGCCTGAAGGCCGCCGTCCTCCCCCGCCCCCTCCCCACCCCCGTCCTCGCCTTCGCCATCCGGCACCTCGGCGCCGTCGCCGGCGTGGAGGTCACCGCCAGCCACAACCCGCCCCGCGACAACGGCTACAAGGTCTACCTCGGCGACGGCTCCCAGATCGTGCCCCCCGCCGACGCGGAGATCGCCGCGGAGATCGACGCCGTACGCTCCCTGCACGACGTCCCCCGCCCCGAAACCGGCTGGCAGACCCTCGACGACGACGTCCTCGACGCGTACCTCGCCCGCACCGACGCCGTCCTCGCCCCCGACTCCCCCCGCACCGCCCGCACCGTCTACACGGCGATGCACGGCGTGGGCAAGGACACCCTCCTCGCCGCCTTCGCACGAGCCGGCTTCCCGCAGCCCACCCTCGTCACCGAGCAGGCCGACCCCGACCCGGACTTCCCCACCGTCGCCTTCCCCAACCCGGAAGAACCCGGCGCGATGGACCTCGCCTTCGCGCAGGCCCGCGAGACCGACCCCGACCTGGTCATCGCCAACGACCCGGACGCCGACCGCTGCGCGGTGGCCGTCCCCGACGGCCAGGACGAGAACGGCGCCCAGCACTGGCGCATGCTCCGCGGCGACGAGGTCGGCGCCCTCCTCGCCGCCCACCTGGTCGGCCGCCAGGCGCACGGCACGTTCGCCGAGTCGATCGTCTCCTCCTCCCTCCTCGGCCGCATCGCCGAGAAGGCGAACCTCCCCCACGTCGAGACCCTCACCGGCTTCAAGTGGATCGCCCGCGTGGAGAACATCCGCTACGGCTACGAGGAGGCCCTCGGCTACTGCGTCGACCCGGAGGGCGTGCGCGACAAGGACGGCATCACCGCGGCCCTCCTGATCACGGAACTCGCCTCCACCCTCAAGGAGAACGGCCGCACCCTCCTCGACCTCCTCGACGACCTGGCCGTCGAGCACGGCCTGCACGCCACCGACCAGCTCTCGGTACGCGTCGAGGACCTCTCCCTCATCGCCGCCGCCATGCACCGCCTGCGCGAACAGCCGCCCGCCCGCCTCGCGGGCCTGCCCGTCACGAACGCCGAGGACCTCACCCGGGGCACGGACAAGCTGCCGCCCACCGACGGCCTGCGCTACACCCTCGACGGTGCCCGCGTCATCGTCCGCCCGAGCGGTACGGAGCCCAAGCTGAAGTGCTACCTGGAGGTGGTCGTCCCGGTCGCCGCGCACGCCGGCCTCCCCGAGGCGCGCGCGAAGGCGACGGACCTGCTGACCGCGCTCAAGCGGGACCTGTCGACGGCCGCGGGCATCTGACCCGGCTCGTCACCCGAACCACAGGGGGTGCCCCCACTCGGAGGCACCCCATCGGGTGATTTCCCCCAGCTCGTTGACCGCCTGTCCCGCCGTACGCGGCACGGGCCTGCCCCGGCACAGCCCCGCGCCGCCGTCACCCCATCGCCAGCAGCACCGCCAGCAGCACGACCCCGGCCACCGCCGGCGCGACGACCTCGTAGGCCCAGCGCACGGTCACCTCGCCCTGCGAGGTGTCGGCCTGCTTCCGGGCCTCCAGCAGCTCGCGCAGGTCGTCCATGACCTTGTCGGTCTCCGCCCGCACCGGCCCCTGCGCCGCGACCGCGTCGGCGGACGCGCCGGCACGCCCGCGGCCGCCGCCACCGCGCCCCCGGCCGACCCCGGCGGCCCGCCGCGTCTCCTGCCGCGCGGCCTTCTTGCGGCCGCGCAGCGAGACGGGAATGGCCCACAGCTGGTACTTGTCGCCGGACTCGGTGAAGACCTCGTTGGAGTAGCCGGACCGCAGCGAGGCGACCTGCCCCCAGGGCAGCACGACGACCCGGAAGGGATTGCGCACGCGCAGCCGGTCCTCGTTGGCGAAGACGGCGGGGCGCAGGGTGTAGGAGGCGACGAGCGGCACGAGGAACAGCAGCACCGCGAGCGCCTTCCAGGGGGTGCTCCCCTCCCCCGCGACCACGGCGTCGATGCCGAGCCACAGGGCGAGCGCGAGCAGCAGCACGCCACCGGCGATGCCCGCGGGGGAGCGGTAGACGCGGTCCCTGGACGCGGGTACCGGCGGCTGCGACGGTGGTGACTGGGGCTCGGGGGTCGTCATATGCCGATTGTGCACGACCGGCCCGACGGCGCTCCTACGCGGTGCCGGTGTACGAGACGAGCGCCGGGGACTGTACAGCCGCTACGCGCGTAGATATGCTCGCCTGGTGACCATGCCCACCACTGCATCCGCTGCACCCGCACCCGGACTCGCCGACGTCACCGCGTCCGACAGCACGCTGCGCCGCTTCCTCCACGGGCTGCCCGGCGTCGACACGGTCGGCCTCGAGGCGCGCGCCGCCTCGCTCGGCACCCGTTCCATCAAGACCACCGCGAAGGCGTACGCGCTCGACCTCGCCATCTCGATGGTCGACCTGACGACGCTGGAAGGCGCGGACACCCCGGGCAAGGTCCGGGCGCTCGGCGCCAAGGCGGTCCGCCCCGACCCGACCGACCGCACGAGCCCCGCGACCGCGGCCGTGTGTGTCTACCCCGACATGGTGCCCGTCGCCAAGGAAACCGTCGCCGGCTCGGGCGTCAAGGTCGCCTCGGTCGCCACGGCGTTCCCTGCGGGCCGCGCCTCGCTGGCCGTCAAGCTGGCCGACGTGCGCGAGGCCGTCGCGGCGGGCGCCGACGAGGTCGACATGGTCATCGACCGGGGCGCGTTCCTCGCGGGGAACTACCTGAAGGTGTACGACGAGATCGTCGCCGTGAAGGAGGCCTGCGGGACCTCGGCCCGCCTCAAGGTCATCTTCGAGACCGGCGAGCTGTCGACGTACGACAACATCCGCCGCGCGAGCTGGCTCGGCATGCTGGCGGGCGCCGACTTCATCAAGACGTCCACCGGCAAGGTCGCCGTCAACGCGACCCCGTCCAACACCCTCCTGATGCTGGAGGCGGTCCGCGACTTCCGCGCGCAGACCGGCGTCCAGGTCGGCGTGAAGCCGGCCGGCGGCATCCGCACCGCCAAGGACGCGATCAAGTTCCTGGTCCTGGTCAAGGAGACCGCGGGCGAGGACTGGCTGGACAACCACTGGTTCCGCTTCGGCGCCTCCTCGCTCCTGAACGACCTGCTGATGCAGCGCCAGAAGCTGGCCACGGGCCGTTACTCCGGCCCCGACTACGTGACGGTGGACTGAGACCCCATGACCATGGAAAAGCAGACATCCGCATTCGAGTACGCACCGGCGCCGGAGTCCCGCGCGGTCGTCGACATCGCCGCGTCCTACGGCCTGTTCATCGACGGCGAGTTCGCCGACGCGGCCGACGGCAAGGTCTTCAAGACCGTCTCACCCGCCACCGAGGAGGTCCTCTCCGAGGTCGCCGAGGCCGGCGAGGCGGACGTGGACCGCGCGGTGAAGGCCGCCCGCAAGGCGTTCGAGAAGTGGTCGGCACTGCCGGGCTCCGAGCGTGCCAAGTACCTGTTCCGCATCGCCCGCATCATCCAGGAGCGCAGCCGCGAGCTCGCCGTTCTCGAAACCCTCGATAACGGCAAGCCGATCAGGGAGACCCGCGACGCGGACCTCCCGCTGGTCGCCGCGCACTTCTTCTACTACGCGGGCTGGGCCGACAAGCTCGACCACGCCGGCTACGGCGCGAACCCCCGGCCGCTGGGCGTCGCGGGCCAGGTCATCCCGTGGAACTTCCCGCTCCTGATGCTGGCGTGGAAGATCGCCCCGGCGCTCGCGACCGGCAACACGGTGGTCCTGAAGCCCGCCGAGACGACCCCCCTGTCCGCCCTCTTCTTCGCGGACATCTGCCGTCAGGCGGGCCTGCCGAAGGGCGTCGTCAACATCATCACCGGTGACGGCCGCACCGGCGCCGCGCTGATCGCCCACCCCGACGTGAACAAGGTCGCCTTCACCGGCTCCACGGCCGTCGGCAAGGAGATCGCGCGCACGGTCGCGGGCACCTCCAAGAAGCTCACCCTGGAGCTGGGCGGCAAGGGCGCCAACATCGTCTTCGACGACGCCCCGATCGACCAGGCCGTGGAGGGCGTCGTCAACGGCATCTTCTTCAACCAGGGCCAGGTCTGCTGCGCGGGCTCCCGCCTCCTCGTCCAGGAGTCGGTCCACGACGAGCTGCTGGACTCCCTCAAGCGCCGCCTGTCCACGCTGCGTCTGGGCGACCCGCTGGACAAGAACACCGACATCGGCGCGATCAACTCCGCCGAGCAGCTGGCCCGGATCACCGCGCTGGCCGACCAGGGCGAGGCGGAGGGCGCCGAGCGCTGGTCCCCCGCCTGCGAACTGCCCTCCTCCGGCTACTGGTTCGCCCCGACGCTCTTCACGAACGTCACCCAGGCGCACACCGTCGCCCGCGACGAGATCTTCGGCCCGGTCCTGTCCGTCCTCACCTTCCGTACGCCCGACGAGGCGGTCGCCAAGGCCAACAACACGCCGTACGGACTGTCGGCGGGCATCTGGACGGAGAAGGGCTCGCGCATCCTGGCGGTCGCGAACAAGCTCCGCGCGGGCGTGATCTGGTCCAACACGTTCAACAAGTTCGACCCGACGTCGCCGTTCGGCGGCTACAAGGAGTCGGGCTTCGGCCGCGAGGGCGGCCGTCACGGCCTGGAGGCGTACCTCGATGTCTGACCGACTTTCCGTGCTGAAGACCTACAAGCTGTACGTCGGCGGGAAGTTCCCGCGTTCCGAGAGCGGCCGGGTGTACGAGGTGACAGACGCGAAGTCCAAGTGGCTGGCGAACGCCCCCCTCTCCTCCCGCAAGGACGCCCGTGACGCGGTGGTCGCCGCGCGGAAGGCCTTCGGCGGCTGGTCCGGCGCCACGGCCTACAACCGCGGCCAGATCCTGTACCGGATCGCGGAGATGCTCGAAGGCCGCCGCGACCAGTACGTCGCGGAGGTCGCCGACGCCGAGGGCCTGTCGAAGTCGAAGGCGGCCGCGGTCGTCGACGCGGCGATCGACCGCTGGGTCTGGTACGCGGGCTGGACCGACAAGATCGCCCAGGTGGTCGGCGGCGGCAACCCGGTCGCGGGCCCCTTCTTCAACCTCTCCTCCCCGGAGCCCACCGGCGTGGTGGCCGTCCTCGCCCCGCAGGAGTCGTCCTTCCTGGGCCTGGTCTCGGTCGTCGCCCCGGTCATCGCCACCGGCAACACGGCGGTCGTGATCGCGAGCGAGAAGTCCCCGCTCCCCGCCCTCTCCCTCGGCGAGGTCCTGGCCACCTCCGACCTCCCCGGCGGCGTGGTCAACATCCTCTCCGGCCGTACGGCGGAGATCGCGGCCCCCCTCGCCGCCCACCAGGACGTCAACGCGATCGACCTCGCGGGCGCCGACGAGGAACTGGCGAAGGAGCTGGAGATCGCGGCGGCGGACAACCTCAAGCGCGTCCTTCGTCCACAGCCTGTGGACGACGTCGACTGGTCGGCGACGCCGGGCACCGACCGCATGACGGCGTTCCTGGAGACGAAGACGGTCTGGCACCCGACGGGCGCACTGGGCGCGTCCGGCTCGTCGTACTGACCGGCCCCTCCTCGCAGAGAGCCGCGCCTCCCCTCCGTCCGGGGGAGGCGCGGCTCTTCGCGCTGAGCACGCACCATCACGTGCGGTGAGACGGTCGGCGCGCAGCGTGGTCGACGTGTGACGCGTGCTGCAAAGTCCGCCCGCGGGGTCGTACGGCGGCCGTCGGATGCCTCACACTGGTGTCCCGTGAGCTCCCAACCGCCCATACCTACGCGAGTCGTGCTGCTCTGCGGCCCCTCCGGCTCCGGCAAGTCCCTCCTCGCCGCCCACTCCGGCCTTCCGGTGCTGCGGCTCGACGACTTCTACAAGGAGGCGACCGACCCGACGCTGCCGCTGGTGCCCGGGAGCTCCGACATCGACTGGGACCACCCGGGCTCGTGGGACGCGGACGCGGCCGTCGCCGCCATCAGGGAGCTGTGCCGCGGGGGCCGTACGCGGGTGCCCGTCTACGACATCGCGCTCAGCGCCCGCACCGGCGAGGAGGCCGTCGACATCGGGCGGACCCCGCTGTTCCTCGCGGAGGGCATCTTCGCCGCCGAGCTCGTGGAGCGCTGCCGGGACCTGGGCGTCCTCGCCGACGCGCTGTGTCTGAGCCGGGGCGCGCTGACGACCTTCCGCCGCCGCTTCCTGCGGGACCTCAGGGAGGGCCGCAAGTCCGTGCCGTTCCTGCTGCGCCGCGGCTGGCGGCTGATGCGGCAGGAGCGGTCGGTCATCGCCCGCCAGACGGCGCTGGGCGCCCATGCGTGCGACCGGGACGAGGCGATGGGCCGGCTGGCCGCCGCGGCGGCGGGGCGGTGCGCCACGGCACGTACGGCGGCGTAGCGCTTGGGCGCACCGCTGTCGGCGCACACAGAGAAGCGGGACTGGAAGGACCCCCCGGCCCTCCAGTCCCGCTCTCCTTGTGCTCCCCCGTGCTTCCCCCGTGTTCCCCGTTCCCCCGTGTCCCCCCGTGTTCCCCCGTGGTGCTTCCCCGTGAGTAAGAGTCCGAGGTCGCCCCCGTGATACACCCGGACTCCAACTTTTTTTCGCGGGCCCCCCGGCCCCCCTCCACCCTCAGGCGACCAGTTCGCCGAAGGCGTCCTCCCGGTCACGGCCGAAGCTGAGGACCTCGTCCTCGCGCAGCCGGCGGAGCGACCGCCAGATGCTGGACTTCACCGTGCCGACACTGATGCCGAGGATGTCGGCGATCTCCGGGTCCGTGCGGCCCTCGTAGTAGCGCAGGACCAGCATGGTGCGCTGGAGTTCGGGCAGCCGGGCGAGCGCCTGCCACAGGACCGCGCGCAGCTCCGTGCCGCGCATCGCGTCCGTGTCGCCGGGCGTCTCCGGCAGTTCCTCGGTCGGGTACTCGTTGAGCTTGCGGCGCCGCCAGGCGCTGATGTGCAGGTTGGTCATGGTGCGGCGGAGGTAGCCGCCGACGGCCGCCTTGTCACTGATCCGGTCCCACGCCCGGTAGGTCGAGAACAGCGCGCTCTGCAGCAGGTCCTCGGCCTCGAAGCGGTCGCCGGTGAGGTGGTAGGCGGTGGCGTACAGGGAGGCGCGGCGCTCCTGGACGTAGGCGGTGAACTCCGCCTCCGACAGCGAACGGCGCTCCCCCTCGGCCTCCCCGTACGCGGTCGCCCCGGGCGTCTCCCCCTGGCGTGCGTCGACCACCGACATGTAGGCGGTGTGCTGACGCCCGGTGCCGCGAGCGCACCCCCGCCCTCCCCCACGCTCGAATCCGCTCGCGCGGGAGGGACCCCCATCGGCACCGGACTTCTCGGAACCCCGGTGCGTGTGCACGTCGTGCAGACGCGTGACCACTGCGCTGGTGCTGGTGCCCTTCAGCGTGTTCATCTCGCGCCTCCCGTCGTGGACTTCCGGTGTTCGGCCTGCTCTGTTGCGACGTGCTGTGTTGCTTGTGATGAAAAGCTTGCCCGGGCGACTTCATGGCCGTGTCCGCCGACTGTCACAGAGCTGTCACAGGGGCCTGTCACGGCTGCACCACGGTTCCTTCACAGGGTCCGGCGGCAGGGGGGGACCACTTCCGGACCCACGGGTCGAACCGCACCCCCTCCATGGGCCAGAATGAGCCCGTGCCTTCCCTGTTGCTGATCGAGGACGACGACGCCATCCGCACGGCCCTGGAGCTCTCACTGACGCGCCAGGGTCACCGGGTGGCCACCGCTGCCAGCGGTGAGGACGGTCTGAAGCTGCTGCGCGAGCAGCGGCCGGACCTGATCGTGCTGGACGTGATGCTGCCCGGCATCGACGGTTTCGAGGTGTGCCGTCGTATCCGGCGCACCGACCAGCTGCCGATCATCCTGCTGACCGCGCGCAACGACGACATCGACGTGGTCGTCGGTCTCGAGTCGGGCGCCGACGACTACGTCGTCAAACCCGTGCAGGGCCGGGTGCTGGACGCCCGCATCCGGGCCGTACTGCGGCGCGGGGAACGGGAGTCCAGCGACTCGGCGAGCTTCGGCAGCCTGGTCATCGACCGGTCGGCGATGACCGTGACGAAGAACGGCGAGGACCTCCAGCTCACGCCGACCGAGCTGCGGCTGCTGCTCGAGCTGAGCCGGCGGCCGGGGCAGGCGCTGTCCCGGCAGCAGTTGCTGCGGCTGGTGTGGGAGCACGACTACCTCGGCGACTCCCGGCTCGTGGACGCCTGTGTGCAGCGGCTGCGCGCCAAGGTCGAGGACGTGCCGTCGTCCCCGACCCTGATCCGTACCGTCCGGGGTGTCGGCTACCGGCTGGATCCGCCTCAGTGACACAGGAACACCAGGGGGGTTCACGCGGCTGGGCCGCGGCTCGCAAGGGAGTCTGGTCCTGGCTGCGCTTCACCAGCCTGCGCCTGAGGCTGGTCCTCGTCTTCGCACTGGTCGCGCTCACCGCGGCCGTGTCCGCGTCCGGCATCGCGTACTGGCTGAACCGCGAGGCGGTGCTCACCCGTACCCAGGACGCCGTGCTGCGCGACTTCGAGCGGGAGATGCAGAACCGGGCGGGCGCGCTGCCCGAGCACCCCACGCAGGACGAGTTGCAGCACACCGCCGGGCAGATGGCCAACAGCAGCCAGCGGTTCGGCGTGCTGCTGGTCGCCGAGAACGCCGACGGGGAGGCCGTCTACGGCAGTTCGGGCGGCCTGGCCGGCTTCGCGCTGACCGACGTGCCCGCGTCGCTGCGCACGGCGGTGAACAAGGAGCAGAAGGTCACCTCGGCCAACAAGCACCCGTACCACCTGTACTGGCAGCGGGTCACCGAGGACGGCACCCCCTACCTGGTGGCGGGCACGAAGGTGATCGGCGGCGGGGCGACCGGCTACATGCTCAAGTCGCTGGAGCCGGAGGCGAAGGACCTGAACTCGCTCGCCTGGTCGCTGGGGATCGCCACCGCGCTCGCGCTGATCGGCTCCGCGCTGCTCGCGCAGGCCCTGGCGACGACCGTGCTGAAGCCCGTGCACCGGCTCGGGGTCGCGGCGCGGCGGCTCGGCGAGGGCAGGCTGGACACCCGGCTGCGCGTGTCCGGCACCGACGAACTGGCCGACCTGTCCCGGACCTTCAACAGCGCCGCCGAGGCCCTGGAGAAGCGCGTCGCGGACATGGCGGGCCGGGAGCAGGCCTCGCGGCGCTTCGTGGCGGACATGAGCCATGAGCTGCGCACGCCGCTGACGGCGATCACCGCCGTCACGGAGGTGCTGGAGGAGGAGCTGGAGTTCGAGGGCGGCGGCATCGACCCGATGATCGAGCCCGCCGTCCGGCTGGTGGTCAGCGAGACACGGCGGCTGAACGACCTGGTGGAGAACCTGATGGAGGTCACCCGCTTCGACGCGGGCACCGCCCGGCTGGTCCTGGACGACGTCGACGTCGCCGACCAGATCACCGCCTGCATGGACGCCCGCGCCTGGCTGGACGCCGTCGAGCTGGACGCCGAGCGCGGGATCCACGCCCGCCTCGACCCTCGTCGCCTGGACGTCATCCTGGCCAACCTGGTCGGCAACGCGCTCAAGCACGGCGGGTCGCCGGTGCGGGTGTCGGTGACGCGGGCGGACGACGAGGTCGTCATCCGGGTGCGGGACCAGGGTCCCGGCATCCCCGAGGACGTCCTGCCGCACGTCTTCGACCGCTTCTACAAGGCGAGCGCCTCCCGGCCGCGCTCCGAGGGCAGCGGGCTCGGCCTGTCCATCGCCCTGGAGAACGCGCACATCCACGGCGGTGAGATCACCGCCGAGAACTCTCCCGAGGGGGGCGCGGTGTTCACGCTGCGGCTGCCGCAGGATCCGTCGCCGCCGGCCGAGGAGGACGCCGACGCCGCCGCGGGGGACGAGGGCAAGGGCAAGGACGCGAAGGGACAGCCCTGATGACCGTACGCCGCCTGCCGGTACTCCCCGGGCTCGTCGTGCTGGCCGCGCTGCTCGCCGGGTGCGGCATCCGCGCCACGGAGGTGCCCACGGACTACGGTCCCGCGCCTTCGCGGGTGCGCTGTTCGCCGGCCGAGCCGGACGTGGCGGCCCGGGCCGCGCCCGGCATGCCGGTGCGGGTGTTCCTGCTGTGCGGCTCGTCGCTGGTGGCCGTGGACCGGACGGTGCGGGTCCAGGACGGCGCGGCGGACTCCGCGCGGCGCGTGCTGGTGGCCCAGGGGCTGCTGGACCAGCTCGCGACGCCGCCGTCGGCCGTGGAGAAGGAGGCCGGGTACACGACGGACGTACGCCGCGGCACCAGGGTGACTGGTCCGCGCTCCGGCGACCCCGAGGACACCCTGCGGCTGAGCACCGACCCGGACGACCTCACCTCGTTCGCCCTCGCCCAGGTCGTGTGCACCTTCTCCGACTCGGCCGCGGCCGAGGGGGACGGCTCCGTCGTCCTGGCCGGCCCCACCGACCTGCCCGTGCGCCGCTACTCCTGCACGGACGAGGTCCGCGCCCGGCCGGGCAGCAACGAACCGCCGTCCGGCGAGGTCACCGACGGTTGACGGCCAGGAACCCGGGGCCCGGACGGGCGGCGGGCCCGGGGCCGTGTGGCGCAGGCCTCACCCTTGCGTGGGAGAGGCCGGAACCGTGTGTGGTGCGGGCCGCGTCTAGGGGGACGTGCAGCGTCATGGGTTCCTCGGCGGCAGCGCCGCGCTCCGCATCCGTGTGACAGGAAGTGTCCTCCTGGTCGCACACCTCGCGTTCGTCGCCTGGTACACGCTGCGTCCCCTGGACGTCCCGTGGGTGCTGCCGCCCAACCTGCGGCCGCTCGACGGGATCCGTGCCGACCTGACGCTCGGCTGGCCCGCGGCGGCCCGTGCCCTCGGCGGGTCGCTCGCCCTGCTGGCGCCGCTGGGTGTGCTGCTGCCGATGGCGGGCGGCAGGCTGGCCGTCTCGCCGCTGGCCTCCCTGCTGCGCACGACGGCCGCCGGCGTGCTGCTGTCGTTGGGGATCGAGCTGCTGCAGACCGGGGTGCCCGGTCAGGTCGTCGACGTCGACTCGCTGCTCCTGAACACGGCGGGGGTGGCCCTCGCGCACCTGGCCCTCGTCCCCGTCGGCCGGGCTCGGCTCCGCCGCAGGTCCGAGCGGGGGCTGCGGGAGGCCGTCCCCCAGGAGGAGCCCACTCAGGGGCGGACCCCGACGATTCCCAGGGTCGGGATCGCCCCGTAGAGCGACGCTTTGCGCCGTTCGTCTCCGTAGCGTGGAGGGCAGATGAAGGGGCAGCCGTCCGGCAGCCCCCACCACACGCTCACGAAGGAGCCGCGATGTCCCGCCTCGCCCGCCCCACCCACGGCCGCGTGATCGGCGGAGTGTGCGCCGCGCTGGCCCGGCGCTTCGGCACCTCCAGCACCACGATGCGGGTGATCTTCGTGGTCTCCTGCCTGCTGCCCGGCCCTCAGTTCCTGCTCTACCTCGCCCTGTGGATCCTGCTGCCGTCCGAGGAGAAGGCCGCGCGAACGGCCTGGTAGCGGCAGCGCGTCCCGCGTACCTCCCTCGAAGGCTCCTCCCCTCGGGGTACGCCGACGGGGCGCGCCCGGTGTCACCGGGTGCGCCCCGTCGGCACGTCGCGGCAGGCGCGGCTCAGCCGACCGGCAGGCCGTTCACGTGCACGCCCTGCGTGGGCAGCTTCTGCGCCGGCAGTCCGCCGAGCAGACCGGTGACCGGCTCGGCCGGGCCCTTCTCCAGCGCGTTGCCCGCGACCGGCAGCGTCTTGGAGCCGTTCTCCGCGGGGAGCGTCCGGGTGACGGTGTCGAGGACCGGGGCGGCGTCCGGCACGGCCGTGGCGGCGGTGGCGGCACCCGCACCGGCGGCGGCGAAGGCGGCACCGAGGGCGGCGACACCGAGGGTCTTTACAGCAGACTGCTTCATGAAATGCGTCCTCGAAATGGGATGTCGGGGATGTGAGCGGTGCCCGACCGTAAACACGCGGAGCCGCCCACGGCAAACGCCGAAATGCGGACGGATGGTGAAAGTCCGTCCACATTTCCGCATTCCACCGATCCCCCTCTCAGCCCTCATCTCCCGAAGAACCGCTGGTGGAAGCCGTCTGCTGAAACAGCCATTCGGACTTCAGCTCCGCATATCCGGGCTTGATCACGTCATTGATCATGGCCAGTCGTTCATCGAAAGGAATGAACGCCGATTTCATCGCATTGACGGAGAACCACTGCATGTCGTCGAGCGCGTAACCGAACGCGTCGACCAGGTGCTCGAATTCCCGGCTCATGCCGGTGTGCGACATCAGCCGGTTGTCGGTGTTGACGGTGGCGCGGAAGTGCAGCCGGCGCAGCAGCCCGATGGGGTGCTCGGCGTAGGAGTCCGCCGCCCCGGTCTGGAGGTTGGAGCTGGGGCACAGCTCCAGCGGGATGCGCTTGTCCCGCACGTACGAGGCGAGCCGCCCGAGCTTGACCGTGCCGTCCTCGTGGACCTGGATGTCGTCGATGATGCGCACCCCGTGCCCGAGCCGGTCGGCGCCGCACCACTGCAGGGCCTGCCAGATGGACGGCAGCCCGAAGGCCTCACCCGCGTGAATAGTAAAATGATTGTTTTCCCGCTTGAGGTATTCGAAGGCGTCCAGGTGCCGGGTGGGCGGGTATCCGGCCTCGGCGCCCGCGATGTCGAAACCGACGACGCCGAGGTCGCGGTAGCGGTTGGCGAGCTCGGCGATCTCCAGGGAGCGGGCGGCGTGCCGCATGGCGGTGAGCAGGGCGCCGACGCGGATGCGGTGGCCGTGGTCCCGCGCGCGCCGCTCGCCCTCCCGGAAGCCCTCGTTGACGGCCTCGACGACCTCTTCGAGGGGCAGCCCCCGTTCGAGGTGCTGCTCGGGGGCGTACCGCACCTCGGCGTAGACGACCCCGTCCTCGGCGAGGTCCTCGGCGCACTCGGCGGCGACCCGGACGAGGGCGTCGCGGGTCTGCATGACGCCGACGGTGTGGGAGAAGGTCTCCAGATAGCGCTCCAGCGACCCGGAGTCGGCGGCCTCGCGGAACCAGACGCCGAGCCGGTCGGGGTCGGTCTCGGGCAGGTTGGCGTAACCGGTCGCCCGGGCGAGGTCGACGACCGTGCCGGGGCGCAGTCCGCCGTCGAGATGGTCGTGCAGCAGAACCTTCGGCGCCCGGCGGATCTGGTCCGGCGTCGGAGTCCTCGCGGTGTTCGTCGCGGCGGTCTTCGAGGTGCTCTGGCTCGTCATTTCGGCACTGTAGCCCCTACGCGCGTAGAACGCAGGAGGTACGCGTGGGTGGGGGAAGAGGGGGGAGACGCCGGTGTACGGAACCGCCGATATGTAACGGTGACTGCGAGGACGGGTGGCGTACACCCGGTCTTCTGAGAATGTTCTGTCATGGCACAGCAAGCGACGCCGGTCCGTGAGGCCCGGCTGGGGCGAACGCTCGGCCCACAGGAGACGGCGGTGAGCGGAGTGGTGCTGCTGCTCCCCGGCGGCGACGAGGTCTCCAGCCGCAGGCCGTCTCCCCTGCTGGCGGCGGCGTCCGTACGCGCGTTGGGGCGCCGGCTGGCGCGGACGGGGCGGGACGAGGGCCTGGCCACACATGTCGTCCACTACCGCCGGCGCGGCTGGAACGGCGCGGAGGCCCACCTCGCCCGGGACGCCGACTGGGCCGCCACCGAGGCCGTACGGCGCTACGGTGACGTACCCGTCTGCCTGGTCGGCGTCGGCATGGGCGGGCGGGCCGCGCTGCGGGCTGCCGGGCACGAGGCCGTCAACTCCGTGCTGGCCGTCGCCCCTTGGCTGCCCGACGAGGACATGGCCGCACCACCCGAACCGGTGAAGCAGCTCGCCGGACGCCAGGTGCTGATCGTGCACGGCACGAACGACGAACGCTGCGACCCCGAGCTGTCGTTCCGGCTGGCCGCCCGGGCGAAGAAGGCCAACCGCGACGTATGCCGGTTCGAAGTGCACTCCGACGGCCACGCGTTGCGGCACTACCGCGACGAAGTCGCGGCGCTGGCGGCCGACTTCGTCATGGGCACGCTGTTCAGGCAGCCCTTCTCACGGCCGGTGGAGGACGCGCTGGCCGCTCCGCCGCCGCTCGGGCTGCGGATGCCGTTGGCGGTGGGGTTCGGGAAGTCGCTGCGGCGGTAGGGCCTGTCTGACCATTCCCGTCGTCGCCCGGAGGGCGGCCTCGCGGCATCAGGTGCGTGCTCTCGGCGTGCCGGGCGCAGAGCCTCGTACGGGATGTACTCGGCTCTGCGCCCGGTGCGGCGCGAGTGCGTGCATGGCGTCGCGAGGCAGGCGGCAATTGTCAGACAGGCCCTACTAGTGCCGCGGCAGGCAACGTTTGCCCGGTAAGGAGCGGCGTCCGGTGCGTGCTCTCGGCGTGCCGGCCGGAAGCCCTCGTACTGGACGTACTCGGGCTTTCGGCCGGTGCGGCGAGAGTGCGTGCCGGGCGTCGCGACGGGGCGAACGTTGCCTGTTGCGGCACTAGGGGCCGCACGGCGGGTCAGCTCGGGAGCAGGTGCCCCCGCCTGGACAGCAGGAACTTCTTGAAGGCCGCCACCGGCGGCGTGTCCGTGCGGCCGGCGAGCCAGGCCACGCCGATCTCGCGGGCCGCACGCGGGGCGGTCACCGTCAGTTCGACCACGCCGGGGCGGGGAACGGCGGGCGGCGGCAGCAGGGCGACGCCGAGTCCCGCCGCGACCAGGCCGCGCAGCGTCTCCGCCTCCTCCCCCTCGAAGGCCACCCTGGGCCGGAAACCGGCCTCCTTGCACAGGTCGTCGGTGATGCGGCGCAGTCCGTAGCCGGGCTCCAGCGTCACGAAGGTCTCTTCTGCGGCCTCGGCGAGGCGGATGCGCCGGCGGCCGGCGAGGGAGTGGTCGGCCGGGACGACGAGGCGCAGCTTCTGTTCGTCGAGGCGGCGGGCGACCAGGTCGGGGGCGTCCGGGACCGGGGAGGTGAGGCACAGGTCGAGTTCGCCGGCGCGCAGGCGCTCCAGCATGGCCTCGCCGTAGTTCTGGACGAGGCTGAAGCGGACCCGGGGGTGGTCGGCGCGGAAGGCGTGCAGCAGGCCGGGGACGGTCTCGGCGCCCATGGTGTGCAGGAAGCCGAAGGCGACCTTGCCGGTGGCCGGGTCGGCGTCCGCGCGGACCTCCTCGGCGGCGCGCTCCACCTCGGCGAGGGCGCGTTCGACGGAGCCGAGGAAGGTGCGCCCGGCGACGGTCAGCGCGAGCGTACGGCCGCGGCGGACGAACAGGCCGACGCCCAGGTCCTCTTCGAGGCGGACGAGCGCGCGCGAGAGGGTCGACTGGGGGACGCCCATCTCCTGGGCGGCCCGGGTGACGTGCTCGGTGCGGGCCACGCCGGCGAAGTGGGCGAGGCGGGGCGCGAGCAGCGCGACGATGTCTTCTGTGTCACCGGACGGTGACAGGCGGGCCTGTGAGCTTGGCTGATGCACCATGGGAACGATTATGGCCATTCCATGCATTGGACGGATGAGTGACGGCCTTCGTACCGTCGCCGTATGACTCCCGCCGATACCGGGGCGTCCACCACCGTGGGCGCCGCCTCCGCTGTCCCCGTCCCCGACACCGCCGACTCGCGCATGACCCCGGGCGGCCCCGGCTACCGCCGGATGAGCCTCGCCCTGTTCCTCGCGGGTGTCGCGACCTTCGCGCTGCTCTACTCCACCCAGGCCCTGCTGCCGCTGATCTCGGGCGACATGGGCGTCACGGCGAGCGACGCGAGCTGGACGGTGGCCGCCGCGACCGGTGGCCTCGCGGTGTTCGTCCTGCCGATGAGCGCGCTGTCGGAGCGCTTCGGGCGGCGTACGGTCATGACGGCGTCGCTGGCGGTCGCGGTGGCCGTCGGGCTGCTGGTCCCCTTCGCCCCGTCGCTGCCGGCGCTGGTCGCGCTGCGCGCGGTGCAGGGCGCGGCCCTGGCCGGTCTGCCGGCCTCGGCCACGGCGTACCTCGCGGAGGAGGTGACCCCGCGGGCGCTGGTGACCGCGATCGGCCTGTTCGTGGCGGGCAACAGCGTCGGCGGGATGAGCGGCCGGGTCATCACCGGATGGGTCGCACAGGAGTGGGGCTGGCGGATCGCCGTCGGTGTGATCGGCGCCGTCGCGGTGGCGTGCGCGGTGGCCTTCCGGCTGCTGCTGCCGGCACCCCGGCACTTCACGCCGGGCTCGCTGCGCCCGCGCGTCCTGGCCCGCACGGTCCGCGACCACCTCGCCGACCCGTTGCTGCGCCGTCTGTACGCGATCGGCGCGCTGTTCATGACGGTGTTCGGCGGCGTCTACACGGTGATCGGCTACCGCCTGACCGAGGCGCCGTTCTCCCTGCCGCAGGGCGTCGTCGGCTCGATCTTCCTGGTCTACCTGGTCGGTACGGTCTCGGCGTCGACGGCCGGTCGGCTGGTGGGCCGGCTCGGCCGCCGCGGGGCGCTCTACCTGGGCGGCGGCACCACGGCGGCGGGCCTGCTGCTGTCCCTCGCCCCCTCGCTGCCGCTGGTCCTGCTGGGCCTGGTGCTGATCACGGCGGGCTTCTTCGCCGGACACGCGGTGGCGTCCTCGGCGGTCAGCAGGACGGCGACGCACGGCCGGGCGCAGGCGTCGGCCCTGTACCAGTCCGCCTACTACATCGGCTCCAGCGCGGGCAGTACCGTCGGCGCGATGGCCTTCCACTCCGGCGGCTGGGGCGGGACGGTCGGGGTCGGGCTGGTGGCGGTGCTGGGCGTCGTGACGATCACGGTGTCGGGGTCGCTGGCGGCCCGCCGCACGGCCCGGAGCGTGCCCGCGCGCGCCTGAGGAGCCCGGACCGGCCGGGGCACACCCTGCCGACCTGCGCTTTCACCGACTGCACGGGCCATTGTCAGTCCCCTGCGGTAGCTTCCGGAGTGCGAGGCGCGAAGACGCGCACGACGGGACGCCACAGGGGTGGGTGGACGATGACCAACGGCACCGTGACCACGGAGCTGGAATCCGCGCTGGAGAAGCACCGCGTCGAACTGACGGGGTACTGCTACCGGATGCTCGGCTCCTCCTTCGAGGCCGAGGACGCGGTCCAGGACACCCTGGTCCGCGCCTGGCGGAGCTACGAGAAGTTCGAGGGCCGCTCCAGCCTCCGCTCCTGGCTCTACCGGATCGCGACCAACGTCTGCCTGGACATGCTGACCGCGGGCAACAAGCGGGCCCGCCCGATGGATCTGACGGACTCGACGCCGCTGGCCCAGGCCGCGCTGTCCCCCCGACCGGACAACACCTGGCTGGAGCCGATGCCCGACGCCCGCGTGCTGCCGTCGACCGCCGACCCGGCGGAGGCCGCGGTCGCCAAGGAGTCGGTGCGGCTCGCCTTCATGGCCGCGCTCCAGCAACTGCCGCCCAAGCAGCGGGCGGTGCTGATCCTGCGGGAGGTACTGGCCTGGAAGGCGAGCGAGGTCGCCGAGCTGCTCGGTACGTCGGTCGCCTCCGTCAACAGCGCCCTGCAGCGCGCCCGAGCGACGCTCGCCGAGCGGGCGGAGCGGGGCGACGGCGCGGCGGTGTCCGACCCGCTGGACGAGGAGCAGCAGAAGCTCCTGGAACGCTACGTCGCGGCCTTCGAGGGCTACGACATGACGGCGCTGACGGCGCTGCTGCACGAGGACGCGGTCATGACGATGCCGCCGTTCGACCTGTGGCTGTCCGGTCCGGCGGACATCACCGGCTTCATGACGACCCTCGGTGCGGCGTGCGCGAACTCCCGGCTGGTCCCGGTCCGGGCCAACGGGCTGCCGGCCTTCGCGCACTACAAGCCCGACCCGGAGGCGGGGGGTTACGCGCCGTGGGCGGTCCAGGTGCTGGAGATCTCAGACGGCCGCATCACCGGGTTCCACTGCTTCCTCGACACCAAGCGGTGGTTCCCGCTGTTCGACCTTCCGCTCCGTCTCGAAGCGGAGGCCGACGAGGTCCAGTAGGGCGTGCAGGGCGGGGTCGGGATCGCGCAGCCGGATCCGGCCCCCGGCCCGCCGGGCGGTGAGCTCCAGGCGGGCCAGCAGATCGACGACGGCGAGCCCCGGCGGCCCCAGCCCGCCGACGTCGCAGACGACCACTCCGGCCCGGGTGCTTGTCAGCAGCGCGCGCACCTCGTCACAGAGCCGGGGCGTCTCCCCTCGGGAGACGGGCCCCGGCAGCACGAGTACGGCGGGTGTCACGGCGTCCACGTGCGGTAGACCCGGGACGGGCCGGGAACTCATCGGTGCCCGCCGTCAGAGATCACATTGACGTGCGCACACCCTCCCCCGGAGGGTCTGCTGTATGCCCCACGCATCCCCTTCCCCCGCCTCCCTCGCCCCGCCGTCCCAGGTCCGTCCGTTTGCCGGGGAGGTGCCGTGCAGGGGGTGCTGACCGGCTTCGCGGTCATCGCGGTCGTCATCGCCGTCGGCTACGTGCTGGGTCTGCGGGGCCACCTCGGGCCCCAGGGACGCGAGGTACTGACCAAGCTCGCCTTCCACGTGGCCTCACCGGCCCTGTTGTTCACCACGCTGGCGACGGCCGACCTGTCGGTGGTCTTCTCCGGCCGGCTGCTTGTCACGGCGCTGTCCACGGTCGCCGTGGCCGGGGTCTTCGTCGCGGTGGGTGCCGTACGGGGCTGGGGCGTGGGCCGGACCACCGTCGGTGCCCTGTGCTCCGGGTACGTCAACTCCGGCAACCTCGGCATCCCCATCGCCGTGTACGTCCTGGGTGACGCCTCGCTGGTGGCACCGGTGCTGCTGTTCCAGCTGGTGCTGGTGACGCCGGTGGCGGTGACGATCCTGGACCTGTCGGGCGGGGACGCCAAGGGCTCGCTGTGGCGGCGGCTGCTGACGCCGCTGCGCAATCCGATAGCGCTGGGCTCGCTCGCCGGGGTCGCGGTCGCCGCGAGCGGGCTGCGGGTACCGGCCCCGGTCATGGACCCGGTGACGTTGATCGGCAACATGTCGGTCCCGGCGGTCCTGCTGGCCTTCGGCATCTCGCTGTGCGGGTCCACGATGCCCCTGCGGGGCGCGGAGCGGGGGCCGGTGCTGCTCGCGGTGGCGTTGAAGACGGTGGGGCAGCCGGCGGTGGCGTGGGCGCTGGCGTCCGGGGTGTTCGGGCTGCGGGGCGCGCAACTGCTGGACGTGGTGGTGACGTCGGCGCTTCCGGCGGCGCAGAACCTGTACACGTACGCGTCGACGTACGGGGTGGGCGAACGGCTGGCCCGGGACGCGATCCTCGTGTCGACGGTGGTTTCGGTGCCGGTGCTGGTGGGGGTGGCGGCGGTTTTGGGGTGAGTCAGGTCTCGGGGAACTCGCCGGTGTCGATGATCAGGTCGAACGGGGCGGGGAGCCTGAGGGGATCGCCGAACTTGGCGGCGCTCAGCACTCGGTAGACGTCACCCTTCGGCTCACCGTAGAGCGTCGCGGTGGGTCCGCCGGGGGCCCAGCGGTCGACGAGGAGGTAGAGCGGGATACCGGCGGTGGCGTAGGCGGCCGGCTTGCTGACGCGGTCGTGGCGGGCGTTGGACTTCGAGGTGACCTCGACGACGAGTTCCGCGAGGGCGGCGGGGATGTGGGTGTCGGACTCGGTGTGATCGGGCAGCGGGGCCACCACAAGGTCTGGGATGAGCATCCCGAGGCGGGACGGAACGGCGATCGCCAGGGTCTGGAAGATCTCCCAGTCCTCCGGGATCGCCGAGTACAAACGACGCTGGATGCGTGCAGCGATCACGTTGTGAGGCAGTCCCGGAGCTGGTGACACGGTGATGATCCCCTCGATGATCTCCACCTTGCTGCCCTCGGGCCATTCCATCTCCTCCCAGAACCGGACGAGGTCGTCCCAGTTCTGGTCGGGCTCCTGGCTCACGGTGAGTGCGCTCATGGCGGTTCTCCTTATCGGTGCGTCACCGATCCCAGCATGCCGAACGGGACCGGCAGAGGTCTACCGATCCCGTTCACCCGAATGGGGAAACACCTGGTCAGGCGATACGTTCCAGCACCACCGGCGACGCCGTGAAGGCCGTGCCCGCCGGGGCGACGTCGTAGGAGCCCTCCACCGCCGCGAGGGCGTACGCGAAGCGGTCCGGGGTGTCCGTGTGCAGGGTCAGCAGGGGCTGGCCCTCGGTCACCGTGTCGCCGGGCTTGGCGTGCAGTTCGACGCCCGCGCCCGCCTGCACCGGGTCCTCCTTGCGGGCGCGGCCCGCACCGAGGCGCCAGGCGGCGACGCCGATGTCGTAGGCGTCGAGACGGGTCAGGACGCCGGATGCGCCCGCCTTGACGACGTGCTGCTCCTTCGCCGTGGGCAGCTCCGCGTCCGGGTCGCCGCCCTGGGCCGCGATCATGCGGCGCCAGACGTCCATCGCGGAGCCGTCGGCCAGGGCCTTCGCCGGGTCGGCGTCCTTCAGGCCCGCCGCGTCGAGCATCTCGCGGGCCAGGGCGAGGGTCAGCTCGACCACGTCGGACGGGCCGCCCCCGGCCAGGACCTCGACGGACTCGCGGACCTCCAGGGCGTTGCCCGCGGTGAGGCCGAGCGGGGTGGCCATGTCCGTCAGCAGGGCGACCGTCTTCACGCCGTGGTCGGTGCCGAGGCCGACCATCGTCCGCGCCAGCTCCCGCGCGTCCTCGGTCGTCTTCATGAAGGCGCCGCTGCCCACCTTCACGTCCAGCACCAGGGAGCCGGTGCCCTCGGCGATCTTCTTGGACATGATGGAGGACGCGATCAGCGGGATCGCCTCGACCGTGCCGGTCACGTCGCGCAGGGCGTAGAGCTTCTTGTCGGCGGGCGCGAGACCGTCGCCGGCCGCGCAGATCACCGCGCCGACGCCGTCCAGGACGTTCAGCATCTCCTCGTTGGACAGCAGCGCGCGCCAGCCCGGGATCGACTCCAGCTTGTCCAGGGTGCCGCCGGTGTGGCCGAGGCCGCGGCCGGAGAGCTGCGGGACGGCCGCGCCGCAGGCCGCGACCAGCGGGGCGAGCGGCAGGGTGATCTTGTCGCCGACGCCGCCCGTGGAGTGCTTGTCGGCGGTCGGGCGGGACAGGGACGAGAAGTCCATGCGCTCGCCGGAGGCGATCATCGCGGCCGTCCAGCGGGCGATCTCGCCCCGGTTCATGCCGTTGAGCAGGATCGCCATCGCGAGGGCCGACATCTGCTCGTCGGCCACCTCGCCGCGGGTGTACGCGTCGATGACCCAGTCGATCTGCTCACCGCTGAGTTCGCCGCGGTCCCGCTTGGTGCGGATGACGGAGATGACGTCCATGCCCATGTCTGGCTTTCCTTACGGGATTGCGGGAGTTACTTGGTGAGGTGGTCGGGGCCGAAGGCCTGCGGGAGCATCTCCGACAGGGGCAGGACCCCGGCGGGCGTCTCCAGCAGCATCTCCGGGCCGCCGAACTCGTACAGCAGCTGGCGGCAGCGCCCGCACGGCACCAGGGTCTCGCCGTGGCCGTCGACGCAGGCGAAGTGCGTCAGCCGGCCGCCGCCGGTCAGCTGGAGCTGGGAGACCAGGCCGCACTCGGCGCACAGGCCGATGCCGTAGCTGGCGTTCTCCACGTTGCAGCCGGTCACCGTGCGGCCGTCGTCGACCAGGGCGGCGGCGCCCACTGCGTACCCCGAGTACGGGGCGTACGCCCGGGACATCGCGTCCCGGGCCGCCGTGCGCAGGGCTTCCCAGTCGACGCCGGTCACTTGCCCTGCCCCTTCCGGTACTGCATGCCGTCCGCCTTCGGCATCCGCAGGCGCTGCGCGGACAGCGCGAGGACGACGAGGGTGACGACGTACGGGGTGGCGGAGACGACCTGGTTCGGGACCTCGTTGGTGCCCGCGTACCAGGCGAAGACCAGCGCGCCGACGACGAACGTGATCGCGGCCTTGACGTACTTCTTGCGGACCGCCAGCCAGATGGCGCCGACGACCAGCAGCAGCGCGCCGAGCAGCAGCAGGGCGTGCACGTTGGCGGAGCCGCCGCGCAGGTTGAGGCTGTCGGTGTAGCCGAACAGACCGGCGCCGATGGCGAGGCCGCCCGGCATCCAGTTGCCGAAGATCATCGCCGCGAGGCCGATGTAGCCGCGGCCGCTGGTCTGGCCCTCCAGGTAGAACGGGTTGGCCACGATGGAGAGGAAGACGCCGCCGAGGCCGGCCAGGCCGCCGGAGATGATCACGGCCAGGTACTTGTACTTGTAGACGTTGACGCCGAGCGACTCGGCGGCGACCGGGTTCTCGCCGCAGGAGCGCAGGCGCAGGCCGAACGCGGTGCGCCACAGGATCCACCAGGTGGCGGGGACCAGCGCGACGGCGATCAGGGTCAGCCAGGACACGTTGGTGACCAGGCCGCCGAGCAGGCCGGCGATGTCCGAGACCAGGAACCAGCCCTTGTCGTTGAGGGTCTCCAGGCCGTCGGAGAGCCCCGGCACCGTGAAGTGCCCGAGGGAGTCCACCGGCGGGGACTGCTTGGCCGAGCCGCCCTGGTGGCCCTCGAAGGCGAGCGGGGCGAGGTAGCGGGTGGCGCCCAGGGCGAGGATGTTGAGGGCCACACCGGAGACGATGTGGTTGACGTTGAAGGTGATGGTGACGATCGCGTGCAGCAGGCCGCCGATCGCGCCGCCGATGATGCCCACCAGGACACCGGTCCACGGGCCCCACTGGAAGCCGGCCCAGGCACCGAACCAGGTGCCGAGGATCATCATGCCCTCGAGGCCGATGTTGACGACGCCCGCGCGCTCGGCCCACAGACCGCCGAGGCCGGCGAGGCCGATCGGCACGGCGAGCTGGAGGGCGGTGGACATCTGGCTGACGTTGGTGATGCCGTCGGCGCCGGTGATCAGGCGGACGAGGGAGGTCAGCGCCAGGGCTCCGGCGATGACCAGCATCAGGACGGGCAGCGACATGCGGCGGCCGGTCGGCGCCCCGGGCTGCAGCGAGGGCTGGTTGACGTCGGTCGCTGTGGTCGGAGCGGTCATCGGCCGGCCACCTCCTTCTTCGTGTTGTCGGTGGCGCCGAGGACGTGACCGGCGGCCAGCTCCGCGCCGACCCGGCGCTGCTGGCGGCGCAGGCCCCACTCGCGGACGGCCTCGTAGGAGACGACGACCGAGAGGACGATCAGGCCCTGCATGATGACCGCGATCTCCTTGTCGTAGCCGTGGAAGTCCAGCTCGGGCGAGGCCTTGTCGAGCCAGGCCCACAGCAGGGCGGCGAAGGCGATGCCGACCGGGCTGTTGCGGCCGAGCAGGGCGATGCCGATGCCGAGGAAGCCGATGCCGGTGGGGAAGTTGAGGCTGTAGGTGTGGGTGTCGCCGAGCAGGATCGGCAGGCCCGCGAGGCCGGCGAGACCGCCGGAGATGAGCATCGCGGTGAGCACCATGCGCTTGGGGTCGACACCGCTGGCCGCGGCGGCGGACTCGGAGGCGCCGGAGGCGCGCAGGTCGAAGCCGAAGCGGGTGCGGTTGAGGACGAGCCAGTAGCCGATGCCGAGGAGGACGGCGAGGACGACCAGGCCGTAGACCTCGCCGGCCGCGCCCATGTCGATGCCGGGGATCCAGCCGGACTCGTGCATCTCGCCGGTGGTGTTGTTGTTGCCGATCTTGACGCCGAAGACGTCGGGCAGCCAGAGGTAGCCGATCACGGCGGTGGCGATGGAGTTGAGCATGATCGTCGCGACGACTTCGCTCACGCCACGGGTGATCTTCAGGACACCGGCGATGCCGGACCAGAAGGCGCCGGTGAGGACGGCGGTCAGCAGGAGGAGCGGGATCTGCAGGGCCGCCGGCAGGTTGGCGTGGGCGCCGACGATCGCGGCCGTCATGGCGGCGAGCTGGTACTGGCCGTCGACGCCGATGTTGAACAGGTTCATCCGGAAGCCGATGGCGACCGCGAGGGCCGCGATGTAGTACATCGACGCCTGGTTGATGATCAAGACCTGGATGTCGGAGAAACCGGCCTGCTCGAACATCAGGGCGAACGGCTCGACCGGGTTCTTGCCCGAGGCGATCAGGACGATCGCGCTCAGCACGAAGGCCACGGCGAGCGCGATGACCGGTCCGGCCACCGCGAGGAGCACGCGCTCCTTGTCGAACTTCTTCATCAGCGGGCCTCGTCTTCCGCACCCGGGCCACCGTCGGCCGGGGTCTCTTCGTGTTCGAGGTGGCCGGAAGCGGCGCCGGTCATCGCCGAACCGAGCTCCTCGGGGGTGATGGTGGCCGGGTCGGCGTCCGCGACCAGCTTGCCGTCGTAGATCACCCGGAGGGTGTCGGACAGGCCGATCAGCTCGTCCAGGTCGGCGGAGATCAGCAGGACGGCCAGGCCCTCGCGGCGGGCCTCGCGGATGTGGTCCCAGATGGCGGCCTGCGCGCCGACGTCCACGCCGCGGGTGGGGTGGGCGGCGATCAGGAAGCGCGGATGGTGGCTCATCTCGCGGCCGACGATCAGCTTCTGCTGGTTGCCGCCGGACAGGGAGGCGGCGGTGACGTCGATGCCGGGGGTGCGGACGTCGTACGTCTCGACGATGCGGCGGGTGTCCTCCTGGGAGCCCTTCGGGTCCAGCCAGACGCCCTTGCTGTTGGGCTTCTCGGTGACGTGGCCGAGGATGCGGTTCTCCCAGAGGGGGGCCTCCAGGAGCAGGCCGTGGCGGTGGCGGTCCTCGGGGATGTAGCCGACGCCCTGCTCGCGGCGCTTGCGGGTGGGCAGCGCGGTGATGTCCTGGTCGAGGAAGCGGATGCTGCCCGAGTCGGCGTGCTTGAGGCCGATGAGCGCGTCGACCAGCTCGGTCTGACCGTTGCCCTCGACGCCGGCGATGCCCAGCACCTCGCCGGCGTGGATGGTGAAGGAGACGTCGTCGAGCAGGGCCTTGCCGCCCGGCGCCACCAGGCGCAGCGTGTCGACGGTGAGGACCGGGCGGTCGGTGACCGTCGACTCCGCCGTCTCCGGCGTGGGCAGCTCGCTGCCGACCATCAGCTCGGCGAGCTGGCGCGGGGTGGTCTCGGAGGGCACCGCCGTGCCGACCGTCGTACCGCGCCGGATGACGGTGATGTCGTCGGCGACCGAGAGGACCTCGCCCAGCTTGTGGGAGATGAAGATGACGGACAGGCCCTCGGCCTTCAGCTCGCGCAGGTTGTCGAAGAGGGCGTCCACCTCCTGCGGCACCAGGACGGCCGTCGGCTCGTCCAGGATCAGCGTGCGGGCGCCGCGGTAGAGGACCTTGAGGATCTCCACGCGCTGGCGGGCGGCGACGCCGAGCTCCTCGACCAGGACGTCGGGGCGCACCCCGAGGCCGTAGCGCTCGGAGATCTCCTTGATCCTGCGGCGGGCCTTGCCGCCGATGCCGTGGAGCTTCTCGCTGCCGAGGACCACGTTCTCGAGGACCGTGAGGTTGTCGGCGAGCATGAAGTGCTGGTGGACCATGCCGATGCCGCGCACGATGGCGTCGGCGGGCGACGAGAAGGTGACCTGCTCGCCGTCGATCGCGATGGTGCCCTCGTCCGGCTTCTGCATGCCGTAGAGGATCTTCATCAGGGTCGACTTGCCGGCGCCGTTCTCCCCGACGAGGGCGTGGACGGTGCCCTTGCGGACGGTCAGGTGGATGTCGTGGTTGGCCACGACACCGGGGAAACGCTTGGTGATCCCGGCGAGTTCGACGGCGGTCACCGATTCGTTGACCGCCGCTCCGGCCGGAGGGCTGCTGGACGCGTTGATGGCGCACTCTCCTGGGGACGGGGGCCGTCTACGCGCGTAGCGCCCCTTCGGCATCTGAAGCGGCGGCACACCACACGACGGGGTACGGGAAGACGGCCTCCCCGTACCCCGCCGAGCCGGTGCAACCCCGCGGGTTACACGCTGTTCGAGGTGGTGCTCAGCTCAGCTCGGTTCAGCTGTCCTTGACCTTGATCTCGCCGCTGACGATCTTCTCCTTGGCCGTCTTGATGGCTGCCTGGAGCTCGGCGTTGTCCGCGAACTTCGGGTTGGAGACCGAGAGGCCGACCTCGCCGGACTTCAGATCGCCCCGAACGATACCGGTCTCGGGCTTGCCGTCCTCGACCGACTTCGCGAGGCTGTACACGGCCTTCGCGACGTCCTTCGTGGCCGAGGTCAGGATGTAGTCCTTGTACTTCGCGAGGGCTTCCTGCTTGTACTGGTCGGAGTCGACGCCGATCGCCCAGACCTTGCTGGTGGCGGCGGCCTCGATCACGCCCTGACCGGAGAGACCGGCTGCCGCGTAGACGACGTCGGCCTTCTTCTCGATCTGGCCCTCGGCGGCGGTCTTGCCCTTGTCGGGGCTGGAGAAGCCGCCCTCCTCCGCGGTCTGCGTGAGGTACTGCGAGACGACCTTGATCTTCGGGTCGGTGTCCTTGACACCCTGCTCGAAGCCGGCCTGGAACTTGTGGATCAGCGGCACGTCCACGCCGCCCACGAAGCCGACCGTCTTGGTCTTGGTGCTCTTGGCGGCGGCGACGCCGGCCAGGTAGGACGCCTCCTGCTCGTTGAAGACCAGGTCCGCCACGTTCTTCGCCTCGATCGTGGCGTCGTCCACGATGCCGAAGGTGGTGTCCGGGTACTTCTCGGCGACGTTCTTCATGGCGGAGGCGTACGCGTAGCCGACACCGATGACCGGGTTGTAGCCCTGCTTCGCCAGCGAGGTCAGCCGCTGCTCCTTGTCGGCGTCCGTCTCGCCGTCGGTGGGCTCGATGTCGGCGGTCTCGTACGAGAACTCCTTCTTGGCCTGCTCCAGACCCGCGTAAGCGGCGTCGTTGAAGGACTGGTCGCCCTTGCCACCGACGTCGTACGCGATGGCGAGGCCCTTGTCGCCCTTGGACTCCGACCCGGAGGTCGAGGTACCACCGCAGGCGGCGAGGGCGAGGGCCAGGGAGGCGGTCGCTGCGCCTGCGACCGTGATCCGGGAAATCCGGCGCATGTCTGGTGCTCCTGTCGTACAAGCGCCGGACGGTTCGGCTACGGCGCTGGCTTCGCCGCAGATTAACGCGCGTAGACCTGCCTGAAAACCCCTTCTGTCCACCTTGTTATCCGCCCGTGAGCAAGCCGCCGCGGACTGGGGGGCGAGGCTTGCCGGACGCAAACGGAGGGTGGCGGAGGGTGACGCCGGGGCGCCGGGCGGGCGATACGCCGAAGCGGGCGGGCACTTCGGGCGCCCGCCCGCTTCGTCCGGTTCCGTGTCGCGCTGTTCTACTCGGTCTTGACCTTGATCGAGCCGTCGATGATGGCCGCCTTGGCCTTGGCCACGGCGTCCGTCAGCCCCGCGACCGCGGCGTACTTCGGGTTGCTGTCGGACAGGCCGACCCCCTCGGACTTCAGGTCGAAGGTCTGGGTGCCGGTCAACGGCTTGCCGTCCTCCACCGACTTGGCCAGGGCGAAGACCGCGCCGTCGATGTCCTTGAGGGCGGAGGTCAGGATGTAGTCCTTGTGGGCGGCGAGGGCTTCCTGCCGGTACTGGTCGGAGTCGACGCCGATCGCCCAGACCTTCGCCTTCGCGGCGGCCTCGATCACGCCCTGGCCGGAGAGACCGGCGGCCTGGTAGACGACGTCGGCCTTCTTCTCGATCTGGCCCTCGGCGGCGGCTCGGCCCTTGTCCGGGCTGGAGAAGCCGCCCTCCTCCGCGGTCTGCGTCAGGTACTGCGAGACCACCTCGACCTTGGGGTTGGTGTCCTTGACGCCCTGCTTGTAGCCGGCCTCGAACTTGTGGATCAGCGGTACGTCGACCCCGCCGACGAAGCCGACGACGTTGCTCTTGGTGGCCTTGGCCGCCGCGACGCCCGCGAGGTAGGAGGCCTCGTTCTCGGCGAAGACGAGGGACGCGGTGTTCTTGCCCTCGACCACGGAGTCCACGATGCCGAAGGTGGTGTCCGGGTACTTCTCGGCGACGGCCTTCATCGCCGGGCCGTAGGCGAAGCCCACGCCGATGACCGGATTGTAGCCCTGCTTCGCGAGCGAGGCGAGGCGCTGCTCCTTGTCCGCGTCGGTCTCGCCCTCGGTGGGCTCGATGTCGGCGGTCTTGTAGCCGAACTCCTTCTGGGCCCGCTCCAGACCCGCGTACGCGGCGTCGTTGAAGGACTGGTCGCCCTTGCCGCCGATGTCGTAGGCGATGGCGAGGCCCTTGTCGCCCTTGGCGCCGCTGTCGCTGTCGCTGCTGGTGCCGCCGCAGGCCGTGGCGGCGAGTGCGAGCGACGCGACCCCCACCGCGGCACGGGTCAGTCTCGGTATCCGACGCATCTGAAGCTCCCCATTCTCCAAAGCCCCGCCTCGGGCGCTCGGTTCGGCGCACATTAACGCGCGTAGAAACCCCTGGGAACGGGGTTCCGCGGGGCCGTTACGCATTCGTGCCGCTGGCCGGTTACGACCTGGTGAACCACCCGGGCGTAGGGGTCCGAAAGGGGTGCCGGGGCCGCACCCCCGGCACACCGGGCGGCCCGGTCCCTACTGGACGGCGTCGATGAGCGCCGCCGCGGTGAACATCTCCACGCCGACGGTGATGGCGTGCTCGTCCACGTCGAAGTCGCCCTGGTGCAGGTCGCGGACCGTGCGCTCGCCGGGCGGGCGGACGCCGAGCCGGGCCATGGCGCCGGGCACGTGCTCCAGGTACCAGGAGAAGTCCTCGCCCCCGAGGCTCTGCTCGGTGCCCTGCACGGACTCGGTGCCGCGCCGGGCGACCATGGCGGCCTGGAGCAGTTCGGTGCTGGTGACCTCGTTGACGACCGGGGGCACCCCGCGGACGTAGGTGATCTCGGACTTGGCCCGGTACAGGTTGGCGATCTCGTCGATGGCGCCGACGACCAGGTCGGGCGCCTGCCGCCAGGCGTCGAGGTCGAGGCAGCGCACGGTCCCGGCGAGCTCGGCGTGCTGCGGGATGACGTTCGGGGCGTGGCCGGACTCGATCCGGCCCCAGGTCATGGCCAGCCCGCTGCGGCTGTCCACGCGCCGGGCGACGAGCGAGGGCACGTCGGTGACCACGCGCGCGGCGGCGGTGACCAGGTCGGTGGTGAGGTGCGGGCGGGCGGTGTGGCCGCCGGGGCCGTTCAGCGCGATCTCCAGCCGGTCGCAGGCGGAGGTGATGGGGCCGACCCGCAGTCCGATCCTCCCGGCGTCCACCCTCGGGTCGCAGTGCACGGCCAGGATGCGGCGCACCCCGTCCAGCGCGCCGCCCTCGATGGTGTCGGGGGCACCGCCGGGCAGTACCTCCTCCGCCGGCTGGAAGATCAGCCGTACCGGCCGGGGCAGCAGGCCCTGCTGGTGCAGGGCGGCGAGCACGAGTCCGGCGCCGAGGACGACGGTGGTGTGGACGTCGTGTCCGCAGGCGTGGGCGCGGTCGGGGACCTTCGAGCGGTACGGGCAGTCCTTCTTGGTGTCCGGGATGGGCAGGGCGTCGATGTCGGCCCTCAGGGCGAGCATGCGCGGGCCGCCCGTCCACTGTCCCGAGTCGGTGTCGGTGCCGATGTCGCAGACGAGTCCGGTGCCGATCGGCAGCACCCGCGGCCTCAGGCCGGCCCGCTCGAGCCGTTCCTTGATCGCGGCGGTGGTGCGGAACTCCTGGTTGCCCAGTTCGGGGTGCGTGTGCAGGTCGCGGCGGAAGGCGACGAGCTCGGCGCGCAGCGCCTCGGGCAATGCGCCGGGCAGCGCGGTCTCACCGGAAGTGTCGGCCTCGGACTCTGGGGACATCAACGCTTTCACCCTTTGAAGAGTAGGGCGCCCGACCGACCGGTTGACCCCCGATCAACAAAATTCAGCCCGTTAGGGGAAGAAAACGCGGCCGCCCTACGCATAGCCATCGACTCGCTTGGGTAAACTCGCCCGTCCTTCCGACCGAGCCGATCATGAGAGATCGACCGAGAGCGGCCCCACCACTCGTCGGCACCCGTCCTTGAGACACGGGTACCACGCGAGGACTGCCTCTACCCCGGGCTCGCCACCGCCGACAGCCGGTGCGCCCCCCGTGCCGAGTCCGTCACCCCGGACAGGAACCCCCGGGCGCGCGGTGAGGCGTGCTGGGTGAGCCAGGCCGGGTCGATGTCGCAGACGGCGACGCGGACCTCGGTACCGGCCAGGGCCAGGGGGAGGGTGTGCACGACCGTGGAGGGGAAGCTGAGGACGGTGCGGCCGATCGGGCCGCGGCGGGCGATCAGCTCCAGCGGGAGGTCGGGGCGGACGATCTCCAGGCCGGTCTCCACGGCCAGCCGGTGCAGTTTCTCGGTGCTCTCGCGGCGGTGGGCGAAGTAGCGGGCCGCCCCATGGGTCCTCGCCAGGCCGCGTACGGCGTCCAGGTAGCGGTCGCCGTCCACGACGCCGGTCTCCACCAGCGACGTACCGACCATGTCGGCGCCCTTGGTGATGCGGGGCGGGCCGAAGCGGGCCCGGGTCCAGGCGAAGTCGTTCGCGGTGACGGCGACGCCGTCCGGGGTGTCCTCGATGGGCATGGCGGAGAAGACCTCCACGCGGCGGCCCCGGGCCGGGGTGAGGCGGCGGCGCGCGGAGGCGGAGACCGGGCCGAAGAGCAGGTCGCGCGGGCCGGAGCGGCTGCCCTTGCGGTGCCAGCGCACCAGGCGTTCGCCGTGGGCGAGCTGGGTGACGAACTCCATGGTGGCCGTGCCGTCGTCGACGACGACCAGGTCACGGGCGCGGGTGATGGTGAGGAGCAGTTGCACGTAGCGGGAGAAGGGGTCGCCCATGACGATCCGGTCCGCGTGGCGCAGGGCGCCCGTCAGGCCGCCGACCGTGCGGAAGGGTGCGGTGGCGCCGCCGCGCGCCTCCTCCCAGCGGACCTCGTGGCCCTCCTTGCGGGCCAGTTCGGACATGCGGCGCAACTGGCCGCGGGTCATCGGGTCGACGGGCGAGAGGACCACGAGGGTGAGCTCCGCGCCGGGTGCGCGCGTGTGCGCCCACTCCAGCACGTTCAGCAGTTGTACCGGGCTCTCGACGAAGGCGAGAGTGCGGGGGCCGGCGTTCCCGGCGCGGGGGCTCATCGGCGTACGACCGTCCCGTCGTGGTGGGGGGTGGGGTGAGGTCAGACCGAGACCGGCTCGCCCGCCGCCGCGGCGATCTCCGCCTCGGCGACCACGCCGGTGACGCGGCGCAGCTTCTTCATGGGGCCGAGCTCGGAGTCGTAGACCTTCTTGACGCCGTCGCCGAGGGAGGCCTCGATGGTGCGGATGTCGCGCACCAGGCGGGTCAGGCCCTGCGGCTCGACGGAGGCGGCCTGGTCGGAGCCCCACATGGCGCGGTCGAGGGTGATGTGGCGCTCGACGAAGGTGGCGCCGAGGGCGACGGCGGCGAGGGTGGTCTGCAGGCCGGTCTCGTGGCCGGAGTAGCCGATCGGGACGTTCGGGTACTCCTGCTGGAGGGTGTTGATCACGCGCAGGTTGAGCTCCTCGGCCTTCGCCGGGTAGGTCGAGGTGGCGTGGCAGAGCAGGATGTTGTCGCTGCCCAGGACCTCGACCGCGTGGCGGATCTGCTTCGGGGTGGACATGCCGGTGGAGAGGATGACCGTGCGGCCGGTGGCGCGCAGGGCGCGCAGCAGTTCGTCGTCGGTGAGGGAGGCGGAGGCGACCTTGTGGGCGGGGACGTCGAACTTCTCCAGGAAGGCGACGGCCTCGGTGTCCCACGGGGAGGCGAACCAGGCGATGTTCCTGCTCTTGCAGTAGTCGTCGATCTGGCGGTACTCGTCCTCGCCGAACTCGACGCGGTGGCGGTAGTCGATGTACGTCATCCGGCCCCAGGGGGTGTCGCGCTCGATGTCCCACTGGTCGCGCGGGGTGCAGATCTCGGGGGTGCGCTTCTGGAACTTGACCGCGTCGCAGCCGGCCTCGGCGGCGGCGTCGATCAGCTTGAAGGCGTTCTCGATGTCGCCGTTGTGGTTGATGCCGATCTCGCCGGTGACGTAGACGGGGCGGCCGGGGCCGGCCTCGCGGGTACCGAAGGCGCGGATGCGGGAGTCGGTGCTCATGACAGGGGGTTCCTTACCTGGACTGGGTGATCGTGGGGGATTCGAGGGAGTCGAGCGAGGGGCCGAGGAGCCAGGCGGCGATCTCCCGGATCGCGCCGTCGCCGCCGGGGACGGTGGTGACCGCGCGTGCGGCGCCGCGTACGGCGTCGTGGGCGCTCGCGACCGCCACCGGCCAGCCCACGAGGGCGAAGCACGGCAGGTCGTTGACGTCGTTGCCGACGTAGAGCACGCGCTCGGGCGCGACGCCCTGTTCCTCGCACCACTGCTTGAGGGCGAGGTCCTTGCGGTCGATGCCGTGCAGCACCGGGAGCTTCAGCTTCCGGGCGCGGGCGGCGACGACCGGGTTCACTTCCGTGGACAGGATCAGCATCCGCAGGCCGCTGCGGCGCAGGGCCGCGATGCCGAGTCCGTCGCCGCGGTGCACGGAGACGAACTCCCGTCCGTCGGAGTCGATCAGCACCCGGTCGTCGGTCTGGGTGCCGTCGAAGTCGAGGACGACCGCGTCGACGTCGGCCGCGGTCGGCAGGGCGCCGGGCCGGGCGGCGTCGAAGTGGGGGGCCAGGGCGCGGGCGCGGGCCAGGTCGTGCGGGTCGTCGATCTCCAGGACGCGGGCCGGGTCGGTGCGGACCAGTTCGGTGCGGCCGAAGAAGCGGTGCCGGTGGCTGCGGAAGCCGGGCGCGGCCATGGCGTAGGCGGCGCCGGTCTCCAGGAGGTCCTGGGGGCGGTCCTGGCGGCGCGGGCGGTGGGACTTGTCGTGGTTGACGCCGTAGCCGCCCTCCTCCCGGCCTGCCTCGTCCGTGCCGTCCCGCCACACGAAGCCGTGGAAGGGGGCGACGGTCACCGCGGTGTCGGCGCCGCCCTCCACGACCGCGCCGGCCACCCCGTCGACGTCCTCGCGGACGAGGAAGGGGCTGGTGCACTGCACGAGGAGCACCACGTCGACGGCCGCGCCGTGCAGGGCCTCGTGGGCGTCCATCGCGTGCAGCACCGCGGCCTCGGAGGTCGCCGTGTCCCCGGCGATGGCGGCGGGCCGCAGGACGACCTCGGCGCCGGCCTCGCGGGCGGTGGCCGCGATGGCGTGGTCGTCGGTGGAGACCACGACGTCCGTCACGAGGCGGGCGGCCCGGCACTCGCGCACCGCGCGGGCCACGAGGGGCACGCCGCCGACGGGGGCGAGGTTCTTCGCGGGCACGCCCTTGGAGCCGCCGCGTGCGGGGATCACCGCGAGCACACGGCGCACGTCGGCGCCCCGGCCCGGTTCCGGTGGGGACATGGGCTGTACTCCTTGCTGACGGTTCGGGCCGGTCACAGCTCCCCCATCCGCCGGATGACCGGGGCGACGCGCTGCACGCCGTGCCGGTAGGCGCCGCGGGCCGCGCGGCGCACGATCTGCCGGACCGGGCCGGGGTCGCGGTCGGCGGCGGGCGCGCCGGGCAGCGGGGTGCCGTCCGGGCCGAGGTGGTGGCGGGCGAGGATGCCGGGCAGGTAGCCGGGGGCGGTGACGGGTGTGTAGTACGGGGTGAGCGGGGGCAGGCCGCCGGGTCGGGCGAGCAGCTCGGCGATGCGTGCGCGGGCCCTGTCGAAGGCGGTCGCGTACGTGCTCGTGCCCTCGGCGGTGTCCCCTGCCGCCACGCCCTGCCGGGCGATCCAGTCGGGGTCGGGCACGGGGCGGTGGCCCTCGTCGAGCTGGTCCCAGGAGGCGAGGCAGCCGGAGCCGATGAAGTGGTGGTTGCCGAGCGCCTCGCGCACGCCGAGGTCGGAGAGCACGACGGTGGGGATGCGGCGGTGCAGTGACTCCAGGGCGGCCGTGGAGCTGACGGTCACCAGCAGGTCGGTCCGGTCGAGGACCTCGCCCATGTGCCCGTAGACGAGGCGGAAGTTGGGCGGCGGGTCGGCCCGCTGCACCAGCTTCTGGTAGGGCAGCTCCTCGATGTGCGTGGTGTGTTCGCCCGGCTTGGAGCGCAGCTTGAGCAGCACCTCGCGCTCCGGGTGCCGCCGGGCGTGCCGGATCAGGCGGTTCAGCAGGTACGTACGGTCCTCGCGGCGGTCCGGGACGGATGGCTGGGCGGCGAAGACGACCGTGTACGGGTCGTGCTCGCCGGTGTAGGCGGCTCCGCCCAGGAAGGGCAGGGCGACCTCGGTCACCGCGGAGGCGTCGGCGCCGACCCCCTCGTACACGGCACGGAAACGGTCGGCGTCCTGGCGGGAGTTGGCCAGGACGAGGTCGGCGCCGTGGCGCAGGAGCAGGCCGTCGGCGAGCTTCTCGTAGACGACGCCGACGTAGCCGGTGACGACGACGGGCCGGTCGGCGCGGCCCTCCCACACGCGCCCCAGGCCGTGCAGTACGGCCTGGACGCCGCCGCCGACCAGGGCGAGGACGAGGACGTCGTACGGTTCCTCGGCCATCACGCGCAGGAACTCGACCGCGGTCACCTCGCGGAGCGAGTCCGCGGTGACGCCGACTTCCCTCAGCTGGCGGGGCGTGGGGGTGGCTCGGCCCCGCAGGAGGTAACCGTCCAGGTGGATTTCCGTGTTGTCGGGGGCCCCGGGGGAGACGCGGCTCGCGGTGAGCGCGCCCCATTTCCACCGGGTGTCGGAATCCGCCAGGACGGCGACTCGCAGGGCCTTCGTTGCACTTGCTGGCACGTCGTAGACGCTAAAAAGGCTTTTCTAGGAGCCGCCCAACCGGAATCCAACAGATAGTGAACAGCACACCGCTGAATGGCGAATCGAGCCGCCCGGCGTCCGGAACACCGTGCACTTCACTGCTTCGCCATGCCTCGTTCACCGCATATCAAGGTGCCGGAAAAGCCAGATGCCGGGCAGCCGCCTAACGTCGTTCCCGTGCCAAAGCTCTCCGTCATCGTGCCGTTCTACAATGTGCGGCAATACGCACCCGACACCCTGCGGAGTCTGCGCGCGAACGCGCGGGACGACTTCGAATTCATTCTCGTCGACGACTGCTCGTCCGACGGGACCGCGGACCTGCTCGCGCGGGCCGAGTCCGAGCTGCCGGGGGCGGTGCTGGTCAGACACGAACGGAACGGCGGTCTGGCCACCGCCCGCAACACCGGCATCGACCGGGCGCGCGGCGAGTACCTGACCTTCCTGGACGGCGACGACTGGCTGGCCCCCGGCCACTACGACCGGCTCGTCGCCGCGATCGAGGAGCTGGGCTGCGACTTCGTGCGCACCGACCACGTCCAGTGCACGGCACGGGCCCGTGTCGTGCACCGGGTGCCGCACGGCCGCCGCAACGTCTCGCTGCGTCCGCGCGACGCGATCCTGCCGGCCCACCGGTCCACCTCCGTCGACTACGCCTACGCGTGGGCCGGCGTCTACCACCGCCGGCTGGTCGAGCGCGGTCTGCTGCACTTCACCGACGGGCTGCGCACGGCCGAGGACCGGCCGTGGATCTGGCGGCTGCACCGGGAGGCGGAGTCGTTCGCGGTGACCGGGCTGCTCGGTGTCTTCTACCGGCGCGGGGTGGCGTCCTCGCTCACCCAGATCGGCGACGTCCGCCAGCTCGACTTCATCCGCGCCTTCGACGAGGTCGTGGCGGGGACGGCCCAGGACGCCGACGCCGCGCGTCTGCTGCCGAAGGCCGTGCGCACGTACTGCGCGATCATTTCCCACCATCTTGGTTCCATCGAAAGGTTCGAGCCTGCCGTGGCCCGCAAACTGAAGGTGATGAGCGGCGCCGCCCTGCGGCGGATGCCGCAGGACGCGCTCGACGAGGTGCTCCGCTCGATGGACGCCGAGCGCGCCACGCTGCTGCGCCGGCTGCGCCGCCGTGCGCTGCCGGGTGCGGAGGCGGCGGCGTGAGTACGCAGATCTTCCTGGCGTCGACGCTGTACGGCACGGCCACGCTCGCCGCGGCCCTGGACGCGGGCTGTTTCACCCCGGCCGACCGGCGGATCCTGCTGGTCGCCAACAACGCGACGACGCCCGAGACGACGCCCTCCGTGGACGCGATGCCCGGGTTCGAGCGGCTGCGGTCGCGGTTCGACGACGTGGTGTCGTGGAACGAGACGATCTTCCCCTTCCACCCCGGTGGCTGGTCGCCGCGGGTGGACGACGCGCCCCTGTGGGAGCGGTACCTGCGGCTGGCCTGGGAGCTGGGCGACGACGACGTGGAGCTCGCCGTGGAGTCGATCCAGGTGCATCCGGCACTCGGTGTGGCGCAGATCTTCACCGACGCGCCCCTCACCGTCTACGCCGACGGCCTGATGAGTTACGGCCCCACCCGCAACAAGCTCGACCCGCTGGTCGGCACGCGCGTGGAACGGCTGCTCCACCTCGACCTGGTCCCGGGGCTGGCACCGCTGCTGCTGACCGAGTTCGACGTCCCGGCCCGGATCGTGCCGACCGCGGCGTTCACCAAGGTGCTGGCCGAGCTCGCGGACACCGACGCGTCCCTGCCCGAGGTCGGGGAACCGGCGCTGCTGCTGGGCCAGTACCTGTCGGCGCTGGGCATCCTCTCCGCCGAGGAGGAGGAGTGCCTGCACGTGACCATGCTGACGGGCGCCGTCGGGCTCGGTCACACCCGCGTGGTGTTCAAGCCGCACCCCACGGCACCGGCCCGCTTCACCCGCACCCTGGAGCAGGAGGCGGAGAAGCTCGGCGTCGACCTCACCGTGCTGGACACGCCGGTCCTGGCGGAGGTGCTGTACCAGCGGATGCGCCCGGCGCTGGTCGTCGGCTGCTTCTCCACGGCCCTGCTGACCGCGTCCGCGCTGTACCAGCTGCCGGTCGCCCGGGTCGGCACCGACACCCTGCTGGACCGGCTGACGCCGTACGAGAACAGCAACCGCGTGCCCGTCACCATCGTCGACGCGCTGCTGCCCGAGCCGGCCGACGCCGCGGCCGTCGCCGAGGGGCGGCGGGGCCTGGACACCGACGCCCTCGCCGCGCTGGTGCGGGCCGTCGGGTTCGCGATGCAGCCCAAGATCCTGCCCGAGCTGCGGCCGGCGGCCGAGGAGTACCTGCGGAGCAACCTGAACGCCCGCACCCGCCGGTACTTCAAGAAGCGGCGGCTGACCTCTCTGGGACTGCCCGGCGGGATTCCGGAGCGGCTGGCGTTCCTGCCGCACAATTCCACGGCACGCAAGGTGGTGCGGCGGGCGAGGGCCATTCGACGCTCGATCGGACGATGAGTGATCGATTTTTCGTGACGGTCCGCCGGCGGAGTCGGCGGACCGTTTTCGCGCCGTGAGCCGAGGTCGGGCGGGACCGAAGGAGTCCTTCCCCGGTCACAGCAGCATGATCCAGCGGGAAACGACGAAGGTCACCGGGATCGCCGCGAAGGAGGCGAGCAGGGGGGCGAACCGGCTCCCGGCGTCCAGCACGTCGACGATCACGTACACACCGACCGTGGTGATCACGAAGTTGGCGGCGTTCGTCAGCGGGAACAGCAGGAATTTCCGCCAGGTCGGCCGGGTCCGGTAGGTGAAGCGCGCGTTGAGGAAGAAGGACCCGGCCATGCTGAGCAGGAACGCGAGAACATGCGCCAGGAGATAGGGCAGACGCATGAGGAACAACAGGTACAGACCGTAGTACGTGCCGGTGTTGACGACGCCGACCAGGGCGAAGGTCGCGATCTGTCTCGGCATCGGACGGGTCATGACATTAGGCATCAGGGAATGAGGTCTTTCGTCCGTTCCGCGTTGGTCGCCTTCACCAGGAAGTGCGGGCGCCCCTTGACCTCGTAGTAGATCCGGCCGGTGTACTCCCCGACGACGCCCAGCATCACCATCTGCACCCCCGCGAGCGCGGTGACGACGGTGATGATGGTGACATACCCGGGTGTCTCCACGCCGTTGACGAGCGCGGCGCCCACGATCCACGCCGTGTAGAGCCCGGCGCACATCAGCAGGACCATGCCGAGGTGGAGAGCGGCGCGCAGTGGCCTGTTGTTGAACGACAGCAGCCCGTCGAGCCCGTAGTTGAGCAGGGACTTCAGGGTCCAGGAGCTGCGGCCGTGCTCGCGTATGGCGTTCTCGTACTCGAAGGTGGTGCTGGGGAAGCCGACCCATGCGAACAGGCCCTTGGAGAAGCGGTTGTACTCGGTCAGGGCCAGCACCGCGTCCACCACGCGCCGCGACAGCAGACGGAAGTCGCCCACGCCGTCGACGAGTTCGACGTCGACGAGCCGGTTGACCAGCCGGTAGTACAGGCGGGCGGTGAGGGTGCGGGTGAACCGGTCACCACGCCGGCTGCGCCGGGCGAGGACCTGGTCGTAGCCCTGGCCGTGCAGCTCGACCATGCGCCCGACCAGTTCCGGTGGGTGCTGGAGGTCGGCGTCCATGATCACCACCGAGTCGCCGGAGGCGTGGCGCAGACCGGCGAGGAGGGCGGCCTCCTTGCCGAAGTTGCGGCTGAAGGAGACGTAGCGCACGCGCGGGTCGCGGTCGGCGAGCTGTTCCAGGAGGGGGAGCGTCCGGTCGCGGCTGCCGTCGTCGACGTAGACGAACTCCATGTCGTGGCCGAGCGGCAGCAGGTCGTCGGCGACCTTCTGCACGGCGGCGTGGAAGCGTTCGATGACGTCTTCCTCGTTGTAACAGGGGGCAACGATCGAGATGAGCATGGTTTCTCCGGGGCGCGGTCAGAGGGCGCTGGTGGTGCGCTCACGCGGTCGTGTGGCGGTGCGGAGCGTGGGTCGGGGTGCGGCCCGCCGTGCGCGGACGGCGGTGACGGTGCCGAGCAGGACGAGGGTCAGGAGCGAGACGCCCCCGACGGCCGTGCCCAGCCGCAGGCCGGGCGGGTGGAAGGTGCAGGTGATGCTGGTCGCGGAGCCGTCCAGGGGGACGGCGATCAGCCCGTAGTACGTCCGGGCGGGCGCGGCCGGGGCCCCGTCCGCGGCGCACCGCCAGCCGGCGATCCGGGGGGCGGCGAGCACGGCGGTGCCCTTGCTGCCGGCCGGGAGCTGGGCCCGCACGGTGCCGTCGGAGACGGTCACCTCGTCGGCGCCCGTGGCCTTGAGCTGCTGGACGGCGGTGTGCAGGCGCGCGGTGTCCAGGCAGCCGACCGCGCCGTCCGGGACGGTGCCGGTCCGGGTGGGTGACAGCTCGATCCGTACCCGGCCGGATGACGGGGCCGTGCCGAGCCGCTGCATCGCGGCGATCTTGGCGGCGTCGGAGGTGAACCGGCCGGTCAGCGGGGGGGCCGGGGTGTCGGTGAGGCGGGCGGTGCCCGAGTAGTGCGGCGCCCAGAGGTAGACCTCGCTGCCGGCCGGGCACTGGGCCGCGATCGTCGGCCGGTGTGCGGCGGCGGCCTTCGCGCGGGAGGCCTCGATCACCGCGTCCCCCCGGTCGCCGTCCGCCCGGTCGGGCTGCCCGCCGTCGCCGGTGCGCACGGTCAGCGGGGGCACGGTGTAGACGCGGGTGCCCAGCAGCAGTTCCTGGTTGCGGTAGGGCGACGGCCCGAAGGCCGAGACGCCGGTGCGGGCGGTGGGCGCGGCGGTCGGCCGGACGGTGACCAGGGGCGGTACGTCCTGCCGGGACACGGTCACCGGGCTGCGGTCGCGGGGGTTCCACCTCTGGTGCTGGTCCGGCGGGGAGTGCACCCGGGCGCCCACGGAGAAGATCGCGTCGGTGACGGAGTTGTCCAGGCTCTGCAGGTTCCGGCCGCGCGAGGTCCAGCCGTCGCCGAGGGCGGTGAGGGTGCGGCTGAGGACGTCCGCGGTGAGGCTGCTGTAGTACTGGGCGCCCTGGCCGCCCACCATCATCGGGTCGTTGCCCACGGTCTGCTCCCGGCCGGGGTCGGTGCGGTAGGCGGGCCAGCCGTCGGCCCTGGAGACGGCCTCCGCCTGCCGCTCCTGCCGGCTTCCCCAGGGCGCGTAGTCGTCCAGGTGGTTCAGCCGCAGCCGGGCGGCCACGGCGGAGGTGGCGGTGGCCTCGCCGAGCTGGGCGCCGACCAGGAGGGCGACGGCGAGTCCGGCGAGCGCGGTGCGGCGGCGCGCGGCCGCACCGCCGGCCGCGGCGCCCGGCTCGGCGGCGCGGGCGTCCCCGCCCGGCTCGGTGTCGGGGTCTGTGGGCGCGGCGGGCCGGACGGCTTCCGCGCGGCGCAGCAGGAGCAGTCCCCCGAGCGCTCCGACGACGGCCAGGAGCAGCACCGGCCAGGTGTAGGAGCGCACCAGGCCGCTCCCGCTCGCGACGGCGGTGACGAGGGCGAACAGCGCGGTGGCCGCGGCCAGCGCGCGCCGGTCGGGCACGCCGTGGGAGAGCGTGTGCCAGGCCGCGATGACCAGCAGCGCGCACAGCACGAACGTCTGGCGGTAGGAGCTGCCGTTGGGGGTGCTGAAGGCGTGCCAGGCCAGATGGGTCGGCGTCCACTGCATCGACAGCGTGACGGCGGCCACCAGCAGGCTCCACCCGGCGCGCACCCGTACGGGGGCCGCCCGGTGGAAGGGCAGGGCGAGGGCCAGCAGCAGCGCGGTGGTGCCGACGAAGAGCGCCGGGCTGCCGAATCCGTACGTTGTCGGCAGCAACCGGGCCAGCAGGTCCTCCGTGGCGACCGGCGCGAAGTGCGTGACCCGCCCCGGGTAGGCGTGCTTGGTGCCGAAGTAGATGACCGTGACCAGCGGTGCGGCCAGGCCGACGCCCAGGGCGACGGTGACCGTGGCCCGGCCGGCCGCCGCCAGCGCCCGGCGGCGCGGGAGACCGGAGAGCCACAGCCGGAGCAGCAGGACGAGGCCGGCGCCGATGGTGGCCATGTACGCGGTGTAGAAGTTGGCGATCCAGGCGAGCGCCACGATCAGCACGCCGAGCGCCCGGCGCCGTCCGGTGAGCGCCCATTCGCCGACCAGGCACAGCAGGGGCAGGGCGATGAGGCCGTCGAGCCACATCGGGTTGTACGAGGCGTCGGCGAGCGACCAGCCGCACAGCGCGTAGGCGGCGCCCAGCAGCCCCGCCGCCCACCAGCGGCCGGGGCGCAGCCTGAGCAGCAGCCAGGCCATGGCGGCACCGGCGCATGCCGTCTTCAGGACGGTGACGGCGTAGACGGCGAGGTCGATGTCGTCCCTCGGGAACAGGGCCACGAGCAGGGCGAACGGGCTGCTCAGATACGTCCCGAGGTCGGGCAGGAAGCTGGAGCCGAACCCGGACTGCCAGTTGACGAGCAGGCCGCCGTCGGACCGGCCGTGCAGCAGGTCCCACAGGTGGGCGTGGAACGGCACGTACTGGTTGCCCAGGTCGTTGACCGCGCGGGTGCGCGGGCCGAAGGGATAGCTGCGGGCGACGGCGTCGGCCGCGCAGACCGCGGTGACGGTGATGGCCGCGGCGAGCAGTGCGGCGGCCTGCCGCGGACTGCCGCGCAGGGTTGAGCGATCCATTCTCGACGGCCCCCAGGAAAACCGTTGCGTACAGCGCCTCTTGTGGGGACGTCACTCCCTGCGCGCTTGTTCGACCGATTAGACCGGGGGAATTCACCCGTGGTCGTACCATCGCCGGTGAACGGAGAACGAATGGTGAATGAAGAAATGCGCTCGGGGCGCGCCGAAGTAATTCGGGACGCACTCCGTCGTCCGAAAGGAAAACGGAATGCGTCCCGAAAACGATGCGGGGGTTAACCTTGTTCGCCGCTGATCCGGTTCGCGGCCGGGGTCAGCTCAGGGGCAGCGGGGCCGGATCCGCCGGGGCGACGTCCGTGACGCGGAAGTTGTCGGCGTGCTCCAGCGTGAAGCGCTCCCAGCCGGCGACGCTGTCCGAGCGGGCGCGCAGCAGTCCCGCGTCGTCCCCCGTGTAGGTGGCCTCGGTGACGACGTACTTGCCGTTCGCCGTGGACCGCAGGGCGTACTTCCGGTCCCCCTGCGGCACCAGGGTGTAGGACTCCCACCCGTTGACGGTCTCGCTGCGGGCGCGCAGCATCCCCTCGTGGGCGCCGGTCTGGTTCAGCTCGGTGGTGACGAAGGAGTTGTTGGCGGCGGAGCGGAGCGCCACCGTGGTGCCGCCGTCACGGGTGTGGAGCGTGAACTGCTCCCAGCCCCCCACCTCGTCGGCGCGGGCCCGCAGCCTGCCCTCCTGGGCGCCGGTCTGGTTCAGCTCGGCGGACACGTACTTGTCGTTGGCCTGGGCCTTCAGGGACCAGCGGGCGACCTGGGCGCCGACCCAGCCCGTGATGTCGTCCAGGCGGGTCTGCACGGCACCGCGCCGGGTCTCCTCGGACCCGAAGCACCCGCCCCGCCAGGAACGGCTGCTCACCGCCACGAGTTCGTCGCCGACGGCACCGGGACGCACCGTCGGGCCGCCCGCGTCGCCCTCGCAGACCGCGGCTCCGTCCTGCCCTTCCACGTCCAGTTCCGCTCCGCGGGTGCCGGTGACGGCGAACGTGCCGGCGTGCGGCCGTTCGGGCACCCACTCGTCGGCGGTTCGTCCGTAGCCGACGACGGACAGCTCCTCGCCGACGACGGGGGCCTCGGTGCCGAGGGTCACCGGAGTGATGCCCCACACCGGCGAGGACAGCCGCGCGAGCACCAGGTCCCGATCGGCGCGGGGCACCAGTTCGACGATGTCGCGCACCTGGCCGGGCGTCGTGCCCGGGTCCGTGCGTCCGACGGTGACCCGGGCGGGGCGGGTGGGCGGGCCCGCGGGGACCGACGCGTGCCGGGACGGATCGTCGGCGAAGCAGCTCGCCGCCGTGACGATCCACCGCGCCTCGACGAGCGCGCCGGAACAGGCCCGTTCCGTGTCGCCGATCACGATTCTCGCGGCGTAGGGCTTCCCGCCGTCGCCGACCGGGTCACCCACGATCGCCTCGGCCGGCCCGGCGACCAGCGTTCCCGCCGCGACCAGCACACCGACGCACCACGCACCGTGTCTCGTCGTTCTTCTCATGTTTGTCCCCCCAGATTGATTCCGTCCGGTGCCGCTATAACTCCACGATCGCCGTGAATTGTGGGTGAACGACAGACGTCCCGCAGAAGAATCGGAGTACCGGCCGGGTCCGTTGGGCGATTCGTGTGATCTTCCGTCCATGGGATTGCGCGCGCCCACCGCGTCGCACGCTCCGTCGGGGCATCCTCGCTCCATGGCCACTGCGCAAGAGACGCACGAGTATCCCGCCGAGCTGGGCGACGTCCCGGGCTGGTTCTGGCCGCTGGACCAGGTGCTCTTCTCCTGGTTCCTGGAGTGGCAGGAGGCCGGGGGCACCCGCGGCGACCTGCTCGAACTGGGTGCCTATCTGGGCAAGAGCGCGATCCTGCTGGGGCACCACCTGCGGGACGGCGAGGCCCTGACGGTCTGCGACCTGTTCGGGGCCGAGGCGCCGGACGACGCGAACCGGGCCGAGACGGCACGGTCGTACTCGACGCTCACCCGGCGGGCCTTCGAGCGGAACTACCTCTCCTTCCACGACACCCTGCCGTCCGTCGCCCAGGCCCCCACCTCCGCCATCACCGACACGGTCGCGCCCGGCTCCTGCCGGTTCGTCCACATCGACGCCTCGCACCTGTACGAGCACGTCCACGGCGACATCGGCGCGGCCCGCGACCTGCTGCGGCCGGACGGCATCGTCGTCCTCGACGACTTCCGCACCGAACACACCCCGGGCGTCGCCGTCGCCGCCTGGGAGGCCGTGCTGGAAAGGGGGCTGCGCCCCGTCTGTCTGAGCAGCCAGAAGCTGTACGGCACCTGGGGGGAGACCGAGTCCGTCCAGGAGGAGCTGCTCGCCGCGCTGAACGGGCGCGACGACTGCGGGGTGAGCGTGGAGTGGGCCGCCGGCCACCGGCTGGTCCGCGTCCGGGCCAAGGGCGGGAGCATGCGGCCGCCGTCGCTGCCGCCCTCGCGGTACCGGGCGTCCGCGGCGGCGAGGCCGTCACGGGCGCCGCGGGCGGACGCCGCGCCGGACGCCCCGTCGGTGCCGGGACAGGTGAAGCAGCGCGGGCAGGCCGGGCCGTCCCCCGCACGGCGGGCGTCCCCCCGCGGGCGGGCCCGGCGTCTCGCCCTCGACCTGTTGCCGCCGGTCGTCACCCGGGCAGTGCGCCGGTACCGGGCGGCGCGGCGGGAGAAGGCGCGCGGGGCGGCTCAGTCGAGGCCGTAGCGCACCCCGATTCCCGCGATCACCAGCTCCAGCCCCTCCTCGAAGTGCCGTTCGTAGTCCGTGAACATCTCCGCCCCCGCCGCGGCCGTCAACGGGTAGTCGGCCATCACGCGGGCGCGTTCGTCCATGTCGAAGCCCTCGCGGCGCTCGCCGGGCAGGGGCTCGACGCCCTGTTCCTCGGTGACGAAGCCGAGGGTGAAGAGGTACGCCGTCGTGGTCGCCCGGACCGCCTGGGCGAGGCTGAGGCCCTCGGCGGTGAACAGGCGGAGGTTGTCCTCCATCTGCTCGGCGTGCTCCACGCCGGTGAAGCGTGAGCCGCTGAACACCTTCGCGCCGTCGCGGTAGCCGAGCAGCGCCGCGCGCAGGCCCCGGTTGGTCTTGAGCAGCCGCTCCCGCCAGGTGTCGCCCGGGTCGAGCGAGAGCCCGGCGACCATACGGCGGTACATCTCGGTGGCCATCTCGTCGAGCAGGGCCTGCTTGTCCTTGAAGTGCCAGTAGAGGGCGGGCGCCTTCACGTCCAGCTCCCTGGCGATGGTGCGCAGGGTCAGGCCGTCCAGGCCCACCTCGTTCAGCAGCTTCAGCGCCGTGTCCGCGACCCGCAGGCGGTCGAGGGGGGCGCGTCGTTCCGTTCCCACGACGGACAGCTTGACAGCTTAACGACGTTAAGGCCATGCTCGGACCGGACAGCGACTTAACAGCGTTAAGGAGACGGGTGATGAACACCGACGTTCTGATCGTCGGCGCGGGCCCCACCGGCCTCGCCCTCGGCATCGACCTGGCCCGGCGCGGCGTCGACGCGCTGGTCGTGGAGCGCGCGCGGACACTGTTCCCCGGCTCGCGCGGCAAGGGCTTCCAGCCCCGCACGATGGAGGTCTTCGACGACCTGGGAGTCCTCGACGCGATCCACGCGGCGGGCGGCACCTACCCGATCGGCATGATCTGGAAGAACGGCGAACGGGTCGGCGAGCACCACATGTTCGACCCGGCCGAGCCGAGCGAGGACTCGCCGTACAACAGGGCGTGGATGGTGCCGCAGTGGCGCACTCAGGAGATCCTGGCGGCACGGCTCGCGGAACTGGGCGGCACGGTCGCCTTCCACCACGAGGTCGCCGGTGTCTCGCAGGACGACGAGAGCGTCACCGCGCACCTCTCCTCGGGCGGGACGGTGCGCGCCCGCTACCTGGTCGCGGCGGACGGCGGCCGGTCGGCGGTGCGCCGCGCGCTGGGCATCGGCATGACCGGCGAGAGTGTCGACCCGAATCCGACGCTGGTGGCGGACGTCCGGATCAGCGGCCTGGACCGGGACAACTGGCACGTCTTCCCGCCGCGCGAAGGCGACGACCTCCTCGCCATCTGCCCCCTGGCCGGCACGGAGGACTTCCAGGTGATGGCGCGGTTCCCGGAGGGCGCGTACGTGGACACCTCCCCGGACGGCGTCCGCAAGGTCGTCGCGGAGCGCTCGCACATCGCCGCCGAGGACGTGACCGAGGTCCGCTGGACCTCCGACTTCCGGCCGCGGGCGGCCCTGGCCGACCGTTTCCGCTCGGGCCGGGTCTTCATCGCCGGCGACGCGGCGCACGTGCACTCACCCGCGGGCGGCCAGGGGCTGAACACCAGCGTCCAGGACGCCTACAACCTGGGCTGGAAGCTGGACTCCGTGCTGACGGGCAGCGCCCCGGCCACGCTCCTGGACAGCTACGAGGAGGAACGACGCCCCGTCGCCGCGGAGATGCTCGACCTGTCGACCGCCGTCCACCGCGGCGAGGTGCGGCGCGGCGGGGCGACCCGGCAGCTGGGGATCGGGTACCGGGACTCGTCGCTGACGGTGGAGACGCGGGGCGCCGTCGACGGGGGTGCGGTACGGGCCGGTGACCGCGCGCCCGACGGGAGGGTGGACGGCATACGGCTCTTCGACGCCTTCCGGGGGCCGCACTGGACGCTGCTGGCGCTGGGCGTCGACGCGCCCGGCGGTGGCGTGGGGGCTGCGGTGAGGGTGGTGCGCGGGGGCGCGCACGGGGCATACGGGACGGGACTGTTCCTGGTACGGCCGGACGGGTACGTGGGCTGGGCCGGCGACAGGCCGGAGGGCCTCGACGCCTACCTGGGCCGGTACGGGCTGGGCGCCTGAGTCCCGAACCGGGGCCCCGTCCGGGTCAGTCGTCGCCGTCGAGGAGGATGTCTACGGAGAGGGTGAGAGTGACGCCGACGGATTCGGGAATGGGGATTTCCTGATCACGCCTGAAACGCTGGGGGTCGGGATACTTGCCGTCGGCGGGGTCGGTGTAGAGGAGGACCTCGTCGTGGTGACGGTCGGCGATGACGTACACCGGGATGCCTGCCCGGGCGTATGTCCCCACCTTGATGGCCGTGTCATTGGACCAGTTGGTGGAGATCACCTCGAGGACCAGCCGGAAGACGTGCGGCGCATGGCAGTTCTTCTCCACGGCCGCGTCCCTGTAGACGTCGTCGACCACGGAGAAGTCGGGCACCGCGTAGTCGTCGGGACCCGTCGGCAGCCACAACCCGATGCCGCCGAGGCATCTGAGCCCCGCGTGCCTGGCTCCGACCCGGGAGAACTCCTCGATGAGCCAGGTCAGCGACTCCTGGTGCGGACCGTCCGGCGGCGGTGTCACTACGATGCTCCCGTTGAGGATCTCCACCCGGTGACCGGGCAGCTCCTCCCAGAGATGGTCAGCAGCATCGGCAAGCGACGACTCGTGCATCATGACAGCCACGGCACCCTCCTTACGGGAACACCTCCACGAGCCTAACCAGGAGCGTGCGCTGTTCGCCCCCGATCACCCATTCGAGGTAACGCCCCAGCTCGACCGCCTTCAGAACGCATCGGAGGGCACGTACGTCCCCCACACCTCCCGCAACGCGTTGCACACCTCGCCCACCGTCGCGCGGGCGCGCAGGGCGTCCTTCATCGGGTACAGGACGTTGTCCTCGCCCTCGGCCGCCTTCTTCAGGGCCGCCAGGGCCAGGTCCACGGCCTGCTGGTCGCGTTCCGCGCGCAGCGTCGCGAGCCGTTCGGCCTGCTGGGCCTCGATGGCCGGGTCGACGCGGAGGGGCTCGTAGGGCTCCTCCGCGTCGAGCTGGAAGCGGTTGACGCCGACCACGACCCGCTCGCCGGAGTCGGTCTCCTGGGCGATGCGGTAGGCGCTGCGCTCGATCTCGCTCTTCTGGAAGCCGTGCTCGATGGCGTCGACCGCGCCGCCGAGGTCCTCGACCTTGCGCATCAGCTCCAGCGCGGCCGCCTCGACGTCGTCGGTCATCTTCTCGATGACGTACGACCCGGCGAAGGGGTCGACGGTCGCCGTCACGTCCGTCTCGTAGGCGAGGACCTGCTGGGTGCGCAGGGCGAGGCGGGCGGACTTGTCGGTCGGCAGGGCGATGGCCTCGTCGAAGGAGTTGGTGTGCAGCGACTGGGTGCCGCCGAGCACCGCCCCCAGGCCCTGCACGGCGACGCGGACCAGGTTCACCTCGGGCTGCTGGGCCGTCAGCTGCACGCCCGCCGTCTGGGTGTGGAAGCGCAGCATCAGCGACTTGGGGTTCTCCGCGCCGAACTCCTCCTTCATCACCCGGGCCCAGATCCGGCGGGCCGCGCGGAACTTGGCGACCTCCTCCAGGATCGTCGTACGGGCCACGAAGAAGAAGGAGAGGCGGGGCGCGAAGTCGTCGACGTCCATGCCCGCCGCGACCGCCGTACGCACGTACTCGATGCCGTCGGCGAGGGTGAACGCGATCTCCTGCGCGGGGGACGCGCCCGCCTCGGCCATGTGGTAGCCGGAGATCGAGATGGTGTTCCACTTCGGGATCTCGGCCTTGCAGTACTTGAAGATGTCCGCGATCAGCCGCAGCGAGGGCTTGGGCGGGAAGATGTACGTCCCGCGCGCGATGTACTCCTTCAGCACGTCGTTCTGGATCGTGCCGGTGAGCCGGTCGGCGGCGACGCCCTGCTCCTCGGCGACCAGTTGGTAGAGCAGGAGCAGCAGGGCGGCGGGGGCGTTGATCGTCATCGACGTCGAGACCTTGTCCAGCGGGATCCCGCCGAACAGCACCCGCATGTCGTCGATCGAGTCGATCGCCACGCCCACCTTGCCGACCTCGCCCGAGGCGATCGGGGCGTCGGAGTCGTGGCCCATCTGGGTGGGCAGGTCGAAGGCGACCGACAGCCCCATGGTGCCGTTGGCGATGAGCTGCTTGTAGCGGGCGTTGGACTCCGTCGCCGTGCCGAAACCGGCGTACTGGCGCATCGTCCACGGCCGGCCGGTGTACATCGTCGGGTACACGCCCCGGGTGAAGGGGTACCTCCCCGGTTCGCCCAGCTTCTCGGCCGGGTCCCAGCCCTCCTGGGCGTCGGGCCCGTAGACCGGTTCGATGGGCAGTCCGCTCTCGGTGGACCGAGCACTGCCCGACTCGCGCGCCATGGTGTGATGCCTCCCGCTGAGCACATGTTCGAACTGCTCGAACTACCCGTCAGTTACTCGCCGTCAGTTACTCGCCAGTACAGGCCGACCCTTCGACGGACTGTATCGGCGCCCGCGCACCCGGTGCAGGGGCGCGCGCTGGGACCTTGCTCACAACCTCGATGCGGTCCCGGTCACAACGATGCCGTGCCGTTCGCGGCGCGTCATCCGCGGGGAACATCTCAGGGGACGTCCGTGCAGGGCCATGAGACGACGGGGGGCCGAGATGCGTACGACAGAGACGGGGACGGCGGGGAGCACCGGGAGGGCGGTCGCCCTCGCCCTGGGGATCGTGCTGGCGGCCGGAGGCTGCACCGTGCAGGGCGCGGGCGCCGACGGCGTCGGGCGCCCACCGGTGCGCGTGGACGTCACCCGGACACCGCCGGGGAACACGCCGGCCGACGACCGGTCGCCCGGCGCACCGCCCGCCCGTACCGAGCCCCGGGTGCTGTGGACGCGGGGCGACACCGGCCGGGACATACGTGAACTCCAGGCCCGGCTGCGCCAGGTCGAGTGGCTCGTCGACGGGCCGACCGGGACGTACGACGACCTGACCGAGCGCGCGGTGAGCGGCTTCCAGGGCAAGCGCGGGCTGCCCCGGACGGGCCGGACCGACACCGTCACCTGGCAGCGGCTGCTGGCGATGACGCGTGAGCCGGGCAGGTGGGAGCTGTACCTGATGGGCGGTCAGCCGGCCGCCGCGCCCGACCCGCGCTGTCTGACCGGCCGGGTGCTGTGCATCAGCAAGTCGAGCCGGACGCTGCGCTGGATGATCGACGGGCGGACCGTGTCGACGATGCCGGTGCGGTTCGGCTCGCAGTACACGCCGACCCGGGAGGGCGTGTTCCACGTCTACTGGAAGTCCCGCCACCACGTCTCGACGCTCTACGACTCGGCCATGCCGTACGCGATGTTCTTCAGCGGCGGCCAGGCCGTGCACTACTCGTACGACTTCGCCGCCCACGGGTACGCGGGCGCCTCGCACGGCTGCGTCAACGTGCGCGACGAGGCGGCGATCGCGGACCTGTACGCGCAGGTGAGCAACGGCGACAAGGTCGTCGTGTACCGGTGAGACGGCGATGCGGAGGAGGGGCGCGAGCGGGACAGGGGGAACGTGTCCCGCCCGCGCCGGGGTGCACGAGCCGTAGGTACGGGGGGAACCCCGGCTCGGTGCGAAGCCGATGACCAGTCGGCTCACTCCTTACTGCGTCACGGTGGCCGAAAGTGTCACACCCCTTGGCGAAGAACTCCTTCCCGGCCGCGAAAGCGCAGGTCAGGCGGGTGCGCCGACGAGGGTCGAGGGATGCGGCGGATGCGGCCGGGGCGCGGAGGCGGAGGGCGCGCGCGGGTCGAGGATGCCGTGAGGGGTCTCGACGGGCCGGGCTATGTGGTGGTCCTCGTCATCGTCCGTGCCGCCCTTGTCACCCTTGCCGCCGTTCCCCTTCGTGCCGCCCTTGCCGCCCTTGCCGCCCTGTGCGTCTCCGCCGTCCTTGGCGCCCGTTCCGTCGCCGCCGTCCCGGCCGGCCTTGTCGTCCCGGTCGCCGGTGTCGTTCGCGGTGTCCTTCCCCTGGCCCCGGCCCCGGGGCGCCTCCCCGGACTCGCCGGACTCCCCGCCGCCCCTGCCACCGCCGCGGCCCTTGGCGGCGGGGTCGGTCCCGGCGAGGAGGTCCGCGCAGTACTCGCCGACCCGTGACGAGCCCCCGGCCGCGTCCTTCAGCACCCGCCGCCGGGTGCCGTCGAGCTCCCTGCCGGCCCGTGCGTCGCGGCAGGACGCGGCGAGGTCCGGTCGCCGGCCGTCGAAGCCGCCCGTCCCCCGTTCGCCGGAGTCGCGGTCCCCGGCGGCGCCGTGGCCCGCGTCGCCCCGCGCGGTGCCCCGGCCGGGCGCGCCGGGTCCGGTGCCGCCCGGCATCGCTCCGCCGTGCACGCCGTCCAGCGGTGAGGGCGAGGCGCGCGGGCGGTCGGGGGACGCGGCGGCCGACACGGTGGCGGTGGGGTCCGGTTCGGCCCCGTCGAACGGCGTCGGCAGGACTCCGGTTCCGGCCGCGACCGCCACCCCGCCGACCATGCCGACGGTCAGCGCGGCGACCAGCCCGAGGCGCAGGGGGCGGCCCCAGCGGGGGCGCCGGGCCGCGTCGCCGCGAGGGCCGATGCGGACCAGCCCGGTGTCGGAGGACCGTGACGTGCTGTTGCGCCCGAGGGCGGCCCGCGGCCCCGTCGGGGCATCGGCCCGCTCGGCGCGCACCTTGCGGAAGGCGGCCAGCGCGGCGGCCTCGCCGGGGAGTTCCTCGCTGGTCGGCAGGGGTGGGGCCGAGAGCGCGCCCAGGACCGCGGCGAGGCGTTCGGCCCGGTCGCGGGCCGCGGGGTCGACAGCCCGGGGTGACTCTCCGCGCAGCAAGAGCTCCGCCGTTTCGCGGTCCAGCCACCTGTCCTGCTCGTCGGCCATCACATGTCCCTCTGCGTCCGCGTACGCGTATGCGTCACACCCGCGGACGTCACCGCACGGCCGCGCGGTTCTCGCTGGGGCGGCAGGGCGTCGAGTCCGCCGCCCGATTCCGGATCGCCGCCGAGCAGTTCGGCCAGGCGCTTCAGGCCGCGGTGCGCCGCCGTGCGGACGGCGCCGGGCCGCTTGCCCAGCGTCTCGGCGGCGCTCTTGGCGTCGAGGCCCACCACCACGCGCAGGACGACCGCCTCGGCCTGGTCCTGGGGCAGCCGGGCGATCAGGGAGAGGGTGGTGTCGGTGGCCAGGGCCTCGATCGCCTCGCCCGCCGTGTCGGACTCGGCGGGCCTCGCGGTCAGCTCCGTCTCGTCGCCGCCGATCGCGGGCCGGCGTCCGCGCATGCGGATGTGGTCCAGCGCGCGGTTGCGGGCGATGCGGGCAGCCCAGCCGCGGAACCGGTCGGCGTCGCCGTCGAAGCGTTCCAGGTCGCGGGCGATCTGCAGCCACGCCTCGGACGCCACGTCCTCGGCGTCGGAATCCCCGACCAGTGTCCGTACGTAGCCCAGCAGCCGCGGATGCACGCCGCGGTACACGGTCCGGAACGCGGTCTCGTCCCCGCCCTGTGCCGCACGTACCGCGGCGGTCAGCTCCGCGTCGTCCCCCAGCACCGAACGCGCCTCTCTTTGCGCCTGAGCCGGCGCCGCTCTCGCGGACCGGGTACTCGCCGTCGTGGTTCCTCAGTGGATGGCCGCGGTGGTCCACCGCGGGTGTGGTGCGGGAGAAAGGGCTCCCGCTGGTCGGCGCGAATGGCACGTTACGACGTGAAACCGCCACTCGTCCATGTCCTTGTCCCATTGCCGTACAAGATGCAACTAACCCGTGACGCGGTGGGTGTGACAGAAAGCGCAGTCCCGGCGCTGTAGGAAATACGGGCCGCCGCGCGGCCCGTGCCGCGCGACGGCCGGGGCCTCTCCTGTGGGGGGTGGCGGCTCCGGCCGTTGCCTCGGCCGACGCGGAGCCCGCGCTTCTCCTTACTGCGTACGACTACTGCGTACGACGGCCCGGGAGTGTCACCGCGGCACCACGCCCAGCCGGGCGAGGAACCGGAAGAAGAGGTCTTCGGCCACGGTCTCGCCGCCGAGAGCGGCGTCGGGGCCGGCATCGGGGTCGGCGCCGGGATCGGCCGACAGCACCTCCGCCAGTTCCCCGGCGCTCGCGACGCGGCCGGCCTCCGCGGCCCAGGCGACGGCACGCTCGGCGGCGTCGCGGGGCTCGAGGAAGTAGTCCTCCAGGGTGAGCCCCTCCTTCTCGGCGCCCAGGTACCCGGCCATCGCGGTCCGCGCCAGACAGGTCGTCCACGCCCCGCTCTCCGGGGCCGCCGCCTCCACGACCACGCAGTCGCTGTCCATGACGTATCCGAACAGCGCGGGCGCGCCGGTCTGCCCGGCCAGGTCGTTCATGTTCCCGACGTCTCCGTCGCCGCCCGGGTACTCCCACACCTGCCAGCCCTCGGGCGCGGACAGGCGCAGGGTCATGCCCGTGGCGCCCGACAGCGCCTCCAGCTCCGCGAGCGGCCGCTCGGCGCGGCCCACGACGAGATACCCCCAGTAGCCCATGTCCCGGTCCCCCCGGCGTGTCGGTTCGGCTCGCCCACAGATCACCACAGCGGTACGGGAGTTCGCAGCCGGATCGGGCAATCCGCCCCCGGGGGCGCCCCCGTGAGTGCCCCGGGTCAGTCGAGCCGGTTCGCCAGCGACCTGAAGTCCGCCCAGGACAGCTCGGGCTTGTCCGGGTCCCACAGCTTCTGGACCGTCGCCGCCAGCGGCAGCCGTATGCCGTCGGCGACCTGCGCCTGCGTCTGGGCGTTCGGCAGGTCGCCCCAGACCGCGAAGCTGCCGCCGAGTATCTGGTCGTCGTACTCGGCGTCGACCGCCTGCGTGCCGCGCAGGACCCGCGGGGTCCACTGCTCGTAGATGCGCTCACCGGTCGGGTAGACGAAGGTCTGCGGCTCGCCGAGCACGTAGTAGAGGAACTCGTCGTTGTAGTTGAGGACCTCGCGGCCCGCGCGCAGGTACTCCGCCGGCTGGCGGGCGCCGATCTCCTTGCCGGTCCAGTAGGCGACCTTGATGTCCTTCAGCGGTTCGACGGACGTGTTCTTGAAGAAGCCGTCGTTCCAGGCGCGCGGGGTGCGGTCGTGGGCCTGGACCGTCTTGGCCCGGTCGTTCAGCCAGTCGGTCGTGAGGTCGGCGACGGTGCCGTCGGAGCCGTACGCCTTGCGGGCGGCGGCGGCCAGGCCGGGGTAGGAGGCCTCGGGGTCCGGCACCACGAGTGCCTGGTACTCGTCGGCGCCCAGGTGGAACTGGGAGCCGGGGAAGAGGTCGGCGTACTCGTTCAGCAGGTCGTCGACGATCTGGGCGGCCTCCGGCTTGGAGATGTCGATCGCGCCGCGCGTGGCCTTGCCCTGGGCGTTGCGCAGTTGCAGGTCGGGGTGGGCGGCGATCACGGCGCCGAGGTGGCCGGGCGAGTCGATCTCGGGAACGACGGTGATGTGGCGGGAGGCGGCGAGATCGACGATCTCCTTCACCTCGGCCTTGGTCAGGTGGTCGTCGGAGACGATCTCCGGGTGCGAGTCGGACTCGATGCGGAAGGCCTGGTCGTCGGAGAAGTGCAGGCCCAGCTCGTTGAACTTCAGGTCGCCGAGCTCGCGTATCCGGTCCTTGATCCAGTCGGCGTCGTAGTGCTTGCGCGCGATGTCGAGCATGAACCCGCGCCGCGGCTTGTCCGGGTCGTCCTTCACGACGCCCTCGGGCGCGGTGCCTCCGCCGTCCACCGCCTGCTTGAGGGTGCGGGTGCCGTAGTAGACGCCGGCCTCGGCGGGTCCGCTGACGACGACGCGGCCGTCGCGCACGGTCATGCTGTACGACTCCGGGTCCGCGCCCTTGTCCTCCTTCACCTCCAGGCGCACGTCGCCGGCCCGCTCGTCGTCCTTCTCCCCCGCGTACGTCAGCCCCAGCTCGCCGGCCAGCAGGCGCCCCTCGTCGGCGAGGCCGCGGTCGGCGACGACGACGCGGTGGCCGCGTTCGGGCTCCCAGCCGGGGCCGCGGGCCGGGGTGTGGTCGCGTACGGCGGGTATGGTGCGCGGCTCCTCGGACAGGGCGTAGGAGCCGCTGGGGCCGGGCGGGGTGGGGGGCGTGGCCGCCTCGCCGGCGGACAGGGCCGCCGAGCCCGCCGACCCGCCACCCCCGCCGTGGGGGGCCCACAGGCCGACTCCCACGCCGAGCGCGGCGACCGCCGTACCGGCGATCACGGCCCGCTGCCTCACGTTGTGTGCCGGAATCCGGCGTCCGTGCCGTCTCACAGCGCCAACCTAGAGCCGTGAGCTTCATCATGCGTCCACCACATGTTCTGAAACTCTCCCGTTCGGGTGAAATTCGGGCAACGGACGGACACGTGCTGCCGTCACTCGATAACGTGACGGCACACTCTTCGCACAATCCCCTGCCGACACACACGTGACGCCCACGAGGATCCACGCTGCCTGCGCACCGTCTCCCAGACTTCCCCGGCCGAGTGGCCATACCGGTACCGGTGCAAACCACCCGCGCCACATCAGTAACGGCCTCCTCACTGGAGCACTTCAACACCGCTCCCCCCGACGAAGCCGTACAGACCCTCCTGACCTGCCTGAACAGCCGTGACTGGGCCCACCCCCTCACCGCCCACCGCCCCTATCCGGACCTCCCCGCCCTGCTGGCGGCGGCGGACGAAGCGGCGTACGACCTGTCCCCGGTCGGCCTGACGGAGGCCCTGGCGGCGGAGGCACTGCCGACCCTTCCGGAGGACACGTACGCGGCGGCCCACACGGCCCTGAGCGCGGCCACCGCGGCCTACGAGAGCCGGTTCGGACACGCGTTCGTCATCTGCCTGGACGGCCTGCCCGCGAGCGAGGCCCTGGACCACGTACTCGAAGGCATCCGGTCACGGTTGGCGAACGATCCGGACGAGGAACGGCTGGTCGCCTCCGAGGAACTGCGCCGCCTGGCGACGGGCCGGCTCACCCGGCTGCTGGGGGCAGGGCCTCAATGCGCGTAAAGAACGCAAAGCACGCACGCCGATAGCCCGTCCGTGCCCCTTTGAGTGCAAGTTTGATCACAACGGCAGGCCCCCCGTAAGCGCCGCAGGCAACCGTCGCTACCATGCTGGGGGCCGGTGGACCGTACCCGGCCGGGCCCGACCGACAAGGAAAGCCGGCGCGGCCCCGATCCCCGCTCCCGGAGGAAATTTCCGTGCCGGCTGGAACGCTGTACCGCGGCCGGGAAGGAATGTGGTCCTGGGTGGCTCATCGAGTCACCGGCGTCCTCATTTTCTTCTTCCTGTTCGTTCACGTGCTGGACACCGCGCTCGTCCGTGTGTCCCCCGAGGCCTACGACACCGTCGTGGCCACGTACAAGTCGCCGATCGTCGCGCTGCTGGAGTACGGCCTCGTCGCCGCCATCCTCTTCCACGCGCTCAACGGTCTGCGCGTCATCGCCGTCGACTTCTGGGTCAAGGGCGCCCGCTACCAGAAGCAGATGCTCTGGACCGTCGTCGCCCTGTGGGTCGTGCTGATGATCGGGGCGATCTACCCCGTCCTCGGCCACGCCGCTCGTGAACTGTTCGGGAGCTGACGCCAATGTCCACGACTGAATCCCCCGCCACCGGGATCGGCCCCGTCGAAGGCGCCTCCCTCTACACGGTCGACAACCCGGCGCCGCTGATCGAGCCGCCCCGCAAGCGCACCAAGAAGTCCCCGAAGTCCACGCGCGGCAACTTCGAGATGGCCGCCTGGCTCTTCATGCGCCTGTCCGGCGTCGTGCTGGTCGTCCTGGTCCTCGGGCACCTGCTCATCCAGCTCGTGCTGGACGGCGGCGTCTCGAAGATCGGCTTCGCCTTCGTGGCGGGCCGCTGGGCCTCGCCCTTCTGGCAGGTCTGGGACCTCCTGATGCTCTGGCTCGCGATGCTGCACGGCGCGAACGGTCTGCGCACGGTCATCAACGACTACGCGGAGCGCCCGAACACCCGCCTGTGGCTCAAGGGCCTGCTCTACACCGCCACGGTGTTCACCATCCTGCTGGGCACGCTGGTGATCTTCACCTTCGACCCGAACATCCGCTAGGCACGGGGCTGCGAAAATCATGAAGGTACACAAGTACGACACCGTCATCGTCGGCGCCGGTGGCGCCGGTATGCGGGCCGCCATCGAGGCGACCAAGCGCAGCCGCACGGCCGTCCTGACGAAGCTCTACCCCACCCGCTCCCACACGGGCGCGGCGCAGGGCGGCATGGCCGCCGCGCTCGCCAACGTGGAGGAGGACAACTGGGAGTGGCACACCTTCGACACGGTCAAGGGCGGTGACTACCTGGTCGACCAGGACGCCGCCGAGATCCTGGCGAAGGAGGCCATCGACTCGGTCCTCGACCTGGAGAAGATGGGCCTGCCGTTCAACCGGACCCCGAACGGCACCATCGACCAGCGCCGCTTCGGCGGCCACTCCCGCAATCACGGCGAGGCCCCGGTCCGCCGCTCCTGCTACGCGGCCGACCGCACCGGCCACATGATCCTCCAGACGCTGTACCAGAACTGCGTCAAGGAGGGCGTGGAGTTCTTCAACGAGTTCTACGTCCTGGACCAGCTGATCACCGAGGTCGACGGCGTCAAGAAGTCGGCCGGCGTGGTGGCCTACGAGCTGGCGACCGGCGAGATCCACATCTTCCAGGCGAAGTCCGTGATCTACGCCTCCGGCGGCACCGGCAAGTTCTTCAAGGTGACGTCGAACGCGCACACGCTCACCGGTGACGGCCAGGCGGCCGTGTACCGGCGCGGGCTGCCGCTGGAGGACATGGAGTTCTTCCAGTTCCACCCGACCGGCATCTGGCGAATGGGCATCCTGCTGACGGAGGGCGCCCGCGGTGAGGGCGGCATCCTCCGCAACAAGGACGGCGAGCGCTTCATGGAGAAGTACGCGCCGGTCATGAAGGACCTCGCGTCCCGTGACGTCGTCTCCCGCTCCATCTACACGGAGATCCGCGAGGGCCGCGGCTGCGGTCCCGAGGGCGACCACGTCTACCTGGACCTGACCCACCTCCCGCCGGAGCAGCTCGACGCGAAGCTCCCGGACATCACGGAGTTCGCACGCACCTACCTCGGCATCGAGCCCTACACGGACCCGATCCCGATCCAGCCCACCGCGCACTACGCGATGGGCGGCATCCCGACCAACGTCGAGGGTGAGGTCCTGGCGGACAACACCACCGTCGTCCCGGGCCTGTACGCGGCCGGCGAGGTCGCCTGCGTGTCCGTGCACGGCGCCAACCGTCTGGGCACCAACTCGCTGCTGGACATCAACGTCTTCGGCAAGCGGGCCGGCATCGCCGCCGCGGAGTACGCGCAGAAGGCGGACTTCGTCGAGCTGCCGGAGAACCCGGAGTCCCTGGTCGTCGAGCAGATCGAGCGGCTGCGCGACTCCACCGGCACCGAGCGGGTGGCGACGCTCCGCCGCGAGCTGCAGGAGTGCATGGACGCCAACGTCATGGTGTTCCGCACCGAGCAGACGATCAAGACGGCCGTCGAGAAGATCGCCGAGCTGCGCGCCCGCTACAAGAACGTGGCGATCCAGGACAAGGGCCGGCGGTTCAACACCGACCTCCTGGAGGCCGTCGAGCTGGGCAACCTGCTCGACCTCGCCGAGGTCATGGCGGTGTCCGCGCTCGCCCGCAAGGAGTCGCGCGGCGGTCACTACCGCGAGGACTACCCCAACCGCGACGACGTCAACTTCATGCGCCACACCATGGCGTACCGCGAGGTGGGCGACGACGGCGCCGAGTCCATCCGGCTCGACTACAAGCCGGTCGTCCAGACCCGCTACCAGCCGATGGAGCGTAAGTACTGATGGCTACCCCTGTCATGGAGAAGAGCGACAAGGCCCCCGAGCCCGGTTTCGCCGACTCCCCGTACATCACGGTCACCTTCCGCGTCCGGCGGTTCAACCCGGAGGTCTCGGCCGAGGCGACCTGGGAAGACTTCCAGCTGGAGATCGACCCGAAGGAGCGTGTCCTCGACGCGCTGCACAAGATCAAGTGGGACCTCGACGGAAGCCTCACCTTCCGCCGTTCCTGCGCGCACGGCATCTGCGGGTCGGACGCCATGCGGATCAACGGCAAGAACCGGCTGGCCTGCAAGACGCTGATCAAGGACATCAGCCCCGAGAAGCCGATCACGGTCGAGGCCATCAAGGGCCTGACGGTCCTCAAGGACCTGGTCGTCGACATGGAGCCGTTCTTCCAGGCGTACCGGGACGTGATGCCCTTCCTGATCACGAAGGACACCAACGAGCCGACGCGTGAGCGCCTCCAGTCCGCCGAGGACCGCGAGCGCTTCGACGACACCACGAAGTGCATCCTGTGCGCCGCCTGCACCTCGTCGTGCCCGGTGTTCTGGAACGACGGGCAGTACTTCGGCCCGGCGGCCATCGTCAACGCCCACCGCTTCATCTTCGACTCGCGCGACGAGGCCGGCGAGCAGCGGCTGGAGATCCTCAACGACCGCGACGGCGTCTGGCGCTGCCGCACGACCTTCAACTGCACGGACGCCTGCCCGCGCGGCATCGAGGTCACCAAGGCGATCGCGGAGGTGAAGCGGGCGCTGATCACGCGCCGCTTCTGACGTCCGTCGGCTTACGACGCCGTACGTCCGCGAGGGCCCCGTTTCCGCTGGAGACGGGGCCCTCTGGCATATGCCACACCATCGGGTGAACGCCGCCGCGACGGACATGAGGGCGCCCTCCGCCCTACGATGATGGTCTCGACACCGGCCCCTAGGAGGCACGCGATGTCCGCAGCATCCGTCGAGCTGCCCCACGGCGAACGTCCGCTGATCGCGGAGGCGAACCGTCTCATGGACCGCAATCCGGGCTACCGCGTCGAGATCATCGGAGGCCAGCTCCTCGTGACCCCGCCTCCGGACGTCCCGCACTCGCGTGCCCTGACCAAACTCATGCGCCCGTTCATCGCGGCGGGCCTTGACGACGGCGAAACCGAAGTGCACCAGGGCATCGGTCTCTGGCTGACCACCGACGCCGAGGACTACGCGATCCCGGACCTGGCGATCGTGGACGCCGACATCGAAGACCACCTCATCGAGAACAACTGCTACGACCCGGTCTGCTTCCGCCTCGTCCTGGAGGTCACCTCCAGCAACTGGAAGAACGACCTCAGGACCAAGGTCACCGCCTACGCCGCCGCCATGGTCCCCGTCTACGTGATCGTCGACCGCAAGCACCAGCGCCTCCACGTCCTCACCGACCCCGACTGCGCCGACTACTACACCCACCGCGTCCACTCCCCCGGCGAGACCGTCACCCTCCCCGACTCCCTCGGCGCCGAGGTCACCCTGGACGTCGCCGAGATCCTTGCCGCCGGACGGCCGAAGACCGCGCCCGACGCGGGCTGACAATCAGCCGTTCCGGGCGATGACCGTCCTAGCCTGACGCCATGTCAGATGACGAGTCGTACGAACTGCTCGGGTTCGACAACGTGCTGCTTCCGGTCGGGGACCTCACGGAGGCCGTCGGCTTCTACGAACGGGCCGGCTTCCCGGTCGCCTACCGGCTCGACGAGGCCGGCATCGCGCTGCTGAAAGTGGGGGGCGAGACCCCCGGCCTCCTGCTGCGGGTGGAGGAGGAGTTCGGGCGCCAGCCCCCTTTGTGGCCCTCCGCACGGGTGTGGCTGGAGGTGACCGACGCCCGCAAGGCGGCCCGGACGCTGCGCGACGCGGGGGTACCGCCGCTCGACGAGCCGTTCCCCGTGGCCACCGGCTGGACCGTCGAGTTCGCCGACCCGTGGGGCAACGTCATCGGCCTCACCGACTACTCCAAGCGTCCGGAGCTCGGCCGCCGGCCCTGACCGCCGGTCGCGTGACGCGGACCACTCCGACCTTGAGTTGAACACGTTCAAAAGCAGGTCTACAGTCAGCCCTGTCAGCGTTTTGAACGCGTTCAAGAAGGGGTGGGGCATGGACCGCACCGTCATCGCCTACGTCATCTACCTGGTCGTCAGCATCGGCCTGACCGTCTGGGTGGCCCGCACGCTCAGCCGCAACGGGCGGGTCTTCCTCGCCGACGTCCTGCACGGCAACGAGAAGCTCGCCGACGCCGTCAACCACCTCCTGGTGGTCGGCTTCTACCTCGTCAACCTCGGCTTCGTCGCCCTCTACCTGAGCGACGACGAGACCGTCACCGACACCCGCGGCATCTTCGAGGCGCTCTCGACCAAGCTCGGCGTGGTGCTCCTGGTGCTCGGCGTGATGCACCTGGGCAACGTGTACGTGCTCAACAAGATCCGGCGGCGCGGCATGATGGAGCGGGAGCAGGTGCCGCCGGTCCCGCCGCAGGGCTGGGTGGCCCCGACGGCCGGGGCCTGAGCCGATGGCGTCCGCTCCCGCGACGGCCGGCGCCCCGCTGCGCCGGCTCACCGTCCTCTACGACGCCGAGTGCGCCCTGTGCACCCACGTACGGGACTGGCTGCTGCGCCAGCCGCGGCTGGTACCGCTGGAGCTGGTCCCGGCCGGGTCGGACGAGGCCCGGCGGCGGTTCCCCGCACTCGACCACGCCACCTCCCTGGAGGAGGTCACCGCCGTCGGTGACGGCGGCCAGGTCTACCGGGGCGCCGCCGCCTGGATCGTCGTCCTGTGGGCGCTGCGCGAGCACCGTCCGCTCGCGCACCGGCTCAGCACCCCCGCCGGGGCCAGGCTGGCCCGGGGGGCCGTCCTGGCCGCCGCGAAGTGGCGGGGCGGGCAGCAGCGGTGGGGCGGCAACGGCTACCGGCGCGCGGACGGCTGGGTGTACGAGCCGGGCCTCGGCTGGACGTACCGGGGGCCCGGCTGTGACGACGGCGCCTGCGCCACTGACTAGGCTCTGCTCCTGTGCCTGCGACGAACGACGGCCCCGACGACGGTGCCCCCCTCAGCAAGTCCGAACAGACCCGCGCGCTGATCCTGGAGACGGCCATGCGGCTCTTCCAGGAACGCGGCTACGACCGGACGACGATGCGGGCCATCGCCCAGGAGGCCGGGGTCTCCGTCGGCAACGCGTACTACTACTTCGCCGGCAAGGAGCACCTGATCCAGGGCTTCTACGACCGGATCGCGGCCGAGCACCGGGCGGCGGTCCGGGAGGTCCTGGCCCGGGAGACCGACCTGGAGGCGCGGCTGGCGGGCGTGCTGAAGGTCTGGCTGGACATCGCGACGCCGTACCACGAGTTCGCGGTGCAGTTCTTCAAGAACGCCGCCGATCCGGACAGCCCGCTCAGCCCGTTCTCCCCGGAGTCGGAGCACGCGCGCGTGGAGGCCATCGGCATCCACCGGTCGGTGCTGGCCGGCGCGAAGACCAAGGTGCCGGAGGAACTGCGGGACATCCTGCCCGAGTTGATGTGGCTCTCCCAGATGGGGCTCGTCCTGTACTGGATCTTCGACCGCACCAAGGGCCGCGAGCGCAGCTACCGCCTCGCCGAACGCGGCGCCCGGCTCACCGCGCGGGGCGTCGTACTGGCACGCTTCCGGGTGCTGCGCCCGCTGGTGCGCGAGGTGCACGAGCTGTTCACGGACTTCCTGCCCGGGATGACGAAGGCGCTTCCCGACCCGGCGGCCGGGAAGGCCGCCGATCAGGCCTGACGGGACGCCAGCTCGATCACCGTGATGTCCGAGGGCGCCCCCACACGGGTGGGCGGGCCCCAGGCGCCCGCGCCGCGGCTGACGTAGAGCTGGGTGTCGCCGTAGCGTTCCAGGCCGGCCAGCGTCGGGTTGGCGGCGCCCGCGATGAGGTTGCCCGGCCAGAGCTGGCCGCCGTGGGTGTGGCCGGAGAGCTGGAGGTCGACGCCGTGGTCGACGGCGTCGTGGATCTGCACCGGCTGGTGGGCGAGCAGCACGCACGCGCGGGACCGGTCCCGGTCGCCGAGGGCACGGACGTAGTCGGGGCCCTGTCCCTCGTCCTCGCCCGCCACGTCGTTGACACCGGCGAGGTCGAAGTGGGGCAGCTCGGTGCGGGCGTTCTCCAGCGGGAGCAGGCCGAGCCGCCGTACCTCCGCGACCCACTGCTCGGCGCCGGAGAAGTACTCGTGGTTGCCGGTGACGAAGTACGCGCCGTGCCGGGCCCTGAGCTGCGCGAGCGGGGCCGCCGCCGGGCCGAGGTCCTTCACGCTGCCGTCCACCAGGTCGCCGACGACCGCGACGAGGTCGGGCTGCGTGGAGTTGATCGTGTCGACGACCTGCTGCGCGAAGCCCCGGCCGAGCACCGGACCGAGGTGGATGTCGCTGACCACGGCGATGCGGAATCCGTGCGCCGCGCGCGGGAGCTTGGCCAGCGGCACGGTCACCCGCTTCACCCGCGGTCCGCTCAGGACGCCGTACGTGCCGTAGCCGACCGTTCCGACGGCCGCCGCGGCGGCGGCCCCGGCGACGACGCGGGAGACGAACAGGCGGCGGGAGGGCACCGCCAGGGGGCTCGCGGGCGTGGCGCCGGGGGTGGTGGCCCCGGGGGTGGCGGCTCCAGGGGGGACGGGCGCCTCAGGGGCCTCGCGGGTCCCAGGAGCCTCGGCAGTCCCCAGCGCCTCCGCTGCCCCAGGTGCCTCAGGCGCCCTGGGTGGGGCCGTTCCGGCGGGTATGCGCTCCGGGTCCGCGGCCCGGGTCACCAGCGGCTCCGCCCGCGCCTGCCGCGCGGCCGCCCGGCGCTCCAGCAGCCGCCGCAGCAGCGGACGTACGACCTCGCCCGCCAGCACCGCCAGCAGCAGGTAGATCGACAGCGCCAGCCACAGGAAACCCGGCCAGGCCAGAACCCGCTGGAGCCAGAAGGGGGCGCCCGTGCGTTCGGCGACCAGCGCGCCCACCGCCAGCGCCCAGCCTCCGGCGATCACCACCGCGCCGATGCGGCGCACGGGGCCCGGACCCCGGGTCGTGTCGCGGAAGAGCCGGCGCCACACGTACCAGTTCGCCGCGACCACCACGCCCACCACGGCCAGCGCGACGAGCGCGAAGACGACCACCATGCCGTCGTATCCCCTCAGTTGTGGCGTCCGCGACGCCTATGACCTTCGGCGCAGTGCGCGCAGTCCGCGCAACCCGATGACCCCGATGACCGTCCCCAGTACGAAAGAGACGACGGCGAGCAGCAGGTGCACCCAGAAGTACGCCGTCGGGTCGCCGTCCTCGAAGGCGAGCCCGCTGCTGTCCTTGATCAGATTTTTGACGAAAGTGATCCAGATGATCCAGCTCCACACCCCGAAAACGAGCAGGAACCAGGAAACGGGGCGGCTGAGCTTCACAAGAACGGACCTTTCCTCGCATCGCCGTGTCCCCCTGGCCGGCCGGGTGCCCGGGGGTTGTCCCCCGGACGGGCACGGCATGGCTCCAGTATCGCCGCCGGGTGTCCCGATTCGTGCGCGGGGTGGGGAGGGGGGTGGGAGCACGCCTCGCCCGGGAGGTACGTTCTCGCTCGTGCCCGCACCCAAGAAGGCCCTCAGGCGATCCCTGACGGTCACCTCCGCCGCCCTGACCGCTCTCGCCGTCCTCTCGCCCACCGCGCTCGCCGCCCCGGAACCCTCGACGAGCCCGTCGGCGACCCCGCCCGCCACGATGTCCGCGGTGGGCGGCGCGCGGCTCGGGAAGCCCGGGACGCAGGTGGATCTGGCGGGCGGGGCACCGGTGCTGCCGAAGGACCTCACCGCCCGCTCGTGGATCGTGGCCGACGCCGAGTCCGGCGACGTGCTCGCGGCGCACAACGCGCACTGGCGCCTGGCCCCGGCGAGCACGTTGAAGATGCTGTTCGCCGACACGCTGCTGCCGAAGTGGCCGAGGACGACCCAGCACAAGGTCGTCCCCTCCGACCTCGCGGGCATAGGCGCGGGGTCCAGCATGGTCGGCATCAAGGAGGAGGAGACCTACACGGTCCACGACCTGTGGCTCGGTGTCTTCCTGCGCTCCGGCAACGACGCCGTGCACGTGCTGTCCGCGATGAACGGCGGTGTCGAGAACACCGTGCGGGAGATGAACGAGCACGCCGTGGAACTGCAGGCCCGGGACACGACCGTGGTCAGCCCCGACGGCTACGACGCGCCGGGCCAGGTCTCCTCGGCGTACGACCTGACGCTGTTCGCCCGCTCGGGGCTGCAGAAGAAGGACTTCCGCGAGTACGCCTCGACGGTCCGCGCGAAGTTCCCGGGCGAGACGAAGACGGACAAGAAGGGCAAGACGTCCCGTACGCCGTTCGAGATCCAGAACACCAACCGGCTGCTGACCGGCGACACGGGCCTGGACGTCTACCCGGGCATCGCCGGCGTGAAGAACGGCAACACCACCAACGCCGGTTCCACCTTCACCGGCGTCGCCGAGCGGGGCGGCAAGGTGCTCCTCGTCACGGTCATGAACCCGGCGAAGGCCGAGCACAACGAGGTCTACAAGGAGACCGCCCGCCTGTTCGACTGGGGCTTCAAGGCGGTCGGCAAGACGCGTCCGGTGGGTGAGCTGGTGCCGCCGAGGGGCGCCGCCCAGGCGAGTGCCGAGCCCGGTAAGGACGGTTCCGGGGAGGCCGGTGGCACGGGGAAGGGCGCGCTGGGCGCGAACCCGGTGGCAGGTGCCCCGGCCGCGGGCGGCTCCGGCGGCGTCGGGGTCGCGGCCGGCATCACCGCCGGGGTGCTGGTCCTGCTCGCGGGCGGCGTCTTCCTGGTCAACCGGAAGTGGCCGCTGCCGGACCTGGTCCGTCGCCGGACGCGTCCGTGACGTCCTGTTCCCCGACTTCCTGCTCCTTGCTCCCCGTCGCCGTCCAGGACGCGCAGAACAGCACCAGCTTCGAGGTGAAGTTGATCCACAGCAGCAGGGCGACGGGGACGCCGAAGGCGCCGTACATGCTCTTCGCGGCGACGCCCTGCACATAGCCGCTCAGCAGCAGCTTCAGCAGCTCGAAACCGATCGCGCCGATCAGCGCGGCCACCACCAGGCGGCGGCGCGGGGGCTGGACGCCGGGCAGCAGGGTCAGCACGTACAGCAGCAGCAGGAAGTCGGCGAGTACGGCGACGGCGAACGCGGCGACGTGGAGCAGGACGCCGCCGAAGCCGCCCCCGGCGATGCCCAGATGGCGGATGATCCAGCCGACGAGTGCCGAGGCGACGGTGGAGATGCCGACGGTGACCAGGAGCGCGCCGCCGAGGCCTATGAGGACGCCGGCGTCCTTGGCCCGGTGCAGGACCGGGTTCTCCTCCTCGTCGGGCAGCTCCCACACGGCGCGCAGGCAGCCCCGGGTGGCGTCCACCCAGCCGATGCCGGTGACCAGGAGCAGGAGGGCGGCGATGAGGCCGACGGTGCCGGCGTTGTCGACCAGGCTCTGGATGTTCAGCTGGTCGGAGATGCCGGGCACCTGCTCGGCGATCTTGTCCTGGAGCCGCCCCTGCTGCTTCTCGGTGAGCGTGGCGGCGGCGACGGCGGCGGCCAGGCTGAGCAGGGGGAAGAGCGCGACGAAGCTGGTGAAGGTCATGGCGGCGGCCAGCCGCGTCCACTTCACCCGGTCCAGCCGCTCGCAGGAACGCCACGCGTGCGTGGTCATCAGCCGCGCCAGCCACGGCCCCACCACGGGGAGTTTCTTCAGCCAGTCCATGATCCGACCCTGCCCCCGGTCTCCTCGGTCCGTGATCCCGGCACGGGGCCGGTGGCCTCCCCGGTGCGGAAGACCAGTGTCCTCGTGCCCCAAAAACGCAGGACGGTGGCCAGGGCCATGCCGATTCCGGCGCCGGAGACGGTGTCGGCGCGCTGCGAGGTGAGGCCGAGGCCGTAGTGGCTGACGGCCAGGCACAGCAGTTGTACGGCGGCACCGGCGACGTTCACCGCGAAGAACACGGCGTACGGGCGCAGGCCCGGCGGTCGGGTGTGCCGGTAGGTGCCGAGCGCGTTGCCCGCGTACGCCACGGAGCAGCCGGCGACGAAGGACAGGGCCTTGGCGGTGAGGGGGCCGAGCCCGGCCGGGCCGCGCAGGACGGTGAAGAGGCCGAGGTCGGCGGCGTAGGCGAGCAGGCCGACCGCGGCGAAGCCGATCAGTTCGCGCCGGGCGGGCGCGGGACGGCCGCCTACCAATGGGCCACGGCCAGGCCGTACATCGCCACCCACGCCACGCCGATCAGTGCGAGCGGCCGGTCGCGCAGGACGACGTCCTCGGGTTCGCCGGCCGTGCCGCGGTCGGCGAAGACGGCGTAGCGCAGGACGGCGAGGATGAAGGCGACCATGGACAGCTGGCGCCAGGGCAGCACACCGGTGTGCGGGACGCCGCCCTCCTCCATGGCCCACAGGCAGTAGCCGAGGACGGCGGCACCGGCCGCGAGCTGCCAGACGAAGCGGAGGTAGCCGGTGGTGTACTCGGTGAGCAACGCGCGTGTGGCGCCCTCCTTCCCGGCCATCTGCACGGCTTCGGAGTAGCGCTTGGCGGAGACCATGAACAGGGCGCCGAAGCCGGTCGTGATGAGGAACCAGCGCGACAGGGGGATGCCGAGCGCGAGCCCGCCGATCATCGCCCGCATCAGGAAGCCGGTGGTGACGACGGCGAGGTCGACGACCAGGACGTGCTTGAGGCTGACGCAGTACGCCAGTTGCATCACGAGGTAGGCGGTGAGCAGAGCCGCGACGGCCGGCGGGCACAGCCGGGCCGCGGCGACGGGCGCGAGGACGCCCAGGGCGCCCCCGACGGCGTACGCGACCGGCACCGGGACCTGCCCGGCGGCGACCGGGCGGTGCCGCTTGACCGGGTGGGCGCGGTCGGCCTCGGCGTCGCGGGCGTCGTTGACGAGGTAGACGGCGGCGGCGCAGGCGGTGAAGAGGACGAAGGCCAGGCCGAGTTCGAGGAGGGCGCGCCGGGAGAACAGCTCGCCGGCCGCGGCCGGGGCGGCGACGACCAGGACGTTCTTGATCCACTGGCGGGGTCGGGCGGTGCGGAGCAGACCGGTCAGGATGCCCTTGCCGCGGGAGGGCGCCGGCTCCTGCTGCTGTTCGGGGGCGCGTTGCCGCAGGACGGCCGTGTCAGTCACGGGTGCCTCCGCGCACCCAGGGGGCGCCGAGCCGGGCCGTGAGCGCGCCCAGGGCCGCGCCCGCCGCCACGTCGGAGGGGTAGTGGACACCGACGACCAGCCGGGAGACGCACACCGCGGCGGCGAGCGGCCAGGCGGCGTGGACCCCGAGCGTGCCGAAGGCGACGGCGGCCGCCGCGGCCGAGGTGGCGTGGGAACTGGGGAAGGAGTGCCGGCCGGCGGTGCGCACCAGCGGTACGACGTGCGCCGGGCGCGGACGGCGCACGACCCGCTTCACTCCCATGCTGACCAGGTGCGCGCCCGCGGTGAGCGCGGTGCCGCGCAGCCAGGCCGCGCGCCGCGTGCCGTCCACGGCGGCCGAGGCGAGGCCCGCGGCGATCCACAGCGCTCCGTGCTCCCCGGCCCAGGACAGGGCACGCGCGGCACCGGCCACGCGCGGGTCCGTGCCGCAGGCTCTCAGCGCCGTCACGATCCGGTGGTCCATGTCGTCGAGGTCGTCCATGGGGACCCACTGTTCACGCCGAAGGCGCGGGAAGTCCGGCGTGATCGAGCGACATACCATTAATCACCCGTTTCAGTGAGGCTTGGGATGTTTTAGAACTAATCGCTCACATAAGGGCACTACGGTCACCGGCATGTCCGCCGACACCGTTCCCGCCGCCGAAGGGGGCGCCACCTCCGAAGCGGGCCCCACCGCCGCCTGGGGCCCCATCACCGGCTGGGGACGCACCGCGCCCACCGCAGCCCGGCTGATCCGCCCCCGGACGTACCAGGAGGCGGCCGACGCCGTCCGTGCCTGCGGGGCGCGCGGCGGCATCCCCAGGGGACTGGGACGGGCGTACGGGGACGCCGCGCAGAACGCGGGCGGTGCCGTGCTCGACATGACGGGCCTGGACCGCGTCCACGCCATCGACGCCGACGGCGGCACCGTGCTGTGCGACGCGGGGGTCTCCCTGCACCGCCTGATGGAGGTCCTGCTGCCGCTCGGCTGGTTCGTGCCGGTGACGCCCGGCACCCGCTACGTGACGGTCGGCGGGGCGATCGGCGCGGACATCCACGGCAAGAACCACCACGTGGCGGGGTCCTTCGCCCGGCACGTGCTCTCCCTGGAGCTGCTCACCGCCGACGGCCGGGTGCGCACCGTGCCCCGGGGCACACCGCTGTTCGACGCGACCGCCGGCGGCATGGGCCTGACCGGCGTGATCCTCACCGCGACCGTGCGGCTCCAGCCGGTCGAGACGGCGCTGATGTCGGTCGACACCGAGCGCGCCGCCGACCTCGACGACCTGATGGCCCGTCTGACGGCCACCGACCACCACTACCGCTACTCGGTCGCCTGGATCGACCTCCTCGCGCGCGGCGCGGCGACCGGCCGCGCGGTGCTCACCCGCGGCGACCACGCCCCGCTGGACGCACTGCCCGCCGCCGGGCGCGCGCGGCGGCAGCCGCTGGCCTTCCGCACCTCCCGCCTGCCGGCCGCTCCCGACCTGGTCCCCGAGGGCCTGCTCAACCGGACGACGGTGGGCCTGTTCAACGAGCTCTGGTACCGCAAGGCACCCCGCAGGCGCACCGGCGGGCTCCAGCGGATCTCCACCTTCTTCCACCCCCTGGACGGCGTCCCGCACTGGAACCGGATCTACGGCCGCGGCGGCTTCGTGCAGTACCAGTTCGCCGTCGGCCACGGCCGGGAGGACGCCCTGCGCCGGATCGTGCGGCGCATCTCCGCCCACCGCTGCCCGTCCTTCCTGGCGGTCCTCAAGCGGTTCGGGGACGCCGACCCCGGCTGGCTCTCCTTCCCCGTGCCGGGCTGGACCCTCGCCCTGGACATCCCGGCCGGGCTGCCGGGTCTCGGCTCCTTCCTCGACTCCCTCGACGAGGAGGTCGCCGAGGCCGGCGGCCGGGTCTACCTCGCCAAGGACTCCCGGCTGCGGCCCGAACTGCTCGCCGCGATGTACCCGCGCCTGGACGACTTCCGCGCGCTGCGCGCGGAGCTGGACCCGCGCGGGGTGTTCCGGTCCGACCTGTCCCGGCGCCTCGCCCTCTAGGAACCCCAGGAGCTGTCGTGAAGGACGCCTTCGGCATCCCCCAGTCCCTTCTCGTCCTCGGCGGAACGTCCGAGATCGCGCTGGCCACCGCGCGCCGTCTGATCGCCCGCCGCACCCGCACGGTGTGGCTGGCCGGCCGCCCCTCCCCCGCCCTGGACCGGGCCGCCGGGCAACTGCGCGGCCTCGGCGCCGACGTGCGCACCGTCGCCTTCGACGCGCTCGACCCCGAGTCCCACGAGGCGGTGCTCGGCAAGGTCTTCGCCGAGGGCGACGTCGACCTGGTGCTGCTGGCCTTCGGCATCCTCGGGGACCAGGCGCACGACGAGCGCGAGCCGCTGAACGCCGTACGGGTGGCGCAGACCAACTACACCGGCGCGGTCTCGGCGGGCCTGGTCAGTGCCCGTGCGCTCCAGGCCCAGGGCCACGGCTCGCTGGTGGTGCTCTCCTCCGTGGCCGGCGAGCGGGCCCGCCGCGCCAACTTCATCTACGGCTCCAGCAAGGCGGGGCTGGACGCCTTCGCGCAGGGCCTGGGCGACGCGCTGCACGGCACCGGCGTGCACGTCATGGTCGTACGCCCCGGGTTCGTGCGGACGCGGATGACCGCCGGACTGGAGGAGGCGCCGCTGGCCACGACGCCCGAGGCGGTCGCCACGGCCATCGAGCTGGGGCTGCGGCGGCGCTCGGAGACGGTGTGGGTGCCCGGGGCGCTGCGCGTGGTGATGTCGGCGCTGCGGCACCTGCCGCGGACGGTGTTCCGACGGCTGCCGGTGTGAGACCCGGCCCCCGGCTACCGGGTGGGCAGGGAGCCGCTCTCCACGCGCCCGGCCTGCGGGGGCACCACGGCACTGCCGAAGGGGAACTCGCGCAGCTTGCGCCACACCCCGTCGGGGCCCTGCTCGTAGAGCGCGAAGCCGGTGCAGGGCCACTGGGCCTCGTAGTCGGACAGCTCCTCGTAGGCGCGGTCCATCGCCGCCTCGTCGATGCCGTGCGCCACCGTGACGTGCGGGTGGTAGGGGAACTGCAGTTCGCGCGCCAGCGGACCGGACGCGTCGCGGACCCGCTTCTGCAGCCAGGAGCAGGCCGCGGCCCCCTCGACCACCTGGACGAAGACCACGGGCGACAGGGGCCGGAAGGTCCCGGTGCCGGACAGCCGCATCGGGAAAGGCCGGCCGCGCGCCGCCACCTCCGCCAGATGCACCTCGACGGCGGGCAGCGCGGCGCCGTCGACCTCGGTCGGCGGCAGCAGGGTGACGTGCGTGGGGATGCCGTGAGCGGCGGCGTCGCCGAAGCCCGCGCGCAGCTGCTGGAGCTTGCTGCCGTGTGGCTCCGGGACCGCGATCGACACGCCGATCGTTACGGTCCCCACGTCGTCTCCTGTCGTTACGTGTCACTCGTTGAATGCCGCTGTGCCGGACACCCGGATATCGACTGTACGGCCACGACCGCGTCCGGGGCAGGCGCAACCGGCGTGATGTGCAGCGCTACGGCGGCATGCCGGGGCGCACGGGTGATACCCGGGTCACTGCCGGGGCGCGGTACCGCCGGTCAGTGCTTGGCGGGCAGGAAGCCCACCATGTCGTACGTCCGGGCGAGGGTCTGCGCGGCGACGGCCCGTGCCTTCTCCGCGCCCTTGGCGAGGATCGCGTCGAGCGTCTCCGGGTCGTCCAGGTACTGCTGGGTGCGCTCCCGGAACGGGGACACGAACTCGACCATGACCTCGGCGAGGTCCGTCTTGAGCGCGCCGTAGCCCTTGCCGGCGTACTTCTCCTCCAGCTCGGCGATCTCCGCCCCGGTGAGGGTCGAGTAGATGGAGAGGAGGTTGCTGACGCCCGGCTTGTTCTCCGTGTCGAAGCGGATCACGGTGTCCGTGTCGGTGACCGCGCTCTTGACCTTCTTGGCGGTCGTCTTCGGCTCGTCCAGCAGGTTGATGAGGCCCTTCGGCGTGGACGCCGACTTGCTCATCTTGATCGACGGGTCCTGGAGGTCGTAGATCTTCGCCGTCTCCTTGAGGATGTACGCGGAGGGGACGGTGAAGGTCTCGCCGAAGCGGCCGTTGAAGCGCTCGGCGAGGTCGCGGGTGAGCTCGATGTGCTGGCGCTGGTCCTCGCCGACGGGGACCTCGTTGGCCTGGTAGAGCAGGATGTCCGCGACCTGGAGGACCGGGTACGTGAACAGGCCGACGGAGGCGCGGTCGGCGCCCTGCTTGGCGGACTTGTCCTTGAACTGGGTCATGCGGGAGGCCTCGCCGAAGCCGGTGAGGCAGTTCATGACCCAGGCGAGCTGGGCGTGCTCGGGGACGTGGCTCTGGACGAAGAGCGTGCAGCGGTCCGGGTCGAGTCCGGCGGCCAGCAGCTGGGCGGCGGCGAGCCGGGTGTTGGCGCGCAGGTCCTTCGGGTCCTGCGGGACCGTGATCGCGTGCAGGTCGACGACCATGTAGAACGCGTCATGGGTCTCCTGCAGGGCCACCCACTGGCGGACGGCGCCGAGGTAGTTGCCGAGGTGGAACGAGCCTGCGGTGGGCTGGATTCCGGAGAGCACGCGGGGTCGGTCAGAGGCCATGCCCGACATTCTCTCAGGTTCCGCCGCAGGCTCGTTCCCCCGGTCGGCAGCCGTCAGCCGAGGTCGATCTCCGGGTAGAGCGGGAAGCCCGACACCAGGTCCGTCGCGCGGTGGGAGACCTCGTCGGCGATCTTGGCGTCGAGGACGTGGGCCGCCTTGGACGGGGCGCCCGACTTGGTGGTGCCCGCCTCCGTGGTGGTGAGGACCCGGTCGATCAGGCCCGCGACCTCGTCCATCTCCGCCGTGCCCAGGCCACGGGTGGTCAGGGCCGGGGTGCCGACGCGGATGCCGGAGGTGTACCAGGCGCCGTTCGGGTCGGCCGGGATGGCGTTGCGGTTGGTGACGATGCCGGAGTCGAGGAGGGCGGCCTCGGCCTGGCGGCCGGTGAGGCCGTAGGAGGAGGCGACGTCGATCAGGTTGAGGTGGTTGTCCGTGCCGCCGGTCACCAGGGTGGCGCCGCGGCGCATCAGGCCCTCGGCGAGGGCGCGGGAGTTGTCGACGATGCGCTGGGCGTAGTCCTGGAACGCGGGCTGCCGGGCCTCGGCGAGGGCGACGGCCTTGGCGGCCATGACGTGCGGGAGCGGGCCGCCGAGGACCATCGGGCAGCCCCGGTCGACCTGGTCCTTGAGGGAGTCGTCGCACAGGACCATGCCGCCGCGCGGGCCGCGCAGCGACTTGTGGGTGGTCGTCGTGACGATCTGGGCGTGCGGGACCGGGTCGAAGTCGCCGGTGAGCACCTTGCCCGCGACCAGACCCGCGAAGTGCGCCATGTCGACCATGAGCGTCGCGCCGACCTCGTCGGCGATCTCGCGCATGATCCGGAAGTTCACCAGACGGGGGTACGCGGAGTAGCCGGCGACGATGATCAGCGGCTTGAACTCGCGGGCCGAGGCGCGCAGGGCCTCGTAGTCGATGAGGCCGGTCGCCGGGTCGGTGCCGTAGGAGCGCTGGTCGAACATCTTGCCGGAGATGTTCGGGCGGAAGCCGTGGGTGAGGTGGCCGCCGGCGTCCAGGGACATGCCGAGCATCCGCTGGTTGCCGAAGGCGCGGCGCAGCTCGGCCCAGTCGGCCTCGGTCAGGTCGTTGACCTGGCGGACGCCGGTCTTCTCCAGGAAGGGGAGCTCGACGCGGGCGCCGAGGACGGCCCAGAAGGCGACGAGGTTGGCGTCGATGCCGGAGTGCGGCTGGACGTAGGCGTGGCGGGCGCCGAACAGCTCCTTGGCGTGTTCGGCGGCCAGGGACTCCACGGTGTCGACGTTGCGGCAGCCGGCGTAGAAGCGGCGGCCGATGGTGCCCTCGGCGTACTTGTCGCTGAACCAGTTGCCCATCGCCAGCAGCGTGGCCGGGGAGGCGTAGTTCTCGGAGGCGATCAGCTTGAGCATCTCGCGCTGGTCGGCGACCTCCTGGCCGATGGCGTCCGCGACGCGCGGCTCGACGGCGCGGATCGCTTGCAGCGCGGCTCGGTAGGCGACGGACTCGGGAGTGAGCGACTGCTCCGCGGACATGGGGACCTCCGGACGTAGTGGTCGGCGTTCGGGTCGGCCCAGGCGCACGGCTCTCTTTGCTCGGGCCGCTCCCCGATGGTTGGTCCCATCCCAGCGCGCCAGTCACGGCCCACGGTCAGCGTACCTGGGCCTGTGGAGGGGTGCGGGGAGTGTCCGGGATGCGGGAGCGTCCGCGGGGTTGCCGTTCGTCGCGGGTGCGGGCGCGTCGTGTCCGGTCGCGCCCACGCGGCGGAGCCGCACGTGTCACAGCCCCGTGCCCCTCCGGGGGCGCTCTCCCGCAAGCCCGTTCAAAGGATCACGTGGGGGAGGAACCTCGCGTACTCGTCCGTCACCAGACCCGACGACTCCCGGATCCCCAGGCCCGCCGACTCGTTCTCCACCACCCAGGCGCCCAGGACCACTCGGTTGCCGTCGAAGTCGGGCAGCGGGGCCAGTTCCTGGTAGCAGCAGGCCTCGCTGCGCGGGGGCGCCTCGGTGCCGGGGCGGTGGACCGTGACGCCGGCGCCCTCGCGGCCCAGCAAGGGCTTGGCGACGTAGCCGGTGGTGCGGGCCAGCTCCCGGGGGCCGTCCAGGTAGGCCGGGAGGAGGTTGGGGTGGCCGGGGTACAGCTCCCACAGGATCGCCAGCAGGGCCTTGTTGCTGAGCAGCATCTTCCAGGCGGGCTCGATCCACAGGGTGGTGCCGGTGCCGCCGCCGTTGTCGAGGGTCTCCAGGACGTGGTCGGCGAAGCGGTCGGTGGTGAGCCATTCCCAGGGGTAGAGCTTGAAGATGCTGCGGATGAAGCGGAGCTTGTTGTCGACGAAGCGGCCGGACAGGCGGTCCCAGCCGATCTCCTCCATGGAGATCCAGTCGGTGGCCAGGCCGGCCTGTTCGGCGGTCTCCTTGAGGTAGGCGACCGTCATCAGGTCCTCGCCGAGTTCGTCGTCCGAGGAGTGCGCGAAGTACAGCGGGCTGCCGGGCGGGAGGAGGGCGGCCTGCTTCTTCCAGGCGTCGACCAGGCGCTCGTGCAGGCTGTTCCACTGGTCGGCGCCGGGGAAGCGCTCCTCCATCCAGAACCACTGCGGGGACGCGGCCTCGACGAGGGAGGTCGGGGTGTCCGCGTTGTACTCCAGGAGCTTGGCGGGGCCCGTGCCGTCGTAGCGCAGGTCGAAGCGGGCGTAGACGGAGGGGAGTTCGGCGCGTCGCCGCCAGGACTCGGTGACCGCGCGGACCACCCGGGGGTCGGTGATGCCTAGGTCGGCGAAGCGGTCGGCGGTGACGATGTGCCCGGCCGCCGCCAGGCACATGCGGTGGAGCTCCTCGACGACCTCCTCCAGCGCCTCGACCTCCGGGAGGGAGAAGACGTAGTAGGCGCTCTCGTCCCAGTAGGGGCGCAGGGAGTTGTCGGGGTAGCGGGTCAGGGGGTAGATCAGCCCCTGTTCCTCGACGGTCTGCTGCCAGCCGGGGCGGGGATCCGTGGTGCGGCGTTCCATGGCCGTCCTCAGCCGCCGCCGCTGCCGCTGCCGGAGCAGCCGAATCCGCCGCGGTCGACGGCCTTCTCGCGGCTGAAGGTGCCGTAGTCGGCCCAGCCGTTGCTGACGTCGGCGTCGTAGTACCAGTCGGCGCTGTCCACCCTCGTCGACGAGGCGGTCTTCTTCTTGCCGCCCTTTCCGCCCTTGGCGCCCTTGCTTCCCTTGCTTCCCTTGCCGGACGAGTCGGACGTGCAGTTCTTGTCGGCGACGACCTTGTAGCCGTTGAGGTAGTCGTAGCTGTCGCGGTCCACGCAGCGGCGGTCGGGTTCCGAGCCGCACGCGCTCAGGGCCGCCGCGAGCACTCCCATGCCGCCGAGCAGCACAGTGCTCGACCGCAGCCTTCGCCGGGTCTCCGCCATGTCCGTGTCTCCCCCGTTGTCCGTGGTCCCGTACGACAGTTGGGCCGATCGAGTGTACGGCCGTCGCCGGGGGACTCTACGGCAGCGCACGGCACAGCGCGTCCAGGGCCCCCGCCCAGGCGTGGTCGGGCGGAGTGCCGTAGCCGACGACGAGGGCGTCCAGCGGGGCGACGGCCGCCTCCGGGTGCCGGAAGGTGGACAGCCCGGGGACCTCCAGTCCGTTCCAGGCGGCGGCGCGCACGGTCTGCTGCTCGGTGCCGGGCGGCAGTTGGAGCACGGCGTGCAGCCCGGCGGCGATGCCGGTCACGCGTACCTCGGGCGCGCGCTCGGCGAGGGCGGTGACCAGGGCGTCCCGGCGGCGCCGGTAGCGCAGGCGGGCGGCGCGGACGTGCCGGTCGTAGTCGCCGGAACCGAGGAACTCGGCGAGGGTCAGCTGGTCGAGCACGCCCGGGGTGCGGCCCGCCATGCACTCCATGGCCTCCTCGACGAGGGCCGGCGGCAGCACCAGCCAGCCCAGGCGCAGCCCGGGGGCGAGGGACTTGCTGGCGGTGCCCAGGTAGACGACGCGGTCGGGGTCCAGGCTCTGGAGGGCACCGACGGGCTGGCGGTCGTAGCGGAGCTCGCCGTCGTAGTCGTCCTCGAGGATCAGCCCGCCGGTGCGGCAGGCCCAGTCGATCAGCGCGGTCCGGCGCTCGGGGAGCAGCGGCAGGCCCATCGGGAACTGGTGCGAGGGGGTCAGCAGGACGGCCCGCGCGGCGGCCGGGTCGTCGGGGGGCAGGGTGCCCCGGTCGTCGAAGGGCAGCGGGGGTGTGGCGCCGCCCGAGCGCCGGATCAGCTCGCGGTGGTGGGGCAGGCCGTAGGACTCGACCGCCACCGAGCACGCTCCCCTGCGGCGCAGCAACTCGGTGAGCATGCCGAGTCCGCCCAGGAAGCCGGCGCAGACGACGATCCGGTCGGGGTCGGCGTGCACGCCCCGGACGCGCGAGAGGTAGCCGGCGAGCGCGGTGCGCAGTTCGACGCGGCCGCGCGGGTCGCCGTAGCCGAGGGTCCGGTCGGGGGCGGCGGTCAGGGCGCGGCGGGCCGCCCTCAGCCACCGGATGCGGGGGAACGACGCGAGTTCGGGCGTGCCGGGGACGAGGTCGTAGGCGGGCCGCGCCGGTTCCCGCCGGTGCGGTGCCGGACGGTGGTCGGGGGCGGCGGGCGTCCGGTCGGCGACGCGGGTGCCGGATCCCTGCCGGGCGGCGAGCCAGCCCTCGGCGACCAGGTCGGCGTAGACCTCGGCCACCGTGTTGCGCGCCACGCCCAGGTCGGCGGCGAGCGCGCGCGAGGAGGGCAGCCGGGTGCCGGGGGTCAGCCGGCCGCCGCGGACGGCCTCGCGCAGGGCGTCGCTGAGGCCGCGGCGCAGCCCCGGGCCGGACCGGTCCAGATGCAGGTCGATCCCGAAAGTGGCCCACGATTTCCCCATGGGAATGGACCATACCCGTGGGCTGCCTGGCCTCTAGTCTCGAAGGCATGACGACGAACACGACAGACACCACGACCGCCGCCCCCGACGCCTTCGCCCCCGAGGAGCCCGCCCGGCTGGAGTGGGCCAAGCACGCCCCGGAGGTCTACAAGGCGATGCTGCGGCTGGAGAAGGCCGCCGGCCAGGGGCTGGACCTGAAGCTGAGGGAACTGGTGAAGATCCGCGCCTCCCAGCTCAACCACTGCGCCTTCTGCCTGGACATGCACACCAAGGACGCGCTTGCGGCCGGCGAGAGCGTGGAGCGGATCGTGCAGCTCGCCGCCTGGGAGGAGTCGCGGCACTTCTACACGGAGAAGGAGCTCGCGGCGATCGAGCTGACCGAGGCGGTCACCGTCCTGACCGACGGTTTCGTGCCGGACGAGGTGTACGAGAAGGCCGCCCGGTTCTTCGACGAGCCCGAGCTGGCGCAGCTGATCGCCGCCATCACGGTGATCAACGCCTGGAACCGGTTCGGTGTGACGTGCCGGCTGACGCCGGGCCACTACACGCCGGGACAGCACGCGTGAGCGCGCGCACCAGGCTCCTGTCGGACGGCGTCCGGTCCGCGCTGCGGGCCCTGGGCGCCGCGGCCAAGCAGGGCCTGGGCGACCCGGGCCTCGCGGAGCTGGTGCAGATCCGCGCCTCGCAGCTCAACCACTGCGCCTTCTGCCTGGACATGCATCTCGGCATCGCGCGCGAGCAGGGGGTGGGTGAGCGGCAGCTCGATCTGCTGGACGCCTGGGAGGAGGCCGGGGAGGTCTTCGACGGGCGGGAGCGGGCGGCGCTGGCGCTCACCGAGGCGGTCACCGTCCTGACCGACGGTTTCGTGCCGGACGAGGTGTACGAGGAGGCCGCCCGGCACTTCGAGGCCGACGAGCTGGCCCACCTGATCGCGCTGGTCACCACCATCAACAGCTGGAACCGGCTGATGGTCACCCGGCGCATCCCCCCGGGGAGCACCGCGTGGTGACCGGGGCCGAGCGGTTCCGCGCCCTGCACCACGACCGTGCCCCGGGCGACCCTCTCGTCCTGCCGGGCCCGTGGGACGCGGCGAGCGCCCGGGTGTTCGCGGCGGCCGGTTTCCCGGCGCTCGCGACGCCCAGCGCCGGGGTGGCGGCCTCGCTGGGCTACGAGGACGGGGCCACCCCGGCCGACGAGATGTTCGCGGCGGTCGCGCGGATCGTGCGGGCCGTGGACGTACCGGTGTCCGCGGACGTCGAGGACGGATACGGGCTGGCGCCGAAGGAGCTGGTGGAGCGGCTGCTGGAGGCGGGCGCCGTGGGCTGCAACCTGGAGGACTCCACGGACGGGGTGCTGAAGGACCCGCGCGAGCACGCCGAGTGGCTGGCCGAGGTGCGGGCGGCGGCCGGGGACCGGCTGTTCGTCAACGCCCGGGTCGACACCTTCGTCAGGGGCGTCGACGACCCGGAGGCAGCCGTCGAGCGGGCCGCTCGGTACGTCGCCGCGGGCGCCGACTGCGTGTACCCGATCTTCGCCCCGGCCGGCGTACTGCCGCTGCTGCGGGCCGGGATCCCGGGGCCGCTCAACGTGCACGCACGGCCCGGGGAAGGCCCCTCACCCGCCGAACTCGGCGGACTCGGGGCCACCCGGGTCACCTTCGGGCCGGGTCTCCAGCGGCACGCGGAGCGGGCGGTGCGGGAGATCGCGGCACGGCTGGCGGAGTGAGGGTCGGGGCGGCCACGCCTTCCCCACGGACCGGTGGCTGTCCACCCGCTTTCCGCAGCGGGGATCAGCCGGCGAACCAGCGGACGGGCTTCGGTGCGAGGTTCTGGTAAACGTGCTTGCTCTCGCGGTACTCGGCAAGCCCCGCGGGGCCCAGTTCGCGGCCGACGCCGCTCTTGCCGAAGCCGCCCCACTCGGCCTGCGGCAGGTAGGGGTGGAAGTCGTTGATCCAGACGGTGCCGTGGCGCAGCCGGCCGGCGACCCGGCGGGCGCGGCCCGCGTCGGCGGTCCAGACGGCGCCGGCGAGCCCGTACTCGGTGTCGTTGGCGAGGTCGACGGCCTCGTCCTCGGTGCGGAAGGTCTCGACGGTGAGCACCGGCCCGAAGACCTCCTCCCGTACGACCCTCATCTCGCGGTGGCACTGGTCGAGGACGGTCGGCTCGTAGAAGTAGCCGTTCTCCGGCCGTTCGGGGGACGGCTCGGGGCGCCTGCCGCCGCAGCGCAGTACGGCGCCCTCGGCGAGGGCGGAGGCCACGTGGTCCTCGGTCCTGGCGCGCTGCTGCTCGGAGACGAGCGGGCCGCACTCGACGCCGTCCTCGGTGCCGCGGCCGAGGCGGATCCTGCCGGCACGGCGGGCGAGTTCGGCGACGAAGCGTTCGCGGACCGACTCCTCGACGATGAGCCGGCCGCCCGCCGAGCAGACCTGGCCGCTGTGGATGAAGGCGGCGTTGAGGGCCTGGTCGACGGCGGTGTCGAAGCCCTCCTCGGTCGCGCAGGCGTCGGCGAAGACGACGTTGGGGTTCTTGCCGCCGAGTTCGAGGGCGACCTTCTTGACGGTGGCGGCGGCGGCCCGCGCGACCTTGGTGCCGCTGATCAGGCCGCCGGTGAAGGAGACCAGGTCGACGTCGGGATGCTCGGCGAGCCGGGCGCCGACGGTGTGTCCGGGCCCGGTGACGATGTTCGCGACGCCGGTGGGGAGGCCGGCCTCGACCAGCAGGTCGATCAGGGCGACGGTGGTGAGCGGCGTGATCTCGCTGGGCTTGACCACGAAGGTGTTGCCGGCGGCGAGCGCCGGTGCGATCTTCCAACTGGCCTGGAGCAGCGGGTAGTTCCAGGGCGTGATCAGCGCGCAGACGCCGACCGGCTCGTGCACGACGACGCTGTGGACGTCGGGCGAGCCCGCGTCGACGACCCGGCCGGGGGCCTCGCCGGCGACCAGGTCCGCGAAGTAGCGGAAGGCGTCGGCGACACAGTCGATGTCGGCCCGCCCCTCCGCCACGGTCTTGCCCGCGTCGCGGCTCTCCAGCAGACCCAGCTTCTCGCGGTCGCGCACGAGGAGACCGGCGACGCGGCGCAGCAGGGCGGCGCGTTCGGCGACCGGGGTGTGCGGCCACTCGCCCGCGTCGAAGGCGCGCCGGGCGGCGGCCACCGCGAGGTCGGCGTCCTTCTCGTCGCCCTCCGCGACCACGGCGAACGGCAGGGCGTCCGCGGGATCGAGGATCTCGCGGGTGGCGCCGGAGGACGCTTCCCGCCACTCACCTCCCGCGCGAATGGTCCGGTGCGCCCGTTCTGCCTGCGTTTCGGTTCGGTTCGCCATGATCGGTGATGCCTTCCGTTCCTGATCAACGCCCCTGCGTCACACGCGTGTCACTCTCGGGGACCGGGAGCCCCTGCCCCACGGCCCGGCATGCATGCCGGATCGGCGGCCGAACGTGCGGCGCATCACTGAGAAAAGGAAGGAAAGGGGCGAAGCAGATGGGGAAGCGGGTCCGAAGGGGCGGAACACGTACGGGCCTCGTTCCGGTCGCGACCGGAACGAGGCCCGTACGGGGCCGTTGGCGGACGGCCCCGGAAAAAGCGGGTGGGCTCAGATGAGGCCGAGACCGCGGACCGCCTCGCGCTCCTCCGACAGCTCCTTGACGGAGGCGTCGATGCGGGCGCGGGAGAACTCGTTGATGTCCAGGCCCTGGACGATCTCGTACTTGCCGTCCTTGGTGGTGACCGGGAAGGAGGAGATCAGGCCCTCCGGGACGCCGTAGGAGCCGTCGGACGGGATGCCCATGGAGGTCCAGTCGCCCTCGGCGGTGCCGTTGACCCACGTGTACACGTGGTCGATGGCCGCGTTGGCGGCGGAGGCGGCCGAGGACGCGCCGCGGGCCTCGATGATGGCCGCGCCGCGCTTGGCGACGGTCGGGATGAACTCGTCGGCCAGCCACTTCTCGTCGCCCACGACCTCGGCGGCGTTCTTGCCGGCGACCGTGGCGTGGAAGATGTCCGGGTACTGGGTGGCGGAGTGGTTGCCCCAGATGGTCAGGCGCTTGATGTCGGCGACCGTCGAGCCCGTCTTCTTCGCGAGCTGGGTCAGCGCGCGGTTGTGGTCCAGGCGGGTCATCGCGGTGAAGCGCTCGGCCGGTACGTCCGGGGCGGCGGCCTGGGCGATCAGGGCGTTGGTGTTGGCCGGGTTGCCGACGACGAGGACCTTGATGTCGTCCGCGGCGTGGTCGTTGATGGCCTTGCCCTGCGGCTTGAAGATGCCGCCGTTGGCCTCGAGGAGGTCGCCGCGCTCCATGCCCTTGGTGCGCGGGCGGGCGCCCACGAGGAGGGCGACGTTGGCACCGTCGAAGGCCACGTTCGGGTCGTCGGTGATCTCGATGCCCTGCAGGAGCGGGAACGCGCAGTCGTCCAGCTCCATCGCGGTGCCCTCTGCGGCCTTGAGCGCCGGGGTGATCTCCAGAAGGCGCAGCTTGACCGGCACGTCCGCGCCGAGCAGCTGGCCGGAGGCGATGCGGAAGAGCAGGGCGTAACCGATCTGGCCGGCCGCGCCGGTGACGGTGACGTTCACGGGAGTGCGGGTCATGGCGTTCTCCGTATGACAGCTGGCGGTGGGGCGTCCCTGCCCCGGACGTTTGATCGATCTCTTGGCGTCAAGAGATCCATCCAGCGGTCAGGCTATCGCGCCCGCGGTGCCGGGGACGTCCGGGTCGGTGTGGCCCGGCCCACAGGGCCACCGCCCGGGTCACCCGTGCGAACGTACGGGGCATGAGGCGACGAGGGCGTCAAGCGCACAAGAGGCGGCCGCCAGTCCGGGAGAGGGGGGGACGAAGCGGCCGCCGGTCGGGGATACCGTTGCCGGACTCCCGTGGGGGGACACTTTTCGGGTGCCCGTGACGCGGCGAGCCATGCGTGTCCCGGACGGTTTTTTCTCCCGGGTGGCCGCGCTCCCCCTGTCCCGCTCGTCCCCGCTCAGCCTGCTCCGCCCCGCCGAGTCTCGCGGTTACTCCGTGCAGCTACTCCGTGCAGCCCTTCCGGCCCGACGACAGCGTCACGCACGCCTTCGCCTCGGCACCGGACTTCACCGCCACCATCGGGGTGTACGCGACGGTGTCGCCGGCCGCGGTGATCGCACCCGTCTGCTCGTTCCTGCCGTCCGCGCTCACCCGGACCTCGTCGCCCTGCGCGGCCTGGGTGACGCGGGCCCACGCGGCGCCGCAGGTCTTGCTGTAGCGCACCTCGACGGCGGCCGTGCCGACGGTGGCGGTCGCGGCGGTGGTCACCAGGTCGCCGCCGCAGCCCATGACCTCCGGGTCCTTGCCGGTGCACAGGTCGCCGCCGCACTTCACTCCGGGCGGCAGCTCCGGATTGCTGCTCACGGTGGGCGAGGGGGACGGCTTGGTGCCCTCGTTCTTCTCGCCACCGCCGTCGTCCAGGAGGAAGAAGGCGCCCGCGACCACCACGAGCACGCCGACGACCCCCGCGACGAACGTCGTCATCCGCTTGCTGCCGCCCCCGGAGGAGCGGCGCCGCCCGGAGGAGCCGCCACGCGGGGGCTCGCCGTACGTGTCCGAGGGCTCGGGGCCGCCCAGCGCGACGGCCGGCATCGGCGCGGTTCCCGCGGCGCCCCCGGTGCCGGTCGCGGGCCGCGCGGCGCGCCCACCGGTCGGGGCCGGCCCCCGGTATCCGGCGAGCCCCCACGAGTTGCCGTCGGACGGCCCGCCGGAGGACGTGCCGTACGGGGTGCCGGGGGACGTGCCGGAAGGTGCGCCGGAGGACGTGCCGGAAGGTGCGCCGGACGTGCCACCGCCCCGTACGGCTCCCATGGCGGAGTCGGGGCTGTCGGTGGCCGTCGGCTGTGCGGGGACCGTCGGCGGCGGCAACGTGGGTGACACGCCGGCCGGCCCGGCGATCCCGGGTGTCGCGCCCGCGCTGTGGCGGCCGGCCCGGCTCCCCCGGCCGCTCCTGCCGCCACTGTCGGACTTTGCCGCGGGCGTGCCCAACTCGCCGAGCGCGGCGCGCGCCTGGGAGATCCGAATGGCCTCCATGGTCATGTCATGGCGCATCTCCGAGCGGCTCCAGGCACGCTCGGCCAGCTCCCACATGGTCGTCAGATGGACGGGGTTGGTGCCCGTCACCTCGGCCAGGGCCACGACGGCACCCTTGGGCGCCAGCAGCCGGCCGTTCAGATAGCGCTCCCAGGACGTCTTGCTGTAGCCCGTGGCGTCGGCCACCGAGGCGATACTGAGCTCGCCGCGGTCCACGAGTCTGCGCAGCTGACTGGTGAACTCTCTGATCTGCGGATCGAGTTCATCCGGCAAGGCCTTCCAACGAGGCATTGCTTCCCCCCTCTTCCCCCCGGTGACGTGCTGTTCGTTCCCCCCGCTCGGTCCTCGCGCGCGGCGGCCGCCCGGAGTCCCCGTTCTGGCTACCCACAGGGATGCGCCCGGTCAGGATCTCAGTTCCCGGGGTGGGGGCGCACAGGAGCACAGAGGTCGAGAACGTGCACCGTCGCACGCCCACCGACCCGTGGTCCAGTCTCCCATCGGCGCTCCCGTGCATCGAACGGAGCCCCTGTCCGTAGTACGGAATCCCCCCGGCCGTTGTTCAGGTCGCCCGCGGCCGTCCCGATTGGCCACGCTAGCCCCGCTGTTGAGCGACTTGGCGGCAAATCCGCAAACTTGTCGGCACTTCGTCACACGGACCGCACATGTCCGATCACGCAGGGCACACGGCTCCCGCCTTTCACACAAGGCGGCGTCACAGGCCGCGTAACGGAGTAGCGGAACGGTCACTTCCGTGCCACAGCGCCCTGTCAGGCGTTGATCAGGCGGTTCCGCGTGCAGGAGTGTTGGTCCCGGCGGCGGCCCGTCCTTCCACGGGGGTGAGGACGGGCCGCCGCACGCGGGCCGGTACCGGTCGGCCTACTCGACCTACTCGACCGTGAAGTGCAGGGCGTCCTTCAGGAACGGGATCTGCAGCACCGGGTCGGGCTGGGTCATCAACGCCAGCAGGGCGATGGCGAGGCCGAGGACGCCGTAGGTGGTGATGTCCGTGAAGCGCGAGCGCACGGCGAGCATGCCGACGTCGGGCAGTACCCAGCGCAGGGCGGCTCCCACCAGCAGGGCGGCGCCGACCAGCAGCGTCCCCCAGCGGAACACGTCCAGCGCGGTCAGCAGCAGGCCGAACCCGACCAGGAACACCACGGTGAGCACCGGCCACTGCCGCGCGGGCGCCGGTGCGTCGCCGGGCGCGGCCCGGCCACTGCCCTCGGGGCGCGCGGTGTCGCGGGTGAAGAGCGGGAACCGGCGGGTGACACGCCGCGGTCCGCCCTCGGCGTCGGGCGCGCTGACGGGGTCCCGGACGGTGACGTCCTCGGGGTGCCCGGCGCCCTCCTCGGCGCCCTGCGCCCCTTGGGTCGCCCGGGCGCCCTCGGCCCGCTCGGCCCGCCGGGCGCCCTCAGCCTGCTCGGCCCCCTCGGCCCCCTTGGATCCCCGAACGCCCGCAGGCACCCGGTTCCCGTCGGAACCCTCAGGCCTCACATCAGGCTCAGCTCCCTCAGAACCCTCGGTCCCCTCAGCCGGCACTGCGCTCCGCCGCCTCGACCACGTTGACGAGCAGCTGGGCCCGGGTCATGGGGCCGACACCGCCGGGGTTCGGGGAGATCCAGGCCGCCACCTCGGCCACGTCCGGGTGGACGTCCCCCATGATCTTGCCCTCGGCGTTGCGCGAGACGCCGACGTCGAGGACGGCCGCGCCGGGCTTGACGTCCTCGGGACGCACCAGGTGCGGGGAGCCCGCCGCGGCGACGATGATGTCCGCGCGCTTGAGGTGGGCGGACAGGTCACGGGTGCCGGTGTGGCACTGGGTCACGGTGGCGTTCTCGCTGCGCCGGGTGAGCAGCAGCGGCATCGGGCGGCCGATGGTGACACCGCGGCCGACGACGACGACCTCGGCGCCCTTGATCTCCACGCCGTAGCGGCGCAGCAGGGTCAGGATGCCGTTGGGGGTGCAGGGCAGCGGCGCCGGCTCGTTCAGGACGAGGCGGCCGAGGTTCATCGGGTGCAGGCCGTCCGCGTCCTTGTCCGGGTCCATCAGTTCCAGGATGCGGTTCTCGTCGATGCCCTTGGGCAGCGGCAGCTGGACGATGTAGCCGGTGCAGGCCGGGTCCTCGTTCAACTCGCGGACGACCGCCTCGATCTCCTCCTGGGTCGCCGTGGCCGGCAGTTCGCGCTGGATGGAGGCGATGCCGACCTGGGCGCAGTCGCGGTGCTTGCCGGCGACGTACTTCTGACTGCCGGGGTCGTCGCCGACGAGGACGGTGCCGAGGCCGGGCGTGACGCCCTTCTCCTTCAGCGCCGCCACACGGGCGGCCAGTTCGGACTTGATCGCGGCTGCGGTGGCCTTGCCATCGAGAATCTGGGCGGTCATACCCCCATCCTCGCGGATGACCGGCCCCCTGTTCCAATCCGGCCACCATCCGGGCACCCCGTGATCAAGCGATGTTGCACTTGCACAACACCTCGCGGCCAGGGTGGACAAGTAAGAGACCGGTCAAGAACGATTGGGCTGCACAGTGCCGCGGGGCAGTACCGGGGGGACGAACCGCTTCGAACAGCTTCCTCCGAGTCGTGCCGCGCGTCGTCCCCGCACTTGACAGCGACGGAGGAAGTCCGCCATGAGTTTCGGCGACCCGAACAATCCCTACGGTGCGCCGCAGGGCCAGCAGCCGCCCCAGGGGCAGCCCGGCTACGGCTACCAGCAGCCGCAGGGCCACCCGGGGTACGGCTACCCCCAGGCGCCGCCCGTCCAGCAGCCGTACGGCGCCGCGCCCACCACGATGCCGGGCACCGTCAACACCGCCCGCGTCCTGCTCTGGGTGATCCTCGGCTTCCAGGTCATCGGCACGGCCCTGTTCGCCATCTCGGCCGTCGCCGTCGACAAGGCCAAGGACGACGCCGCGTTCGAGGAACTGGCCGACTATTCGACCGGCGTGCTGTGGGGCCTCATGGTCCTCGCGCTCGTCTGGGGCGTCTGGGCGGCGGTGCTGGCCGCGAAGTTCAACTCCGGTGGCAACGGCCTGCGCGTCACCGCCCTGGTGTTCGGCATCCTCACCGCGATCCTCGCCCTCTACCCGTTCACCGTGTTCGGCATCGTCCACCTGGTGTTCGGCATCCTGATCGCCGTGTTCGTCGGCAACTCCAAGGGCTCCGCCTGGTTCAAGCGCCCGCGATACTGAGGCGCTCGGAGCGCTTTCTCGCCAATTCACGTCACAGGGCCGTGTCTCACCCGAACGAGGGCAGACACGGCCCTGGTGCGTCGCCCTAGGCTGGCTCGGGTAGCCGTCAGGCACGGGGAGACACACCTTGTACAGCATCATCGTGGTACCTCCGCCGACCCCGGAGGACCAGCGCGAGAGCGCCGGTGACCGCGCCGGTACACCCGCCCAGCTCCGGCTCGGCCCCGGCGAACGGCTCGTCTTCGGGCGCTCCGCGCCGGGCAACGATCTGGTGATCGGGCACGACGGGGTCTCCCGCCGGGCCGGTGTGATCACCGCGTACGGCGCCTTCTGGATACTGAGCAACCTCTCCGCCCGCCAGACCTACGTCGTGGAGAACCCGGAGGGCGCGGGCGAGCACATCAAGGTGGCGCCGGGCCGGCTGGACGCGCCCGTGCCCTTCGAGTTCTCCAGGATCGTGCTGCCCGCGGCCGGTGACCTGCTGCCCATCGAGGTGTGGGCGCCCCGCCACGACTACCTGGCCGGTGCGGACGGGGCGGACGGCGAACCCACCGCGCCCGCCTTCTCCGTGGACCGCGGCAAGCGCTACTTCGCGGTGCTGGCCGCCCTGTGCGAGCCCCGGCTGCGCGGTGATCCGCACGCCCCGCTGCCCACCGTGGACCAGGTCGTCGAGCGGCTGCGCCCCAGCTGGGCCGCCGCGTCCCGCACGTCGGTGCAGTGGAACATCGACTACCTGGCCGTGAAGCTGCGGCTCAAACCCGGCCCGGACACCGCCGTGACGGGCCCCAGGCTCAACGGCAAGAAGGAGTCGCTGGTCTCCCTGGCCCTCCGCTTCGACCTGGTACGGGAGGACGACCTGGTGGTGCTGGCCGCGCCGCCGGAGCGGGCGGGCCGGGCCGGTGTGCCGGGCGGCCCGGACCGGGCGGACCGGTGACCGAGCCGTACGCCGTGCCGGTGCCCCGCGGCTACCGGGTCGGCGTCTGGGAGGTGCGGCGGCCCATCGCCACGGGCGCCTTCGGCAGCGTCTACGAGGCACGGCGCACCGGCGTCGGCGTCCTGCCGGACACGGCCGCCCTGAAGTTCCTGCCCACCGGCACCGGAACGCCGCGCCGGTTGGCGCACCTGCGTGAACTCGTCGAGCGGGAGGTGACGTTGCACCGACGGCTCCGCCGGCCCCGGCTGATCCGGATGTACGAGACCCTCATCGTCGACGACCCGGACCGCCCCGCGCTGGACGGCGCCACCGTCCTCGTCCTGGAAAAGGCCGAGGGCTCACTGGCCGCGCTGCTCGCCGTCGAACCCCGGCCCGCCGCCGGACCCGCGCTGCTCGCGCAGATCTGCGAGGGCCTGGCCCAACTGCACCGGGCCGGCTGGGTCCACGGTGACCTGAAACCGGCCAACGTGCTGCTGATGCGGGACGGTTCGGCGCGCCTGGCCGACTTCAACATGGCCGCCGAACTCGAGGGCACCCACGCCTACTCCCCCGCCTTCTCCACCCCCGACTACACCCCGCCCGAGCTGCTGTGGTCCGAGATCGGCGAACGGGGCCGCCGCATCCGCCCGTCCGCCGACGTCTGGGCCTTCGGTGTGCTCGCGCACGTGGCGCTCACCGGTTCCTTCCCGCTGCCCGGCGGCACCCCGACGGCCCGCCGGGACGCGGCCGTCGCCTTCGCCCGCGGCGCGGACGGGCTGTGCCTGTCCCCCGAACTCCCGTCCTCCTGGCGGGAGATCCTCCAGGACTGCCTGACCCGTACGCACGCCGACCGGATCGGTACCGAGGCCCTGCTGCGGCGGGTGGTGACCGCGGCCGGCACCGCCCGGCCGCCCCGCGTCCTGCGGCTGCGCGGGCGGAGAGGGCGGCACGTCCGCCGCACCCGGCTCCTCATGAGCGGCGTGCTCGCCACGACCGCCGTCGCGGCTCTCGGCTACGGCATCGGCGCCCTGGCGCACGACCCGCCCCGCACCGAAGCCGGCGCGACACTGCCGAAAGTCGTCGCCCCCGCCACCTACGGCGCCCCCGAACTCCGTACCGACCAGGGCGTTCCCCCCTCCTACCGGCCGCTGATCGTCGACGCCGCGCACGACTGCCCCCACCCGGACGTGACACCCGCCCTGGTCGCGGCCATGCTGAAGGCGGAGAGCGACTTCGATCCCAACCTGTCCGACCCGGCCAAGGACGAGTTCGGCATCGCCCGCTGGACCCCGCGCGTGCTGCGCTGGTGGATCCGGCCCGACGGACAGCCCGCGGCCACGATCCCCGAGCCGCCGTTCCCCGCCGCCGTGTCCATCCCGGCCATGGGGCGCTACCTGTGCTTCATCGCGCCCAACCTGAAACCCGGCCTGCCCGGGGACAAGCGGGTGCTGATCGCCGCCGCGTACCGGACGTCGTTCCGGAAAGTGAACGGCGCGAACGGAGTCCCCCCGAAGTACCGCGACTACTGCGCCCGTGTCGCCCACTACCTCAAGGAGTACACGCCACCGGGCCGGAAGTGACCCTGAGACTTCCGAGGTACCGGCGGCGCACCGCACTTGGCACGGTGGTACCACTCCGCTTCGGCGGTACGACCACCTTCGTCACATGGGGGAAACCTGTGAACGTGAAGAAGCCCGCCGCGCTGCTCGCCGCGGCCACCGCCCTGATCGCCGGCACCTCGGTCGGCACCTCGGTCGCGGCATCCGCCGCCGACCCGGCCGGCACCCGGGTGACCAGCCTCCAGCAGACGGCCGCCGAGGTCCTGGCCGGCCACCCGAAGCCCCTGCACGTCTCCGCCGACGCGGTCCGGTACGACGGCCTGACGCTCACCAACGCGCCCAAGGGCAAGGCCGCCCTCAAGGACCTCGACTGCGGATACGGCCACCTGTGCATGGTCGTCAAGGGCACCAAGTTCGACTTCTACAAGTGCCAGACGTGGACTGTCAACAACTGGACCGGTGACGGCCCGTTCACCAACAACCAGACGCCGGGCACAGTGGCCAAGTTCTTCAACCAGGACGGCAGCGTCCGCTGGACGTCCACCGCCTACCAGGCCGGCACGGCCACCTGGGACCCGATCTGGTCCCTGCGCCCCTGCTGACCTGAACCCGCCTGACGGCGGTGGCCTCCGGCCCCACCGGGGGGGAGGGCCGGAGGCCACCGCCGACAGCTCACGCGCGGTGAACGGTGCTCGATGCCCGGTGCTGCACACCGTGCTCGGTGCTCCACACTGTGATCCGTGATCCGTGATCAGTGATCCGTGATCAGTGGAAGAAGTGCCGCGTTCCCGTGAAGTACATCGTCACGCCGGCCTTCTGCGCCGCCTCGACCACCAGCTCGTCACGGACCGAGCCGCCAGGCTGGACCACGGCCTTCACGCCCGCCGCGGTGAGGATCTCCAGGCCGTCCGGGAAGGGGAAGAAGGCGTCGGAGGCGGCGTACGCCCCCTGCGCGCGCTCGGAGCCCGCACGCTCCACCGCGAGCTTCGCGGAGTCGACCCGGTTGACCTGACCCATGCCGACGCCGACCGAGGCGCCGCCCTTGGCGAGGAGGATCGCGTTGGACTTCACGGCGCGGCAGGCCTTCCAGGCGAAGGCCAGCTCGGCCAGCTCCGCCTCGGACAGGGCCTCGCCGGTCGCGAGCGTCCAGGTGGCCGGGTCGTCGCCCTCGGCCTGGAGGCGGTCGGTGACCTGGAGGAGGGCGCCGCCGTCGATGGGCTTGACCTCGACCGGGGCGGCGGGGGCCTCGGGGGCGCGCAGGACGCGGATGTTCTTCTTCTTGGTGAGGGCTTCGAGGGCGCCCTCCTCGTACTCCGGCGCGACGATGACCTCGGTGAAGATCTCGGCGACCTGCTCGGCCATCTCCTTGCTCACCGGGCGGTTCACGGCGATCACACCGCCGAACGCGGACAGCGGGTCACAGGCGTGCGCCTTGCGGTGCGCCTCGGCGACGTCCGCGCCGACCGCGATGCCGCACGGGTTGGCGTGCTTGATGATCGCGACGCAGGGCTCGGCGTGGTCGTACGCCGCACGGCGGGCGGCGTCCGTGTCCGTGTAGTTGTTGTACGACATCTCCTTGCCGTGCAGCTGCTCGGCCTCGGCCAGGCCACCGGCGTGGGAGGTGTAGAGGGCGGCGGGCTGGTGCGGGTTCTCGCCGTAGCGCAGGGTGTGCGCGCGGTCGTACGTGGCGCCGAGGAAGTCCGGGAACCGCGACTCGTCGACCGGCGCGTACTCGGAGGCGAACCAGGAGGCGACGGCGACGTCGTACGCGGCCGTGTGCTGGAAGGCCTCGGCGGCCAGGCGCTTGCGGGCGGCCAGGTCGAAGCCGCCGTCCTTCACGGCCGACAGGACGTCGGCGTACCGGGCCGGGCTGGTGACCACGGCGACGGACGGGTGGTTCTTGGCGGCGGCGCGCACCATGGACGGGCCGCCGATGTCGATCTGCTCGACGCACTCGTCGTGGGTGGCGCCCGAGGCGACGGTCTCGCGGAACGGGTAGAGGTTGACCACGACCAGGTCGAAGGGCTCGACGCCCAGCTCGCCGAGCTGCTGCCGGTGGCTGTCCAGACGCAGGTCGGCGAGGATGCCGGCGTGCACCTTCGGGTGCAGGGTCTTGACGCGGCCGTCCAGGCACTCGGGGAAGCCGGTGAGCTCCTCGACCTTGGTGACGGGGACACCGGCGGCGGAGATGCGGCCGGCCGTGGACCCGGTGGAGACGAGTTCGACGCCCGCCTCGTGGAGCCCGCGGGCGAGCTCCTCGAGCCCGGACTTGTCATAGACGCTGACGAGCGCGCGACGGATGGCCCGCTTGTTGCTCTCGGCGGTCACTGGATAACTACCTTTCGTCCCTCAATGCGATAGCCGTTGCGGGCGAGCCGCCCCACGACATCGACGAGCAGCCTTCGCTCGACTTCCTTGATGCGCTCGTGCAGAGCGCTCTCGTCGTCCTCGTCCCGGACCTCCACCACGCCCTGCGCGATGATCGGCCCGGTGTCGACGCCGTCGTCGACGAAGTGGACGGTGCAGCCCGTGACCCTGGCGCCGTACGCGAGCGCGTCCCGCACGCCGTGGGCTCCCGGGAAGCTGGGGAGGAGGGCGGGGTGGGTGTTGACGAACCGCCCCCCGAAGCGGGCCAGGAACTCCTTGCCCACGATCTTCATGAACCCGGCCGAGACGACGAGGTCGGGCTCGTGGGCAGCGACGGCCTCGGCGAGCGCCGCGTCCCACTCCTCACGGGTCCCGTAGTCCTTGACCTTTCGTACGAAGGTCGGCAGTCCGGCGCGCTCGGCACGCGCGAGCCCCTCGACGCCCTCGCGGTCGGCGCCGACGGCGACGATCTCGGCTCCGTAGGCCTCGACGCCGGTGGCGGCGATCTCGTCGAGGAGCGCCTGCAGATTGGTGCCGGATCCGGAGACCAGCACGACGAGGCGCTTGGCTCGCTGGGCCACGGGCTTGGCGGCCACGATGGGGGCCTTTCTCGGGGGAGCGGGTCTGCGGTCGACTCGCGCATTCGCGGGTTTGTACGGTCCTACGAATGCTTCGCGCCCCGGGATACGGGGAAGTCTACGAAGCGGCCGACCGTCAGCAACGATACCGGCACACCGGACGGCCCCCTCGGGACGGGGGCGCGGCCGGAAGGTAGCGTCTGCGTGGACCGGACCGGGAACGCGACCTGCGCCCCACGCGTTCACCAGACGTGTCGCCCAGTTCGTACTCTCCATTCCGTTGTCGCCAGTTCGTTATCGCCAAGGGGAAGACGCTCACTTGATGCCGGACCGCAACCTGCGACTGCTCACGCTCCCCCAGCAGTCGGTGCAGCCAGGGGGGCGCAGCGCCGTGTTGCTGCGGGAACGTCCCTCCTCGCCGCCCGACGCCGCCTCGGACCGGAAGAACGGCGGCGAGCAGGGCGGCGCACCCCAGGAGGACAACCCGTTCGCGCCGCCCGCCGAGGGCACGCCGGACCGCCCCTGGCAGCCGCGGCACCCGTCGGGCGACGACTCCCAGGGCTCACAGGGTGGTGGCGGGCGCTCTCCGTGGGGCGGCCAGTGGAGCGACCGGCAGCCCGGCCGTTCCCCGGGCAACTTCGGCGAGCGACCCGGCGGCTCCGGTCCCGAGGGCCCGGGCGGCGGCGGGGGCCCGCGCTGGGACCCGACGGACCCCGCCCAGCGGCGCGCCCGGTATGCCCTGCTGAGCGGCATGTGGGCCCTCTTCTTCGCGCTCTTCACCTGGCCGTACGTGGCCCTGCTGCTCGGCGCCCTGGCCCTGTACTGGGGCATCAGCGCGCTGCGCGCCAAGCCACGCGCCGCCACCGACCCGGACACCCCGGCTCCGCCGGCCGCACAGACCGGCCGCCCGCAGCGCACCGCCGCGATCAGCGGCCTGGTCACGTCCTCCCTGGCCATCGTCCTGGTCGCCGCCTCCTTCGGCGCCCAGCTGGTCTACAACGACTACTACACGTGCCAGAAGGACGCCCTGACCAACGAGGCGAAACAGTCCTGCGACCGCCTTCTGCCGGAACAACTGCGCGACCTGCTGGGAACCGAGGGCTGAGGCGGACTGAGGGCTGAGGAGGACTGAGGGGCTGAGGCGGACTGACGGCTGAGCCGGGCTGAGGTTTTCTGACGCCGGTCCGGGTCCGGGCATGGCGGCCCGCCCGGCATGGGGACGGGTCCGGAGGCGCTGGGGCGCGGCCCCCGGGGACGGGAAGGGAAGGGGCGGCGGGGGCGAAAAAGGGCCCCTGGGCGGTCGCCGACTCCCCTGCGGGGCCGCCCCACCACTCAGGACCCGCGGAGCGGCCCCGCAGGGGAGTCGGCCGGCGGAAGATCGCGCGGCGCACCGCCATCGCCGTCACCGTCCTCGTCGTACAGCCCGAACGGCACGGCATCCTCATCCCCCTGCGGATCCCCCACCACCACGCCCGCCCCCGCACCACCATCCCGTCCCCGCCAGCGCCCCGCCGAGGGCAACGGCGCCCTCGCCCACCGACGCACACCGGCGCCCTCCTCCCCCTCCTGCACCGCCGGGACCTGCGCGGTGATCCCCCGGCCCCGCCACGCCCGCGCCCCCACCGCCACCGGCACCGCCACCAGCCCGGTCCACACCAGCGTCGCGCCACCGGCCTGCCACCACACCGGCCCGAACCGGGCCAGCGCGGCGCCCCCGAGGGGTCCGCCCGCCAACGCGGCCAGCAGGGCGACGAGGACCCCGCACAGGCCGGCGGCCACGACGGCGGCGGCAACGGTCCGCCGCCACGACCACGCCTCGGCGGCCTCGCCACCCGCCGGAACCGCATCCGAGCACGCACCCGCCGTGGCCGCCACACCCGCCGGTACTGCCGCGCCCGCCGTGGCCGCCCGCGCCGTGAACCACCCCGTCACCACCCCCGCCGCCACCGGCACCACCCCGGCCATCCAGTGCAGCGGTGTGCCCTGGCCCGCGTCCGGCACCGCCGCCAGCAATGGGAACGGCGGCAGCAGCGGGGCGGGGTCGGAGGTGAGGGGGTCCACGACGTGCCCGGTGCCGACCATGAAGCCGGGGCCGAGGGCGTATGCCACCGCCCACACCGCCGCGTTCGGCACCAGCGCCAGGCAGAGCAGCAGCACGGCGAACCGGCCCGGCCATCCGTCGGCCAGTAGCACGAACGCCTCCCGGGCGGCGGCTCCGTGCCACACCAGCGACACCGCGAGCAGCAGCCCCCCGCCGCCCACGAGCACCGCCGCACCGGCGCCCGCGGCGCGCGTCGCGGCGCCCAGGCGCGCGTCCGGCTCCACGACCAGGTCCCGCACCGTGCGGGGCAGCACGCGCAGCGCCCGTCCCACCGGACCGCCCGGCCGGGCGAACGCCGTCCACACGCCCGTCCCCGCCGCGGCCATGGTGACCAGCGGCAGGCACATCACCACCCACCACCAGGAGGGCCGCAGCGTGCCGCCCGCCGCGTACAGCACGACGGGCGCGGCGACGGAGAGGTAGCCGACGACGACCCCGGCCCAGGCGTTGCGCGCCGAGACGGGCGGAGGTCCGGCGTCGCGGTCCCCGCCCCCGCCCAGGCGCGTCCCGGCGCCCGCCCGCGGGCCCGCTCCCACGGCCACGCCGACACCGTCCCCCGGGTCCGTGGCCTCCCGGGCCGCGCGGTGCAGCAACCACACCGGCAGCAGGAGCAGCAGCAGCGGGGTGACGCCCATGGGCGCGGGGACCCCGGAGAGCGTGTCGGCACGGACCAGTTCGACCCCGTGCGCCAGTACCCACAGCGCCGCGGCGACGTGCAGCGCGCCGCCAGGCCCGTTGTCGGGGTACGGCGAACTGATCCACAGCACCGTCACGAGCAGGGCGCACGAGGCGAGTCCCAGTCCCGCCGCGACCGCGCCGCCCAGGAGGCCGGCCGACAGCCCTGGTGACCGGTCGCGCCACCGGGCGCGCAGCAGGGACAACGGAGCTCGGCGGGCGGTCGTCAGCATCACGCCCGCCATGCTGCCAACGACACGCGCTCTACCGTCGTAACAGGCGAAGCACCGTTGTGTCGCCCAATATATTCTTATGTACCTTTTCGTACCCAGGGGCGCCCGGTGACGCGGCGCCCCGCGCCCCTGCTCCCTCCTCCCGAGGCACGCCGACACCTGCGCGAGACCGCGGCGTTGACGCCCGCTCAGCTCGCGGCGCGGATGGGTGTCGCCCCGGAGACGGTCCATGCGTGGGAGAGCGGCCGCACGACTCCGCGCGGCCGGGAAGGGGAGGCGTACGCCGAGCTGCTGCACACCCTGGCCGAGGAGGCGACCGCGCGGCGGGCGGAGGAGCCGGAGGCGGAGACAACGGCGGAGGCGGAGGCGGAGACAACGGCGGAGGCGGAGGCGGAGACAACGGCGGAGGCGGAGCCGCGACGCGAACCGGCGCCGGTGCCCGTCGTCGTGGCCGTTGGCACCCGACCGGTCGGCGTCTCGGACGTGGTCGCCGACAGCCTCGTACTGCCGGGGCGGGGGACGGCACGCGGACCGGACGCGTTGACGCCCGCTCAGGCCTTCGACGCGCTGTACGCGTTCGGTGCGCCCGCCCTCGTACGGCAGACCTATCTGCTGACCGGCCGTCGCGAGTCGGCGCGCGCGTCGGTGGAGCGGGCCTTCCAGCGCGCCTGGGAGCGCTGGCCCGAGGTAGCCCGTGACCGCGACCCGGTGGGCTGGGTGCGGGCGACGGCGTACGAGTACGCGCTCTCGCCCTGGCAACGGTTCCGCCTGCGCCACCGGCACCCGGAGCCGCCGCCCGCCGATCCCTCCCACCGCACCCTGCTGGAAGCCCTGCTCCGGCTCCCGCCACCGCACCGCCGCACCCTCCTGCTGTACGACGGTGTGGGCCTGGACCTGCCCGAGACGGCCGCGGAGACGGAGGCGAGCACACCGGCGGCGGCGAACCGGCTCCTGCGCGCCCGCGAGGCCGTCGCCGGTCGACTGCCCGAGCTGGCCGACCCACAGGTGCTGCACCGGCGGCTGGCGGAGCTGGCGTCGGCCGAGCGTCTGCGGGCGGCCGAGCCGCCGACGGTGCGGGCGTGCAGCGAACGCCGGACACGGTTCCTGACCCGGGCCGCGATCGCGTTCACGGTCGCCTTCATCGGGACGACGGCCCTGGCCCTGCGCACCGCGCCCACCTACTACGAACCGCCCGTGCCGCCGGGTGAGACGGTGCGCGGGGTGCCGCCCCGGGTCGCGCCGGGGGCGTTGTCGCACGAGCAGCTGAAGCTGCGGCAGAAGCTGCGGGACCAGTTGCAGAACGGCCCTGAGCGGCTGACACCGAGACCCGAATGACGGGCGGCACTCCCCGTGACCCCGGCGGGCCACGAAGGGCCACGAAGGGCCACAAAGGGCCAAAAGGCCGCGAAGCACGGCTAAGGGCCGCGAAGGCCAGGACGCCGAGTGGGCCCGTCCCCGGTCAGGGGGCGGGCCCACTCGGCGTGGCAAAGGCGCTCAGCCGACCGTGCTCAGCTGCCCAGGATGGCGCGGGCGAGCTTCGCCGTCTCGGTCGGCGTCTTGCCGACCTTGACGCCGGCGGCCTCCAGGGCCTCCTTCTTCGCCTGGGCGGTGCCGGACGAACCGGAGACGATGGCACCGGCGTGGCCCATGGTCTTGCCCTCGGGCGCGGTGAAGCCCGCGACGTAGCCCACGACCGGCTTGGTCACGTTCTTCGAGATGTACTCCGCCGCACGCTCCTCGGCGTCGCCGCCGATCTCGCCGATCATGACGATCAGGTCGGTCTCGGGGTCGGCCTCGAACGCGGCGAGCGCGTCGATGTGCGTGGTGCCGATGATCGGGTCGCCACCGATGCCGACGGCGGTCGAGAAGCCGATGTCACGCAGCTCGTACATCATCTGGTACGTCAGCGTGCCGGACTTCGAGACCAGACCGATGCGGCCCGGCTTGGTGATGTCGCCCGGGATGATGCCGACGTTGGACTGGCCCGGCGTGATGATGCCGGGGCAGTTCGGGCCGATGATGCGGGTCTTGTTGCCCTTCTTGCCGGCGTACGACCAGAAGGCGGCCGAGTCGTGCACGGCGATGCCCTCGGTGATCACGACGGCCAGCGGGATCTCGGCGTCGATGGCCTCGACGACGGCGTCCTTGGTGAACTTCTCCGGCACGAAGATGACGGAGACGTTGGCGCCGGTCTTCTCGATGGCCTCCTTGACGGTGCCGAAGACCGGTACCTCGTTGCCGTCGAAGTCCACGGACTGACCCGCCTTGCGCGGGTTGACGCCGCCCACGACGTTGGTGCCGTCGCCGAGCATGAGCTTGGTGTGCTTCATGCCGGTGGCGCCGGTCATGCCCTGGACGATGACCTTGCTGTCCTTGTTGAGCCAGATAGCCATGGTGTGTTGGTGTCCTCGTCCTGAGTGCTTACTTGGCGGCGTGGGCCAGCTCGGCGGCCTTGTCGGCCGCGCCGTCCATGGTGTCGACGCGCTGGACCAGCGGGTGGTTGGCGTCGGTGAGGATCTTGCGGCCCAGCTCGGCGTTGTTGCCGTCGAGGCGGACGACGAGCGGCTTCTCGACCTTCTCGCCGCGGTCCTCCAGGAGCTTCAGCGCCTGGACGATGCCGTTGGCGACCTCGTCGCAGGCGGTGATGCCGCCGAAGACGTTGACGAACACGGAGCGGACGTCCGGGTCGCCGAGGATGATCTCCAGGCCGTTCGCCATCACCTGGGCGGAGGCACCGCCACCGATGTCCAGGAAGTTGGCGGGCTTGACGTTGCCGTGCTTCTCGCCGGCGTACGCGACGACGTCCAGGGTGCTCATGACGAGACCCGCGCCGTTGCCGATGATGCCGACCTCACCGTCGAGCTTGACGTAGTTGAGGTTCTTCTCCTTGGCGGCGGCCTCGAGCGGGTTGGCCGCGGCCTTGTCGTGGAGAGCCTCGAAGTCGGGGTGACGGAACTCGGCGTTGTCGTCCAGCGACACCTTGCCGTCGAGGGCGATGACGTCGCCGGAGACGACCTTGGCCAGCGGGTTGACCTCGACCAGGAGGGCGTCCTCCTTGATGAAGGTGTCCCACAGCTTGACCAGGATGTCGGCGACCTTGTCGGCGACCTCGGCCGGGAACTTCGCGGCCTCGACGATCTCGCGGGCCTTCTCCGGCGTGACGCCGTCGATCGCGTCGATCGGGGTCTTGGCGACGGCCTCCGGACGGGTGGCCGCCACCTCCTCGATCTCCATGCCGCCCTCGACGGAGGCGATGGAGAGGAAGGTGCGGTTGGCACGGTCGAGGAGGAAGGAGACGTAGTACTCCTCGACGATCTCCGGGGCGGTCTCGGCGATCATCACCTTGTGGACCGTGTGGCCCTTGATGTCCATGCCGAGGATGTCCGTCGCCCGGGCGACGGCCTCGTCCGCGGAGGCGGCCAGCTTCACGCCGCCGGCCTTACCGCGACCACCGACCTTCACCTGCGCCTTGACGACGGACTTGCCGCCCAGACGCTCGGTGATCTCGCGCGCCGCCTCAGGCGTGTCGATGACTTCACCGGCCAGCACCGGTACATCGTGCTTGGCGAAGAGGTCCCTCGCCTGGTACTCGAACAGGTCCACGCGCTTCCGTCCCTATCAGTGATCTCGCGGTTCGTTGGATGCGTGGGCGTGCCGCGAAGGGCAACGTGACGTCCGCTGTGAGTCACAAGGGGGGCGCACACGGTGTCCGAGCGCGCGGCATGTCCGTCTCGCAGGTTATCGCCGCTTGCGGAGGGTCTCTAAATCGTGGGTCACACCTGAGCGGTGATGCCTGTCACATGATGCCGCGCTCACTGGCACGGCGTGCCGGGTGTGAGGGCTGAGCAGGGCGGCTGCGCAGCGCTGGTGCCGGGGGCGGGGTGAGGGCCGGGGGCGGGGGTGAGGGCCGGGGATGAGGGCCGGGAGTGGCGGCGTGCCTGTCCTGGACCAGCCGCACGCCGCCCGGCCGTCGTGCACAGCACGCGTCACGGACGACACACCGGGCGACGCGGCCATCGAGCAGCGCATCGATACGACGCGCGATCCACGCACGAGGCCCCGGATGTTGCGCAAGCCCTCTGTTACCGATGGACAGCCATGTCTGTGTCACCGGCAGGAAGCAGACCGCCTCGGGCCGGCAAGCCGTCACCCGGCATCCGGTATCGGCAGCGGCCGCTTCTCGATCGCCGCCGCCATCACCTCCGGGAACAGATCGGGCGTGCAGGCGAAGGCCGGCGCGTCCAGCGCGGCGAGCGCCGCCGCGTGCTCCCGGTCGTACGCGGGCGCCCCCTCGTCGGACAGGGCGAGCAGCGCCACGAACTGCACCCCGGCCGCCTTCATCGACGCCACCCGCTTGAGCATCTCGTTCCGTATGCCCCCCTCGTACAGGTCGCTGATCAGCACGACCACCGTTTCGGCGGGCCGGGTGATCTGCGACTGGCAGTACGCCAGCGCCCGGTTGATGTCCGTACCGCCGCCCAGCCGGGTGCCGAAGAGCACGTCGACCGGGTCGGCGAGCTGGTCGGTGAGGTCGACGACCGCCGTGTCGAAGACGACGAGCCGGGTGGTGATCGCCCTCATGGACGCCAGTACCGCGCCGAACACGGAGGCGTACACGACGGACGCCGCCATCGACCCCGACTGGTCGATGCAGAGGATGACCTCCTTCTTCACGGACTGGGACGCCCGCCCGTACCCGATGAGCCGCTCCGGCACGATCGTCCGGTGCTCGGGCAGGTAGTGCTTCAGGTTGGCCGCGATCGTGCGGTTCCAGTCGATGTCGTGGTGTCGGGGCCGGTTGACCCGGGCGCTGCGGTCGAGGGCTCCGGTGAGGGTGGCCCGGGTGCGGTTGGCGAGCCGCTTCTCCAGGTCCTCGACGACCTTGCGCACGACGGCCCGCGCCGTCTCCTTCGTCGTCTCCGGCATCGCCTTGTTGAGGGACAGCAGCGTGCCGACGAGGTGCACGTCGGCCTCCACGGCCTCGAGCATCTCCGGCTCCAGCAGGAGGGCGGCGAGACCGAGCCGGTCGATGGCGTCCCGCTGCATGACCTGCACGACGGAGGAGGGGAAGTAGGTCCGTATGTCGCCCAGCCAGCGCGCCACGGCCGGCGCGGAGGCACCGAGCCCGGCCGAACGGTCCCGTCCCGCCCGCGGTCTGTCCCCCTTTCCGTAGAGCGCGGTGAGCGTCCCGTCCATGGCGGCGTCCTGCCCGGAGAGCGTGCAACCGGTGCCGTCGGCCGGGTCACCTCCGAGCACGAGCCGCCACCGCCGCAGCCGTTCCCGCGCTGTGTCGACATCCACCGGCTCGGCCGTCATGCGTGCACCTCCACGAGGTCGTTGTCGTCGGCGTCCGGCCGTCGGCTCGTGCCGGGTCGTCCGACGCTTCGGGTACGCGCGTCCACCGGGCTCGCCGCGTCCGCCGCGTCCGCCGTGTCCAGGCCCAGCAGCAGCCGGACCACCGGCAGCACCGCGTCGGCGCGCCCGGTGTCGAGCCCGGGCGCGAAACCGGGTATGCCGGAACCGGCCGTCGTCACGCTCGACCGCCGCTCCGGTCCGCGCCGGACCAGCTCGCCGAGGCTGCGGCGCACTCCCGGCTCATACGCCGAGAAGGTGCGCCGCAGCAGCGGCAGTACGTCCGTGAACGCCTCCGCCGGTACGCCGGTCAGCCAGCCGTCCACCAGGGCGAGCAGCCGCTCGTCGTGGAGGAGCAGCATGCCGCCGCCGGAGCCGCCGCCGACGAAGCCCTCGATCCAGGCCGCCGCGTCCGACGGTGGCGTCCCCGGGGACAGCACCAGACCCATGAGACGCGCCGCCTCGTCCGGTGCCAGCTTCCCTTCGTCCAGCAGGAGCCGTACGGCGCGCCCCCGGATGACGCCGGGCACGGCGTCCCGCGCGGAGAGGGTCCGCAGCACGGCCCGCCAGCGGGCGCGCAGGTCGCCGTGGCCCGGGGCGGGGGCGTCACCGAGCAGACCCACCGCCCCGTGCACGGCGTCCACGTGCCGACGCATCTCCTCGGCGGCGTCGGCGTCCAGGGCGGCGCAGGCCGGAGGCAGGCCGACGAAGACCCGCTCGGCGAGGCCCGCGGCCACCTCGGCCAGCGCGCCGGTGTCGGTGCCGCGCACATCGCCGTAGCGCAGGGAGCGGACCAGGGCCGGCAGGGCCTGGGCGAGGTGGCCGACGTCGGTGTCGAGCGCCGCGCGGTCGGCGAGGATCCGCATCACGGTGGGCAGCGTGTCCGGCAGTTCGGCCAGCAGACAGCGCTCGGCGAGCGCGGTGACGTCGGCGAGGCCCTGCGCGGTGACGGCGTCCGCCTCGGCCCTGGCGGTCGCGGCGGCGAGCACGGTCGTGCCCCACACCCCGGCCTCGGCGACCCGCACCGCCAGCTCCGGCTCCCACCGCAGTCGCCACGTCTCCCGGAACGTGCCCGTGCCGCCCCGCGAGGCGGCCGGCTCGCCCCATCCGACGCCGAGCAGCCGCAGCCGGTGCAGCAGTCTGCTCCGCCCGGCGTCGGTCTCCTTGCGCAGGTCCAGCTCCAGCTCCCGCTCCAGCGCCTCCGGCCTGAGCCGCAGCCGCCGCTGGATCCGGTCGAGGTCCCGCTGCAAGGGCACCGCGGGTGCCCCCGGTGGCACCTCACCCAGTGCGTCTCCCACCACCAGCCGGTCGTGCACGAGCGCCAGCGGCACGTCCGAGCCCTCGCACATCACCGCCCGTACGGCGTCCGTCGTCTCGCTCAGCCCGGGCAGCGGACGGCCGCGCATCACCGCGAGGCTCTCGGCCAGCCGCACCGCCTCGATCACGTGCGCCGAGGAGACGAGCCGGTCCTCCTCCCGCAGCAGCCCGGCCACCTTGGTCAGCCACCGCTCGACAGGCCGGTCCGGCACACCGAACAGATGCCCGTACCAACCGGGCGAGTCGATGCCCGCCCCGTATCCGCCGGCCCGGGACAGCCTGCGGTGGGTCCACGGCACCCAGGTCAGGTCCACCTTGACCTTGGGCAGCCCTTTCAGCAGCGCCCGGTCGGCGGCGACGGTGACCCTGCGCCGCAGCGCGGGCACGTGCCACGCCCCGCACACCACGGCCGTACCCTGGGCGAACTCGCGTTGCGCCGCCCGGACCTGGAGCCGCATGTACGCCTCCCGCACGAGGTCCCGGTCGTGCCCGCCGCTCTCCTCCGTCTCCCGCAGCGCCGACATGGCCTCCTCCAGGGCGGTGAACGGTGCGAGCGCGTCCCCTTCCGCCGCGCCCCGGAGCTCGACGACGTCCTCCCACCAGCGCTCCGGATCGTCGTGACCGGCGGCCCCGGCGAGGGCCGCGAGCGGATCCGCCCGGACGTCGGGGAAGGCGGCGCCGTGCTCGTCCTCCCTCCCCGGCTCCCCCGGCTCCGCCCACTCCCCCGACTCTCCCCGTTCCCCCGATTCCCCCGGCTCCGACTCCCGCTCCGGGGCCCGCCACGCCAGCGTGTGCGCGGCCGGGAGGTCGATGAAGCGGGCCGGGACGTCGTGCTCCAGGGCCCAGCGGATGGCCACCCACTCCGGGGAGAAGTCGGCCAGCGGCCAGAAGGCCGAGCGACCGGGCTCGTCCACGGCGTGGGCCAGGAGCGCGACCGGCGGCCGCATGCCCTCGTCGGCGGCCAACGGGATCAGGGCATCGGCCTCGGGCGGCCCCTCGATCAGCACGACCCCCGGCCGGGCCGCCTCCAGCGCCGCCCGGACCGCCCGTGCCGACCCCGGCCCGTGGTGGCGTACGCCGAGCAGCAGCGGTCCCCCGCCCGGCCCGCCGGACCGACCACCCAGGGCCCCGTCAGTGCCCGTCATACCGTCCCCCTCGCCTGCGGGACCAGGTCGAGTCCTCGTCGGCCACCGTCGCGCCGGCCACCTGGACCCCGGCCCGGAACCGCATCCGCACACGCACCCGCACGCCGTTCACGCGGTCACCTCCCGGCAGGCCCGGTAGAAGTCCGCCCAGCCGTCGCGCTCGCGGACGACCGTCTCCAGGTACTCCTGCCAGACGACGCGGTCGGCCGCCGGGTCTCGGACGACGGCGCCGACCATGCCCGCGGCGACGTCGCCCGGCCGCAGCACCCCGTCACCGAAGTGGGCGGACAGTGCCAGGCCGTTGGTGACGACGGAGATGGCCTCCGCCGTCGACAGCGTGCCGCTGGGCGACTTCACCTTCGTTCGGCCGTCGGTCGTCACCCCGTCGCGCAACTCGCGGAAGACGGTGACGACCCTGCGGATCTCGGCGATGCCGTCGGCCACGGCCGGCAGATCCAGGGAGCGGCCGATCTGGTCGACACGGCGCGAGACGATGTCGACCTCGGCCTCGGCGCTCTCCGGCAGGGGCAGCACCACGGTGTTGAAACGGCGGCGCAGGGCGCTGGACAGGTCGTTGACCCCGCGGTCGCGGTCGTTGGCGGTGGCGATCAGGTTGAAGCCGCGAACCGCCTGCACCTCCTGGCCGAGTTCCGGTATCGGCAGGGTCTTCTCCGACAGGATCGTGATGAGGCTGTCCTGTACATCCGCCGGGATGCGGGTCAGTTCCTCCACACGGGCCGTCGTGCCCTCCGCCATGGCCCGCATGACCGGGCTGGGCACGAGGGCTTCCCGGCTGGGGCCGTGGGCGAGCAGACGCGCGTAGTTCCAGCCGTAGCGGATCGCCTCCTCCGGTGTGCCGGCCGTGCCCTGCACCAACAGGGTCGAGTCACCGCTCACCGCCGCGGCGAGGTGCTCGGACACCCAGGTCTTCGCGGTGCCGGGCACGCCGAGCAGGAGCAGGGCGCGGTCGGTGGCGAGCGTGGTGACGGCGACCTCGACGATGCGGCGCGGGCCCACGTACTTCGGCGTGATCACCGTGCCGTCGGGCAGGGTGCCGCCGAGCAGGTACGTGGCGACGGCCCACGGCGACAGCTTCCAGCGGGCCGGGCGCGCTCGGTCGTCCTGCGCGGCCAGCGCGGCCAGTTCGGACGCGAAGGCGTGCTCGGCGTGCGGCCGCAACGCCTCCGCCTCAGGCGCGGACCCGTTCTGGCTCGGGTCGACGGATGTCGGTCCTACGGACACAGGCATGGGCTGAGTCCCCCTCCAGCTCGGCCGGTTCGATCTGGCATCCACCGTGCACCACGCCACTGACAATCGCTCTGACCTGCACGAACGCCCATGCCTGATCGATTGTCAGTGGGAGGGCCTACCTTCGAAGGCATGACTCAGCAGGGGGTGCGCTGGACCGCGGACCAGGTGCTGGCGCTGGCGCCTGACGCCGTGTCACGGAAAGCGGGGAGCAGACTCGGCACGGCGGGACCGTGGTCCGAGGTGGGTTCCGACGAGGGGACGGTGTGGGGACTGTGCAGGGGCAGCGGCAGCAAGCCGTATCAGACGGTCGTCGACGTCGGGGACGTGTCCGGGCCGGCTTACAAGTGCAGTTGCCCGAGCCGCAAGTTCCCGTGCAAGCACGCGCTCGGACTGCTGCTGCTCTGGGCGGGCGGAGACGGTCCGGCGCCGGAAGCGAAGGCGCCGGACTGGGCGGCGCAGTGGATCACCAGGCGACGTGAGCGGACGGAGGAGAAGAAGGGGACGGCGGACCCGTCCGGTTCCGCCGCCGGGCCGAGCGATCCGGAGGCGGCGCGGCGCCGGGCGGAGCGACGGGCCGAGCGGATCACCGCGGGTGCGACAGAGCTGGAGCAGCGGCTCGGGGACCTCCTGCGCGGTGGCCTGGCCGGCGCGGAGCAGTCCGGCTACGGGCTGTGGGAGGAGACCGCCGCCCGCATGGTCGACGCCCAGGCTCCGGGGCTGGCCGCACGCGTACGGGAGTTGGGGGCCATACCGTCGTCCGGTCCCGGCTGGCCGGTCCGGCTGCTGGAGGAGTGCGCTCTCCTCCACCTCCTCGACCAGGGCTGGCTGCGCCGTGAGGGGCTGCCGGACGGACTGGCGGCGACGGTCCGCTCACGTGTCGGCCTGTCCGCGTCGGCGGACGGCCCTCCGGTACGGGACCGCTGGCTGGTCCTCGCCCAGTACGACACCGCGGACGCACGGCTGACGACCCGGCGCACCTGGCTGTACGGCACGGAGACGGACCGCGCCGCGCTGCTCCTCTCCTTCGGCGCCGCGGGCCGGGCTCCGGAGTTGGCGCTGCCCGTGGGGCTCGTGCTGGAGGCCGAGGTGTCGGCGTATCCGGGCACCGGTCAGCAGCGAGTGGCCCTCGGGAAACAGTTCGCGCCGCCCGCGCCCGCGGAGATACGCCCGAAGGGGGTGACGGCGTCCCAGGCGGCGACGCGTTACGGCGAGGCCCTCCGGGACGACCCGTGGCTCGAGTCGGTGCCGGTGACCCTGGAGCGGGCCGTCCCGGTCCCGGACGGCGACTCCTGGCAGCTGGCGGACGCCGACGGGGACACGGCGCTGCCGCTCACCCCGGCGGCCGGCAACCGCCCGGGGCTGTGGCGCCTGGTCGCCCTGTCGGGCGGCGCGCCCGTCAAGGTCTTCGGCGAGTGCGGCCACCGCGGCTTCACCCCGCTGACCGCCTGGCCGACGGGACCGGGCCCGGCGGTGCCGCTGTGCTGACTCACCCGGCGGAAGGCAGTCGGAAAGGACCGGCACAACGGCAGGCTCGGAAAGGAAACCCATGACCAGGACGCCCGCCCACGCTGACGCGCCCGTGCCCGGTGGCTGGGAGGAACTCGTCACCGTGGCGCTGCTCGGCACGGAGCGGCGCACTCCCCCGGGCTGCGCACCCGGCCCGGGTGCACCGGCGGCGCTGCTGGACGCGGCGGCCGCGGAGACCGTTCGCCGACGCGCCGGACTGCGCCCGGCCCCCGCGGCCCGCCGTCCGGAGCCCGCCCCCGAGGATCCCCGCCCGCCCTTGCCGGGCGCGGCCGCCCGGCGGCTCACGATGCTGCTCACCGACCGCCCCGGCTCGGCGGGTGGCCGCAGAGGCAGCGCGCCCGATCTCGTGGAACTGCTGCCCCAGTGGCTGGCGACGGCGAACACCCGTGGCTTCGCGGCACCGCCCGAAGCGCTGCCGGCCCTGCTGGACGCGGCACGGGGGCGTACGGACCTGCGGCCGGCGGCGTTGACGTTCGCCGGGCCCCGGGCCCTGTGGCTGGCCCGGCTGAACCCGGACTGGCGGTTCGCCCTGCGGGCGACTCCGGGCGGAGGCACCGTGCTGCCCGGCCCCGGCACCACGGCGCGGGTGCGGCGGCTCTGGGAGGAGGGCCTGTTCGCCGAGCGGGTCGCCCTGCTGACGTCCCTGCGCGCCCGCGACCCCGACGCCGCCCGTGAGCTGCTGGCCTCGACCTGGGCGGCGGAACGGGCCGAGGACCGGTTGATGTTCCTCGACTCGCTGCGGACGGGTCTGGAGTCGGCGGACGAGCCGTTCCTGGAGCAGGCGCTGGCCGACCGCAGCCGGAACGTGCGGGCGACGGCGGCGGAGCTGCTGTCGGCCCTCCCGGATTCGGCGCTCGCCGCCCGGATGGCGGCGCGGGCCGTGACGTGCGTGTCCCTCGACCGCACCCTGGACCCACCGGCGATCGCCGTCGAGGCGCCCCATGAGTGCGACGCGGACATGGAGCGGGACGGCGTCGTGGCGAAACCGCCCGCGGGGCGCGGTGAACGGTCGTGGTGGTTCGGCCAATTGGCGGAGGCCGCCCCACTGGGGGCCTGGCCCGCACGGTTCGGCGGACGCACCCCCGAGCAGATCGTGGCCCTTCCGGTGACGGACGACTGGCAGGGCGAACTGCACGCGGCGTGGTGCCGCGCCGCGGTACGGCAGCGGGACGGCGCCTGGGCGAGAGCCCTGCTGGGCGCGCCCACGGCGCCCGAGGCCGGGGGTCCGGGCGCGGTGTCCCTGGCCGAGCGGGCCAAACTGCTCGGCACGCTGGACGCGGGGGAACGGGCCGAGTGGGTCGCCGGGTTCATCGCGACGCACGGTCTGTCCGAGGCGTTCCAGCTACTCGGCATGTGCGGGGTGCCGTGGGCTCGGCCACTCGGACGGGCGGTGGTCGACGCGCTCGACATCGCCCGTGACGCCGGGAGCTATCCGTGGAGCTTCAGCGGCGTCATGGGCCTGGCCGAACGCTGCCTCGATCCCTCGGAGGCGGGCCGCCTCGACGGTTTGCTGGCGATACCGGAGGAGCCGGAGGACGCGTCACCGGGGGCGGGAGGGTACTGGGCGGAGGCGTTCCAGCGCCTCGTCACGACATTGCGGTTGCGCGCGGCGATGGCCGAGGAACTGCAGGCGGACAACTGAGCTACCGGCGCAGGCGGCCCCCGGCGCGGTCGCACGGCATCGGAGCCAGGGGCGGGGGGGCAAGAACCGGCACCGGGGGCGGGGGCGGCGCGAACCGGCACCGGCGAGCTGCCGCCCGTACACCTGCGAACGCCCGGGGCGCCGGCACCGGCCGTCGCACACAGCGCGCGCCGGCAGACCGGCGGCCACCCCATCGGCAGACCGGTAAGTGCAGTAGGTGCAGGCGCAGTAGCTGCACCTCCACAGACCGCAAGCAGCACCGCCGGTGACCAGTGGCCGCGCGGTCGGCAGACCGGGTGGCTACGCCTCCGCAGGTTCCCGCACGTTGGCCCGTACCCACTCCACGATCGACGCCGTCGTCGCACCGGGCGTGAAGATCGCCGCAACGCCCTTCTCCTTCAGCGGGGCGATGTCCGCCTCGGGGATGATCCCGCCGCCGAAGACCAGGATGTCCGCCGCGTCCCGCTCTCTGAGCAACTCGATCACGGCGGCGAAGAGCGTGTTGTGCGCGCCGGAGAGGATGGACAGCCCGATGGCGTCGGCGTCCTCCTGGATCGCGGTGTCCACGATCTGCTCGGGTGTCTGGTGGAGCCCGGTGTAGATGACCTCCATACCGGCGTCGCGCAGGGCCCGCGCGATCACCTTGGCCCCGCGATCGTGGCCGTCGAGCCCCGGCTTGGCCACCACCACGCGGATCGGACCGGCTGCCACACCCATCACTGCCTCCATGAAGCGACTACATCCATCCGTACCGACAAGTACCGCACACTTCGCCGCCGCCGTACACAGGAGGCACGGCGGGCATGACACCCCTCACCACACCGTCCGGGGAAGTGAACGAACGTTATCTCCAGCTTCCCGCAACCGGCAGTTTCGCGGTGGATACAGAGGGGGAAATCACACGGTGGGACATGTTCGTCGCCGCACCGCTCCAGGGCGCGGCGGCCACACGCGCACGGAGAGCCGCAGCGAGGGGCGGGACAGGACAGCAGCGGGCCTCGCGACGTATCGCCCACACCACAGGACACTGACCAGCGATACGACGCGTCCGTTCGGTTTAAACCTCGCAAACATCACCAATCACTGGTGTCACGGCTCTCCACGAGGGCACACGGGGGACAGAGGCGTCCCCGCGCGTGCCGACAGGAGGTCGGCCCATGAAGGTCACCACGGCAGCACTGCCCCTTCTCCCGCTCTGTCAGCGTCTCCTGCCCACCTTGCCGGGTCTACCGACCCTGCCGGGAATTCCGGGACTGCCGGGAATTCCGGCCAGGCTGACAGGGCTCTCCCTGACCTTTCTGAAGGCGACCGCCCTGGAGGTCGCGATCCTCGCCGGGCATCTTCTCCTCTACCCCTCGGGGATCATCCAGGAGCGCCGACCCATTTCCGCCCTCCCGCCGACGGACTCCCAGGACCCGCAGCCCGCCCCTCCCGCCCCCCGGCTGCCGGCCCGCACCAGCCCCCCGGTCGTCCTGCTGCACGGCTTCATCGACAACCGCTCGGTCTTCCTCTTCCTGCGCCGCAGCCTGGCCCAGCACGGCCGACACCGGGTCGAGTCGCTGAACTACTCACCCCTGACCTGCGACATCCGCACCGCCGCCGAACTGCTCGGCCGGCACATAGAGGAAATCTGCGAGCGGACCGGCAGTGAGCACGTCGACGTCGTCGGGCACAGCCTCGGTGGGCTGATCGCGCGGTACTACGTGCAGCGGCTCGGCGGAGACCTCCGTGTCCGGACGCTCGTCACGCTCGGCACCCCGCACGCCGGCACCCGGGTGGTCCCGCTCGCGAACGCGCACCCGATCGTGCGCCAGATGCGCCCCGGTTCGGCCGTACTCGAAGAGCTGACCCGGCCCGCACCCGGCTGCCGTACGCAGTTCGTCAGCTTCTGGAGCGACCTGGACCGCGTGATGGTCCCGCTGGAAACGGCCTGCCTCGACCACCCCGACCTCACGGTGCAGAACGTACGGGTGAGCGGCATCGGCCACCTCGCCCTGCCCGTGCACCCCGCCGTGGCCACCGGGATCCGGAAGGCCCTCGACACCGTCGAGCCGGAGGTGGGCTCGGGGGAGGGCGCTGAGGCGGGCGCGGAGAGGGGCAAGCGCGCCGGCGGTCTGACGGTCGCCTGAGGCCCCCACCCCCCAGAGGACTCCGAAACCTCGCCGCCACCACTCGATCGACATCGAACAAACTTCGAACACAAAGCCAAACTCGCGCCCGCCGTCCCCCAAAACACGGCCGATTGCCCGTTTCCTGCGAGCGTGAAACCTGACGAAGATTGTCGTGCCCGCATACCGCCGGGTACAGTCGCCGCACTGCTCTGGCAGCCCCTGTTGTCGAGGCGAAAGAGAAGTTGGTGAACGACCGTCACCCGTCGGGGACCACGACCACCCCGGCTCCGGCTTCCGACGCCGCCCCGGCGCACTACGCGTCGTACGGCACGCAGGAGGCCCCGTACGGCGACCTCACCACGTACGGCGGCTACGACACCACCGGTTTTCCCACCGGCGCCACCGCCACGGCGGCCTTCGACGCAGACCCCCTCTTCGGCAGCCTCCCCGGCCAGGGGACCGGCACCTACGACGCCACCGGCTCGTACGACACCACGGGCACCTACGACGCCACCCAGTGGTCCACCGGCAGCGGGCAGGTCCTGAACCAGGACCCCTACGCGGCCCAGCACCACGCCGCCTACGACACCGGCGCCTACGACACGACGGCCTGGACGGACGGCTTCCAGCAGGCCGCGGCCATGCCGCCGCAGCCCGGCGCCGCCGACACCACCGGGCAGTGGGACACCGGCGCCTGGGTCCAGCCCGACCAGACGTCCGGCAACTCCGCCGACCAGACCCAGCAGAGGGACTGGGGCACGCAGACGTTCGAGACGGGCCCCTTCGGGACAGGCACCCTGGACACCGGTTCCTTCGCGACCGGCACGTTCAACACGGGCGCGTTCAACACGGGCGCGTTCAGCACGGGCACGTTCGACGGCGGCACGCTCGACACCGGCGCCTATGACGCCACACAGTGGAACTCGGACGGCACCACGGCCGACGCCCCGGAGCCGGCGGGGAACACCGCGCCGGACACCGCACCGCCCGCCGAGGAACCCGCCCCGCGCGACGACGGATTGGCCGCCACCGGCGAGCTTCCCGTCGTGCCCCTGCTCCTCGAGGAGCAGGAAGAGGTCACCCCGGCCGCACGGGTCCCGGCCGCACGTACCGCCCCCCGAGGCGGGGCCCGTTCGCGTCGCCGCCAGCCCGCCAAGCGCTCGGCGCTGCTCACCATCGCCGTACCGTCGGCCTGCGTGATGAGCGTCGCGGGTATCGCCGCCGCCTCCGTCGGCAACCTGACCGGCGACGACACGGAGACCACGGCATCGGCGCCGGACACGGCCGACGCGGACGCGGCACCGGTGAAGCCGTCCGCGGCCAACAACAAACTGGACACGCAGCTCACGAGCCTCGCCGCCGGAGCCGACGACTTCGCCGACCGGGCCAGCCGGACGCAGGAGCGCATCGACCTCAAGGCCGAGCAGGCCCTCGAGAAGAAGCGTGCGGCGCAGGAGGCGGCCCGCAAGGAGCGGCTGCGCCCCAAGTTCGCCCTCCCGGTCGCCCAGCACGGCCTCAGCGCGTACTACGGCCAGGCCGGCATCAACTGGATGTCCGTGCACACCGGTATCGACTTCCCCGTGTCGTACGGCACGAAGGTGATGGCGGCGACCGACGGCACGGTGCGTACGCAGTACAACAGCGCGTACGGCAACATGATGATCGTGACCGCGAAGGACGGTACGGAGACGTGGTACTGCCACCTCTCCAGCTACCAGGTCCCCAGCGGTACGACGGTGAAGGCCGGGGACGCGATCGCGTTCTCCGGCAATTCGGGCAACTCGACCGGACCGCACCTGCACTTCGAGGTGCGCCCCGCCGGCGGCTCGGCGATCGACCCCCTGTCGTGGCTGCGCAGCCACGACCTCAACCCGTCGTGACGGCGTAACGTCTCACCAGGTCGGGACGGCCCCGTCGGCCGACGGGGCCCATGCCGTGAGCGCCCCCAACACGCCCTCACGGCACTTTCCAGGCACCCTCAGAGCTTCTCCACCGGCGCGTACCGCAGCAGCAGCCGCTTCGGTTTGGTGTCCCCGAAGTCGATCGTCGCCTCGGCGTTCGCCCCGGTGCCCTTGACCGCGACCACCGTCCCGAGCCCGAACTGGTCATGTGTGACGCGGTCGCCGACCGCCACCGAGACCGTCGGCTGCTCGGCGGTGCGGCGCGTGGCGAAGCCGGACGCACCCGACGCCGAGGAGCGGGACCGCGACGACGACAGCGAGGCCGCCACCCCCGAGACCGGCGCGGAGGAGGCGGGCCCGTTCGCCCCGGTCCTCTTCCACTCCAGGTGGGGCGCGGGGATCTCCTCGAGGAAGCGCGAGGGCGGGTTGTACGACGGCTGCCCCCAGGCGCTGCGCAGCGTCGACCGGGTCAGGTACAGCCGCTCACGGGCGCGGGTGATGCCGACGTACGCCAGGCGCCGCTCCTCCTCCAGCTCCTTGGCCTGTCCGAGGGCGCGCATGTGCGGGAAGACGCCGTCCTCCATGCCGGTGAGGAAGACGACCGGGAACTCCAGGCCCTTGGCGGTGTGCAGGGTCATCAGGGTGACCACGCCGTCGCCGTCCTCCTCGTCGGGGATCTGGTCGGAGTCCGCGACCAGCGCGACCTTCTCCAGGAAGTCGGCCAGGGTGCCGGCCTCCTCGCCCTCGGCCCGCTCCTGCTCGAACTCCAGGGCGACGGCGGCGAGCTCCTGCAGGTTCTCGATGCGGGTCTCGTCCTGCGGGTCGGTGGAGGACTGCAACTCGGCGAGGTAGCCGGTGCGTTCCAGGATCGCCTCCAGCACGGTCGCCGGTCCGGCACCGGACTCGACGATCGTGCGGAGGTCCTCCATGAGCGTGTTGAACCGCTTCACGGCGTTCGCGGAGCGCGCCGCCATGCCGTACGCCTCGTCCACCCGCTTCAGCGCCTGCGGGAAGCTGATCTTCTCGCGCTGGGCAAGGGCGTCGATCATCGCCTCGGCGCGGTCGCCGATGCCGCGCTTGGGGACGTTGAGGATGCGGCGCAGCGGCACCGAGTCCTCGGGGTTGGCCAGGACCCGCAGGTAGGCCAGGACGTCCCGGACCTCCTTGCGCTCGTAGAAGCGGACGCCGCCGACGACCTTGTAGGGCAGGCCGACGCGGATGAAGACTTCCTCGAAGACACGGGACTGCGCGTTGGTGCGGTAGAAGACGGCGACGTCACCGGCCTTCGCCTGGCCGGCGTCCGTGAGGCGGTCTATCTCGTCGGCGACGAACTGGGCCTCGTCGTGCTCGGTGTCGGCGACATACCCGGTGATCTGCGAACCCGCGCCCTGGTTGGTCCACAGGTTCTTGGGACGGCGGGACTCGTTGCGCTCGATGACCGCGTTGGCGGCGCTCAGGATCGTCTGGGTGGAGCGGTAGTTCTGCTCCAGGAGGATCGTCGTCGCGTCCGGGTAGTCCTCCTCGAACTGGAGGATGTTGCGGATGGTGGCGCCGCGGAAGGCGTAGATCGACTGGTCGGCGTCGCCCACGACGCACAGCTCGGCGGGCGGGACCTCGGCCTCGGGCGGCACGTCGACCGGGTGCTCCGAGGGGGTGCCGACCAGCTCGCGCACCAGGGCGTACTGGGCGTGGTTGGTGTCCTGGTACTCGTCGACCAGGACGTGCCGGAAGCGGCGGCGGTAGTGCTCGGCCACGTCCGGGAAGGCGCGCAGCAGGTTGACCGTCGTCATGATCAGGTCGTCGAAGTCGAGGGCGTTGGCCTCGCGCAGCCGCGACTGGTACAGGGCGTAGGCCTGGGCGAGGGTCTTCTCGAAGCCGTCGGCGGCCTGCGCGGCGAAGTCCTCCTCGTCGATCAGCTCGTTCTTGAGGTTGCTGATCTTGGCGCTGAAGGACTTGGGCGGGAAGCGCTTGGGGTCCAGGTCCAGGTCGCGGCAGACGAGCGCCATCAGACGCTTGGAGTCGGCGGCGTCGTAGATCGAGAACGACGACGTGAAGCCGAGCCTCTTCGACTCCCGGCGCAGGATGCGGACGCAGGCGCTGTGGAAGGTCATCACCCACATCGCGTTCGCGCGCGGGCCGACGAGCTGCTCGACGCGCTCCTTCATCTCGCCCGCGGCCTTGTTGGTGAAGGTGATCGCGAGGATCTGGCCCGGGTGGACGCCCCGCTCGGCCAGCAGGTGGGCGATGCGATGGGTGAGCACGCGGGTCTTGCCGGATCCGGCGCCGGCCACGATGAGCAGCGGGGAGCCGGAGTGCACGACGGCGGCGCGCTGGTTGTCGTTCAGCCCCTCCAGCAGCGCGGCCGGGTCCAGGGCGGGGCGCGGGGCGCCGTCCCGGTAGTGGGTGTCCCGGTCCGGCGGCACGTCGAACTTCCCGCCGAACAGATCGTGCGGGACCGGCTCCGGTCCGTGATCGTCCTCGGGCGGCGGCGGGGGTTCCTCCTCGTGACCCCGGGGGGTCTGGAGGCTCGCCAGGAAGCTGTCGTCAAAGAGGCTGCTCATCGCTCTCCGAGTCTAGGGCGCCCCACCGACAACCCGGTGCCACCCCGGAAAATGGGTGCTGTCTCACCGTCGGACACGCCCTGCGGCAGGTTGCCACACGAAGAGTGACACCCATGCCGGAGGTCACGAAAACGCTGCCGCCGGTGGCACCGGTTCGTCCGACAGCACCGGTTCGCCGGGGTCCTCCGCGCCGGACGCCTCGTACGGCACGAAGGCGCAGAAGGCGCTCGCCTTCGCCCGCGCGCAGATCGGCAAGCCGTACGTCTGGGGCGCCACGGGCCCCGGCTCCTACGACTGCTCCGGGCTCACCCAGGCCGCCTGGAAGGCCGCGGACGTGTCGCTGCCGCGCACCACCTACGACCAGGTCGACGCCGGCACGACGGTCCCGGTATCCCAGGCCCAACCCGGTGACCTGGTCTTCTTCTACGACGACCTCAGCCACGTCGGCCTCTACATCGGCGACGGCATGATGATCCACGCCCCGAAACCGGGCGCGTACGTCCGTGAGGAGTCGATCTACTACGACGGGGAGTCGTCGATCCACAGCGTGGTGCGCCCGGCCTGACCCGCGCGGCTCTCTAGCATCGGGCCCATGTCATCCGGCACCTCCCCCTCCCCCCTGCGCGCCTGGTGGGCGCAGCGTCCGCCGGCGGCCGGGGCCGCGGTGATGGCGACCGGCATCCTGTCGGTCGGCCTGCACCTGACGGGCCACGAGGTCCTCTCCCGGATCGCCCTGGTCCTGGCCTGCGCCGCCTGGCTGACCCTGGCGGCGAACTTCGTCCATCTGCTGCTGGTCGAGCGCGTGCAGTGGGTGACGCGGGCGGGGACGCCGGGCGCGCTCACCGCCGTCGCCGCGACGACCGTGCTCGGCACCCGCTTCTCCCTGCTCGGCTGGTCGCCCGTGGCGGTCGCGCTGCTGGTGCTGGCCGCGCTGCTGTGGCCGGGGCTGCTCCCGCTGGTCGTGCGGCACTGGGGGCGCCGGATGCCCGGGGCGGTGTTCCTGGGCTGTGTGGCCACCGAGGGGCTCGCGGTGCTCGGCGCCACGCTGTCCGCGGCGACCTCGACGGCCTGGCTGGCACACGCGTCCCTGGTGCCGTTCTGGCTCGGGATCGTGCTCTACCTGATCGCGCTGTTCCGCTTCGATCTGCGGCAGGTGGCCCGGGGCAGGGGGGATCACTGGGTGGCGGGCGGCGCACTCGCGATCTCGGCGCTCGCCGGCGCCAAGCTGCTCGCGGCGGCCGGGACGGGCATGTACCTGTGGAACGACGACGACAACGCCGTCCTGCACGACGTGACCGTCTTCCTGCTCGCCCTCGACCTCGCCTGGTACGTCGTACTGCTCGCCGCCGAGATCGTGTGGCCGCGGGTCCACTACGACGTGCGCCGCTGGTCGACCGTCTTCCCGCTCGGCATGACGGCGGCGGCGACGCTGTCCGTCGCCGCCGTCGCCGACGCCCCGTGGCTGGACGCTCCCGGTCAGGCGCTGCTGTGGATGGCGGTGGCCGCGTGGCTGGCGGTCGCCGTGGGGGCGGTGGCCTCGGCCCGGGCAGAGCTGCGGTCCGTGGGCTCGGACGCCGCGTAGGTCAGGTCCGCCCGTAGGTCAGGTCCGCCGCGTAGGTCACGTCCGCCGCGTAGGTCAGGTCCACAGCACCGCGATGAAGATGTTCGCCACGGTCAGCAGGCCCACCAGGCCGAACAGCGGCTTGTCCACCTTCTCGTCGTCGCGCTTCACGTAGACGAGGCCGAGGATCACGATCAGCACGGCGAGCTTCACGCCGATCTTGATGTTGTCGACGGAGTGGTCCTCTGCCTGGTTGAGGCCGACCAGGACCGCCCCGGTGACCAGCATCGTCAGCGCGCCGTGCAGCATCGCCGGGGTGAAGCGGGCCGCGCCCCGGCCCATCGCCTTCATCTGGGTCAGGAAGCCCCCGAGGAGCGCCGCGATGCCGATGATGTGCAGACCGACGAAGAGGTGGATGAGTACGTCCATGAGGCCGGAGCCTAATCAGCGTCCGGGCACCCTCCGACACCGGCCCGCCCGGCACGAAGGGGCCCGGACGCGGACAAGCGCCCCATAGCACCCCGCTGCCCTCATGCGTCCCCGATCCGGCACATCGGTCATCACCCTGTGTGAAGAGGACGGTCTCGCGCCCGGCCCGCGGTCGCTTACGGTCAGCATTCACTCCGGTACCGCCAGTTCCACGCAATCCGTCACCGGCTCGTGATCCGCGCGCCTAGCGTCCTGCCGCAGGTGACCGGCACGAACAGCGACCGGCACGAACAGCGACCGGCACGGACAGCGACCGGCGGGTCGCACGGAAGGACGTGGATCCCAGGTGGCAGCACACCGCAGGCCACGAAAGCGCCCGGCGGGCGGCGGGGCGGCCCGTGCCGCCGCCGCGATCACCCTCGCGGGCGCGGCCACCGCGACCGGGCTGGGCGGCGGGACCGGACACGCCGACCCCGAGCCGACGCCGGCTCAGGTGAGGGCCAGGGTGGCCAAGCTCTACCAGGAGGCGGAGGTCGCCACGGAGAGGTACAACGGCGCCAAGGAGAAGGCGGACACCGCCGAGCAGCGCCTGGAGAGACTGAGGGACGAGGCGGCCCGCAAGGAGGACCGCCTGAACTCGGCGCGGGAGGCCCTGGGGTCGGTCGCGGCGGCGCAGTACCGCGACGGCGGCCTCGATCCGGCCCTGCAGCTCATGCTCTCCTCCGAGCCGGAGCGGTATCTCGACGGCGCCGCGTTCGTCGAGCGGGCGGGCAGCCGGCAGACGGCCACCGTGCGCCGGGTGCGGGCGGAGCTCCGGGAGGTCGAGCAGCTGCGGGGCGCCGCGCGCGTCGAGCTGGCCGCGTTGAAGTCGCGGCGGGCCGAGGCGCAACGCCACCGGGAGACCGTCACCGGCAAACTGGAGACGGCACGCCGCCTGCTGTCCCGGCTGACGGCCGGGGAACGCGCACGCCTCGGCGGCGGTACGGGTGAGCACGCCTCCGGCGCCTCGGCCGGTTCGCGGGAGGCGCCGTCCGCCTCGGCACAGGCGCCCGACTCCCGCGCCGCGGCGGCCGTCGCGTACGCCTACCAGAAGCTGGGCAGCCCCTACGTGTGGGGGGCGACCGGCCCGAACGCCTTCGACTGCTCGGGGCTCGTCCAGGCCGCCTATCGCGCCGCCGGCGTCTCCCTCCCCCGCACGTCCTACGCCCAGATCGACGCGGGCCGCCGCGTCGCACGCTCGGAGCTCGCCCCCGGTGACCTGGTCTTCTTCTACTCCGGCATCAGCCACGTCGGCATCTACGTCGGTGACGGGCGGATGATCCACGCCCCCAATCCCTCGGCTCCGGTCCGCCTCGCCCCGATCGACGAGATGCCGTTCGCGGGGGCCACGCGGGTGGTGTGAGGCCGTCTTTCCGCCAAGTGATCGGCCGATCCGGCGGGTTCACGCTCGCGTTCAGCGTTCACACTCACGTACACAACACTTGCGCGGACCCTTGCCACCTCAAGGGTCCCGCCCTATTCTCCCCAGGACAGAAAGCGCTTACTCGCTTGTCATGCCTAGTTCATTTCGAGTCAAACCGCAGATCGCTCCAGTCGAGGTAGTGAACGAGCCGCACCAGCACCGCCTCTCCCCGCCCCAGGGAAGAGCGGCCTCGCACCGACTCGAAGCCAGCACGCGCAAGGGCCGACCGGCGACTCGCCCACCCCAGGGCGGCAACCCCGACCGGCCCGCCGAACGACAACAGCACGCGGCACCCGCCGCCACGCGAAGACGAAAGGCGAGGCGAACATGAGACGACCAGTCGCCATACGGCTCTCAGCCGCACTGGGCACGCTGGCCCTGGCGGCCGCCACCGGTGCGGTTCTGACGGCACCCACGGCGTCGGCCGCGGCCAACGGGGCCACCGGCTACGCGACCCAGAACGGCGGGACCACCGGCGGCGCGGGCGGGCAGACCGTCCGCGCCACCACGGGCACCGCGATCCACCAGGCCCTGTGCAACCGGGCCGCCAGCAGCACCCCGATCGTCATCGAGGTCGAGGGCACCATCAATCACGGCAACACCACCAAGGTGTCGGGCGACAGTTGCAACACCGCGGCCGACAAGATCGAGCTCAAGCAGATCAGCAACGTCACGATCGTCGGCGTCGGCAACGGTGCGGTCTTCGACCAACTGGGCATCCACATCCGCGACTCCAGCAACATCATCATCCAGAACGTGACCGTCCGGAACGTCAAGAAGTCGGGCTCGCCCCTCTCCAACGGCGGTGACGCCATCGGCATGGAGAGCACCGTCCGCAACGTGTGGGTCGACCACGCCACCCTGGAGGCGTCGGGCGGGGAGTCGGAGGGCTACGACGGCCTCTTCGACATGAAGGACAACACCCAGTACGTGACCCTGTCCTACAGCACGCTGCGCAACTCGGGCCGCGGCGGCCTCATCGGGTCCAGCGAGAGCGACCGCTCCAACAGCTACATCACCTTCCACCACAACCTGTACGAGAACATCGACTCCCGCGCGCCCCTGCTGCGCGGCGGCACGGCCCACATGTACAACAACCACTACGTGAGCCTCAACGAGTCCGGCATCAACTCCCGGGCGGGCGCGAAGGCCAAGGTGGACAACAACTACTTCGAGGACTCCAAGGACGTCCTGGGCACCTTCTACACCTCCGAGGCCGGCTACTGGCAGGTCGGCGGCAACATCTTCGACAACGTGACCTGGTCCGAGCGCGGCAGCGAGAACAACCCCGCCGGCCCGAACCCGCAGTCGAACACCACCGTGAGCATCCCCTACTCCTACAGCCTCGACGACGCGGGCTGCGTGCCGGAGGTCGTGAGGGCGACGGCGGGCGCCAACAAGGGTCTGCGGGTGTCGGACGGCAACTGCTCGGCCGAGACCCCCGACCCGACGCCGGACCCCACCGACCCCACGCCGGACCCGACCGACCCGACGCCGGACCCCACCGACCCGACGCAGCCCGGCGGAACCAACCTCAGCCTCGGAGCCGGCGCCGACGGCTCCTCCAAGGCGAGCGGGACGAGCTACGGCAACGTGCGCGACGGTGACCTGAGCACCTACTGGTCACCGGCCGGCTCGACGGGCTCCGTCTCCGTCAAGTGGGGTTCGGCGACCACGGTGTCGAAGATCAACATCAGGGAGGCGGCGGGCAGCTCCGGCGCCATCGGCTCCTGGAAGGTCGTCAACGGCGACACCGGCGCCACCCTGACCTCGGGCAACGGTGCGGGCGTCATCACCTTCCCCGCCACCTCGCTCAAGAAGATCACCTTCACGATCACCAGCGCGTCGAGCACCCCGAAGCTCGCCGAGTTCGAGACCTACGCCGGTTAGCCCGGACCAGGCCGCGGGCGAGCAGGGCGGCCTCTCGGGCGAGGGCGACGGACCGGGAGGGAACGGCCGCGGAAGCGCTCGGCACCCCGCCCCGGCCTTCGCCGGGCGGCGCGACGGTACGGCAGCCCCGGCACAGCCCACCGTCGAAGGCGGTGGGACGCCCCGGCACGCCGCACTCGGTGCACTCCGGCATGAGACGGCCGACGAGGCGGGGTTCAGGGGCCTCTGGAGTCGGCTCCGGGCCCGTGGAGGCCGGCCGGGAGATCCGGGCCCGCTGCGTGCTCACGGACGGCCGCCTCCGCATCACGGTGTCGGACGCCGACGCCACGCTTTCGACACCCGCCACGGCTTGCCCGGACGACGTGTCAGGGCGAGGCCTCGCCCTGGTGGCAGCGCTGGCGGCGGACTGGGGCGCGCACAGAAGGGAATGCGGCATCGGCAAGGAGGTGTGGTTCGAGGTGTGACACGAGGGCCGCCTCGGGCACCCCCCTGCGCGGTCGGTCCGTCACACCAGTCGGCGGGCCGTGGCCCACCGGGTCAGTTCGTGGCGGTTGGACAGTTGGAGCTTGCGCAGGACCGCCGAGACGTGGGACTCGACCGTCTTCACCGAGATGTACAACTGCTTGGCGATCTCCTTGTACGCGTAGCCACGGGCGATCAGGCGCAGCACCTCGCGTTCGCGCTGGGTAAGGCGGTCGAGGTCCTCGTCGACCGGCGGGGCGTCGGTGGAGGCGAACGCGTCGAGGACGAAGCCGGCCAGGCGGGGGGAGAAGACGGCGTCGCCCTCCTGGACCCGGAAGATGGAATTGATCAGGTCCGTACCGGTGATCGTCTTGGTCACGTAGCCGCGGGCGCCGCCGCGGATCACGCCGATCACGTCCTCCGCCGCGTCCGAGACGGACAGGGCGAGGAAGCGGACGGGCTGCTCGGCGTCGCCCATCAAGGGAGCGCAGCGGCGCAGTACTTCGACGCCGCCGCCGCCGGGGAGGTGAACGTCGAGGAGCACCACCTCGGGCCGGGTCGCGGTGATCACCGTGACGGCCTGGTCGACGTCGGCGGCCTCGCCGACGACCTCGACGCCGGTCTGCGCGGTCTCGCCGATCTCGGCCTGGACGCCGGTGCGGAACATCCGGTGGTCGTCGACGAGCACCACCCGCACGTGACGCTCCCCCGTGCCGCCGTTCGCCGGCTGTGCGGGGTCGCCCGCCCCCGCCGTGCCGTTCGCCTCGGTCGAGTCGCTCATGACGTCTTCTCCGCCCTTTCCATCTCCAGCTCGACCTCCGTGCCGCCGTCCGGCACCGCGCGCAGCCGCGCCGTGCCGCCGTTGCGCTCCATGCGGCCGATGATCGATTCTCTGACGCCCATGCGGTCGGCGGGTATCGAGTCGAGGTCGAAGCCGGGGCCGCGGTCCCGGACGGACACGAAGACCGTCCTGCCCTCGACCTCGGCGTAGACCTGAACCGCGCCGCCCTCGCCACCGTACTTGGCGGCATTCACCATAGCCTCGCGTCCGGCCTGCATCTGTGCGCCGATCCTCTCGTCGAGGGGACAGTCACCGACGACCACGACCTCGATGGGGACGCCGTGCTTGTCCTCCACCTCGGCGGCATTGCGTTTCACGGCCTCGGCGAGGGTGGTGGGTTCGTCGTCCTCGTCCTTGCCGTTGCCCTCCGGCTTGTAGAGCCAGGCGCGCAGGTCGCGCTCCTGGGCACGGGCCAGGCGGCGGACCTCGCTCACGTTCTCCGCGTTGCGCTGTATCAGGGTCAGGGTGTGCAGCACCGAGTCGTGCACGTGGGCGGCGACCTCGGCGCGCTCCTGGGCCCGGATGCGCATCAGCCGCTCCTCGGAGAGGTCCTGCGTCATGCGCACCAGGTAGGGGCCGGCGAGGAGCGTTATCCCGACGAGGACGGCGAGGGCCGCCTGGAGGACGGAGCCGAGGTGGGCGGCGGAGCCCTGGAGGACGAAGATGCCGGTGACACCGGCCGTCACCAGCAGGACACCGGCCACTGAGCGCAGCAGGGTGACGGTGCGCCGGTGGCGCCCGACCTCGGCCCAGCGGGCCCGCTGGGCGTTGTCCGCCTGGCGCCAGACGAGGGCCACGCCGGCGCCGACGAGCACGGTCGGCCAGAGGTAGGCCTTCACTCCCCCGCCGAGATCGACGTTGCCCACGAAGACCAGGGCCACGACGACCATGAGGAGCAGCGCGACGATCTGCCCCTTGTCCGGTTTGCGGGCGACGAGTCTGCGGCGGCCGTCCGGCGAGGTCTCGGAGGTGACGAGGGACGGCGGCTTCTGGGCGTCGACGCCGCCGACGCCCAGCGGCACGAAGAACCAGAAGGCCGCGTACAGCAGTGCGCCCAGGCCGTCGGCCATGAACAGGCCGACGAAGACGAGCCGTACCCAGATGACGGGCAGCCCGAGGTGCCCGGCGAGCCCCCGCGCCACGCCACCGAGCCAGCGTCCGTCGCTGCTGCGGTAGAGCTTGCGCGGCGGCCGCGGTTCGACGAGTGGCGCTGCTGCGGCTTCCGGCATGACATCGATGGTCACACGGCTGCGGGAGGCGGAGCATCAGGGTCGGTCCCCGAGACTCCCCTGATCTTCGGACCGCGGGTCCCTCGAACGCTCCCCGGGCGTCGCGTCAGGGCCGATATCAGGGTCCGACCAGGGTCGTACCGGCTGCCGTCACGGCGTCGCGGCCGTCACCATGGACTCATGACAGATCACGAGCACGCCGCGACGGGCCCGGGACCCGGCACCGGCTCCCGCCCACCGCTGGGTGCCGGGGCGCAGGATGCCGTGCCCGCCGCGGATGCCGCGAGTGCCGGGGGTGCCACGGCCGACGCGGGCACCCCCGTCGGCACCGACGCCCCGGGTCCGCCCCACAAGTTCCGGCGGGACCGGGGGCACAAGACGCTCGCCGGGGTGTGCTCCGGCCTCGGGCGGCAGTGCGACATGGATCCGGTGATCTTCCGGATCACGCTGGCGGTACTCTCCGCGACCGGCGGCATCGGCCTCATCTTCTACGGCTTCGCCTGGCTCTTCGTCCCGTACGACGGCGAGGACGAGAACGAGGTGCGCAAGCTGCTGACCGGCCGGGTCGACGGCCAGGCGCTGGCGGCCGTGCTGTTCGCGCTGGTCGGCTGCGGGGTCTTCCTGACCATGCTGAACAACGGCGGCGTGCTGACCTTCGGCGTCGTCCTCTCCCTCCTTCTCGCGGGCGCCGGATACTGGTCGCGGCAGCGGGGGGCCCCGGGCCCCGACCCCCTCTCCGCCCACGCCGCCGCCGACGCTCCACCGGAGGCCCAGGCGCCCCCGGTCGCGGTCACTCGGCCCTCCTGGTGGCGCGACCCCATAGTCAAGGACGGCACCCACGTCGGCGGTACGGGATATCTGTGGGGCCCCAAGGATCCCCTCGATCGTGACATCGATGCGGCCGTCAACATCGGTCGCGGGCTCCACGGTGGCGCCCGCACCACCCCGAGCGACCGGCGCTCCCGGCCCCTGCAGCCGCGCGGCCCCCGCGGAATCGGCGGCTGGGTCTTCCTCCTGGCCCTGCTCGCGGGCTTCCTCGGCACCCGGCTGACCTGGGACGAGCACCCGCTCGGCACCAGCCTGCAGACCGGCCTGGCCTGCGCGCTCGCCGTCTTCGGCCTCGGTATCGCGGTCAGCGCCTTCCTGGGGCGCACGGGAGCCGGTTCGATCTTCCTGGCGATCATCACGGCCGGCCTGCTCGCCGGGTCGGCCGCCTTGCCCAAGGACGTCGGCACCGACTGGGTCAGGACCACCTGGCGGCCCACGACGGTGGCCGAGGTACGCGAGCAGTACGAGGTCGGCGCCGGCACCGGCACCCTCGACCTGTCCCGGCTCGACCTGGCCGGGGGACAGTCGGTGACCACCCGGGCCGAGGTGGGCATGGGCCGAATACGGGTCGTCGTGCCACAGGACGTGACCGTGCGGCTGAGCGTCGAGGTGGGCGTGGGCGACATCCAGTTGCCCGGCGACGACGCGAAGGACGTGGACGTGGCCCCCGGCAAGCACAAGGAGATCACTCTGTCCCCCACCACGGGCGGCAAGGACGCCGGCACGCTCGACCTCGACCTGGAGGTCGGCGTCGGACAGGCGGAGGTGACCCGTGCTGCGTCATAGGTTCCAGCCCGGACGGCTGGTCGCCGGCGTCTTCCTGATCCTCGCGGGCGTCATCTACGCCGGTGACGCGGACGGACTCTGGGACACCCCGTGGTTCGTCATGATCCCCGTCGTCATGGGCGGTCTCTGCCTCGCGGGAGCGGTCGGAGTCCTGACCCGGGACATTCGCCGACGCCGCGGAGCGCTCCGCACGAACGAGGACGAGCCCCGGGCGGACCTCCCCGGCTGAGCCGGCTTCAGCCAACCGTCCCCGGGGGCGGCCCCACAGCGAACGTCCCGTGGCCCGGTCGCACCACAGCGAACCGCCCCACTGACCCGCCGCACCACAGCGAACCGCCCCACTGCCGGGCGGCCCTCAGGGCCTAGTAGTAGAGGCCTCTGCGGTGTCGGTTCCTGATCAGGGCATCCAGTGACCAGAGGGGTGCGCCGGCCAGCACGAGAGGTACCCAGCAGAACATGTACGGGAGGTCGTTGCCGTAGTAGTACGGGTCGGCGGCCCAGCTGACGGTCAGCCAGAGGCTGAGGGAGATCAGCACACCGCCGAGCGCCGCCACACGGGTCAGCAAGCCCAGCAGGGTGCCGATGCCGACGGCCAGCTCGCCCAGGGCGATGGCGTAGCCGAAGCCAGGCGGATTCTTCAGGGCCAGGTCGACCAAGGAGGGGATGGCCGAGGAGTCGCGGACGGTACGCATCATGTCGCCGACGGAGCCGGCGCCTGCGTCCTTCATGAAGGCACTGTCGGTGAGTTTGTCCAGGCCCGCATAGATGAAGGTGATGCCCAGGAAGAACCGTAGGGGCAGGAGGGCGTACCGGGTGGCGTTGTCCCGCCGGCTCCGGCCACCGTCGAGATGGGAGATGTGCGTTTGCGTATCAATGCCGTGAGTCATCACTGCCAGTCGCCTCTCGCCCGCGCGTGCCGAGACCCCCTCAACAGACCATACGTACGACGCGGAGACTCCGCTCAATCCTTGCGCCAACCGGCTGCATCATGTCGGGTCGAGACGGCGCATGCCGCGGAGAAGCTCCGAGGGGCGTCAGTCCGTCACGTCGATCGCGTACCGGTTCGTCTCCACTCCCGCACTCGTGATCACCTGGACGTCCACCCGGCCCGGTTCCACGTCCGCCGGCACCGGGACCGTCAGCAGGTCGTCCGTGGGGTTGCTGAATCCGCCCGTCACCGGGACCAGGGGCACGTGCACGTTGACCGCGCCGATGCGGACGACCATGCGGGAGAGACGGTCCGCGCGCTGGGCACCGGGTGGGACGAAGCCGGCGCCCCGGATCTCGATGTCGTCACCGGTGCGGACCGGTGCGTCCAGGTCACCGGCCTCCCGCGCCCGGACCACGGAGAGGATCACGGGACGTCCGCCCTCCGCGTACTTCCCGGCCACGTAGGTCGCCGCCGACACCAGCACCACGACCGCCAGCCCCCAGGGCAGGTCGGGAAGTTGTTCCGGCCTCCGGGCCAGCCGTACCGCCGCGAACACCAGGGCGACGGTGCTGATCACGACGTACTGGATGTCTGCGAAGGTCCCGCGCCCCGCGTCGTCCGCCAGCAGGTCGGCGGCGCGCGGCCGGTCCGCCCGTACCTTCTGCAGCCGCTGCCCCAGCACCCGCAGTCCGACGCGCCGCACCAGGACGGCGATCCCGCACACCACCGCGAGCACGGTCACCACCCCGGCGCCCCGGGCGAGTTCGAGTCCGGAGATCAGCGAGTCCCGTCGGCCGTGTCCCGAGGCCACCGCCAGCTGACCGGCCAGTACCAGCACCGCGTAGGCGACGAAGAGCACCCAGGTCGCCGCCACCGCCCGGGAGGTGGACAGGCGGTTGTCCTCACCGATGACCGGGGCCAGCGCCCCGCCCCGCGCCCGGTGGAACCACGACGCGGCCGTCAGCGCACCGGCCACGACCAGCGCCGCCGCGAGCCCGGCGGTGCGCGCCGCCGTCCAGCCGGCACCGATCGCGGTGAGCGACTGCCCGAGCAGGAGCAGTACGACCGCCGCCCACACGACGGCCGCCGTGCGGCGCCCGAGGCCCGCGAGCCACGCCTCGCCCTCGGCACGGCCACGCTCGGCGACGAGTTCCGCGGACTGGGACAGCTCCTCCGAGACCCACTGCCGGGAGGCGGAGGGCGAGTGGGCCACCGCGGCCGGCAAGCCCTGCCCGGCGGCGAACTCGTCCCGCCGCAGCAGGAACGCGGCGACCGCCCGGCGGTGCCCCTCACGGGCGCCGTGCGGGCAGTCCCCGCAGGTGCAACCGCCCCCGTGCGCCACCCCGTACGCGCCCTTGTCCGAGCCGCTCCCGCGTCTCGCCTCCTGCACCGCCACGTCCGACGCCCGCCTTCCCGAACCCCTGCCGAAATCCAGCACCAACATCCGCGCAACCGTCCACGGCACCGCGTACGGCCCGCCTACGGCATCGGCCACGACCCGCCTACGGCGCCGACCACGACACCTCGCACGGCAGAAACCGTGACCGGGCCCCGACAGCCCCGCAAGTCCCTTGCGACGACAGCGAATTGTGCCGTACACCAGCCCCCGCGCGCCCGTCACCCCCGGTCCCCTCTGCTCAGCACGGGTGACGCGCGGACCGCCGTGTTGACCCGGCTGCGAGAATTCCGTTATGGCCGAGATCATCCAGCGCGACGGGACCTGGGCGTTCGACGGCAGCACGGTCCGGATCACCCCGGGTCTGCACCGCTCGGTGCCGCTGTTCCGGCAGACGTACGGAGAGGTCTCGGTGCCACTGGAGGCCGTCGCGGGCATCGTCTTCGAGCCGGATCGCAAACGCGGGCGGCTGCGGCTGCGGCTGCGCGAGGGCGCCGACCCGCTCCTCCAGGCGACCGGCGGCCGATTGCCGGAGGCGGCGGACCCGTACCGGCTGACGGTGACGCTCGACCGCTGCGGGGTCGCCGAGTACGTCGCCGAGGAGGTTCGTCGCGCGCTGCTGCTCGACCAGGTCCCCGACGGGCCGACGACGGCCTACCTGCTGCCCGGACCGCCGGTGCCGGTCTCGGTGCGTTCCTCCGACGGCACGGTCTCCTTCGACGGCACGCGGGTTCGGATCGACTGGGCCGACACGTCCGACCGGGTCAAGCGTGCCACCGGCCCGCGGATCATCGCCGTCGGCGACCTGTCCCGGGTCGAGTGGCTGCCGAACTCCGGGGCCGCGGACGGGTTCCTCAGGTTCGTGACCCGCGAGACGGCGTTCTCCAAACTGCCGCCGGAGAAGGACCCGCACACCCTGGACCTGTGGGGCAACGCCCGCCGCGACCTGCTCACCGCCCTGATCGCCACCGCCGTCACGGCCCGGCTGCCGCATCCGTCCACCCGCGGGGGTGACGCGTACGCCGGTCACGGCGCGAAGGACCCGAGCGTCCGGGCCGGTGCCCGGCGCCGGCTCACGGATGCCGTACCGCCCACGCCCCCGGCCGGCCATCACGACGTCCTTCTGCGCCGGTTGCGCGAACTGGGCGAGCTGCACCGCGGCGGCGTCCTCACGGACGAGGAGTTCGCGATGACGAAAGCGGCCGTGCTCCGGGGATTCCGCGTCGGCCACGACGACGGGCACGTCTGAACGTCCGAACGTCTCACCCTGAACGTCTCACCTGAACGTCTCGCCCTGAACGTCTCACCTCTGACCGTCCAGTCCAGCAGACGCGGCTCGCTGCGGCGGCTCCCATTCCTGGAGACCGACAACCGCGGCCGAACACTCCGGCGAGTAATCACCCCCAGGTCAAAGCGCCGATCACGCCGGAGAACGCTTGACACACGGCCTGACACAGATGTTTTTGTACTCGTCCTCAAACGAATCCGAAAGTGATCACCTCTGAGAAAACGTCACTGGGCGGCCTGAGTCGTGAAGAGAGTGGCCGCGCGCCCCCTGGCGACCGAGGGAGCCCTCGACGCCAAGCCGTCGGTCGGCCAAACTTGATACACAATAAGCCACGGCGGACTCATCGTTCCCGTATCTCCTCACTGGCCCCAGTAAACGGAATTTCATATTCCATCCGACGGATTCCGCGCTCTTGATTGCACCCTTTCCGTGTCATAGCCTCGAGCGGAAGTGCCAGCGGCATCTACCTACGGAGGTAAACCATGGCAAGTTCTTCAGACGACCGCACTGCCGTCGACACCGAATTCCCCGAGGTCGAGGTCCGGGTTTCTCCGGTGACCGACCGGGCCCGCGCGACCTTCGCCAAGACTCACGCCCGTCCGGGCGTTCCGGACTTCGCGAAGCTGTTCGCCGACTCCGAGAAGTAGACAGGCCGGTCAATTAGCTGAGCGTCCGGTCACGGGATTCCGTGCACATCACGCCTCGCGGCCCGGTGTGCACGGAGTCCACTCTCCAGCATTCCACAGCGGCGTGAGGGTGATTCAGGGAGTATGACGACACTTTCCTCGAGGTTCGGCCGCGCCCTGTCGAGGGCACTCGGCCCGCATTTCTCGACCCACCAGGTCAGCAATGGCGTGGCATTCCGGCACCTGGATCCCTCGCTCCTGGAAGACTGCTTCTCCTGGGCCGGACTGAACGAGATCCTTTCGCGGGGCTCTGCCGTACCGGCCGACTTCTTTCTGTGTGCGGACGGAAAGCGACTGCCCGAGCACCGGTACACGGCGACCCTGGACGGACACCGGGTCTTCGACCTGCCGCAGGTGTTCGCGCTCATGCGGGCCGGCGCCACACTGATCATCGATTCCCTGGACCGCATCCATCCCGGAGTCCGGGCCGCGACCGACGACGTGATGCGGATCACCGGTGAGACCGCGGCCTGCAATCTCTTCGTCACCTTCGACGACGCGCAGGCCTTCGACAGCCATTTCGACGAGGTCGACACCTTCTGCGTGCAGCTTCTCGGCACCAAGCACTGGAAGGTGCACGGGCCGTCCGAGGAGTTCCCGCTGCCCGAATACGGCGACAGCGATCCGGTGAACTGTCCCGACACCGTCCTGTTCGAGAAGACCCTGGTGCCCGGCGACGTGATTCACGTGCCCCGGGGCTGGTGGCACACCGTCCGCGGGGGCGGTGAGACCAGCCTGCACCTCACCTTCACTTTCACTCGGCGCACCGGGTACGACTGGCTGCGCTGGGCCACCCGCCAGGCTCTGTCCCGGGTGGAGATCCGCGAGAGTCTCGACCGCGCCGCGCCGCCGGAGGCGCAACAGGCCCAGGCGGAACGGATCGTCGAGGCGTTCCTGGCCGAGGTGAAGAGTCTGTCCCTGAGCGACTTCTTCACCGCGGAGCGCCGTGCCTCCGGCGGGCGCGGCCTGGCGAGCCTGCCGTGGGACGTCAGCAAGGCCCGCCCGTCCGGGCAGGACGTGGTGGAGCTGGTGCCCGTCCTGCCACCACCGGTCCGCGTGGAGGGGGACCGGGTCGTCGTCACGGCCGCCGACCAGGACTTCGCCCTGCCCGTCGCACACCACCCGGCGATCGAGGCGCTCGTCCGGGCGCGCAGGCTCACCGTCGCCGAGCTGGCCGCGCGGGCCGATGCACCCATGGCGTCCGTGTCGGCACTGGTGGCGGCCCTGCTGCGATGCCGGCTGGTCACCGTCTCCGGCCCGGACGCCGCCCACCGTGACAGCGAGCACGACCGGTGACGGCCCCGTTCCGACCGGGCCTGGGCGCACTCGGCCTTCCCGCCGCTGACCTGGACGCCGTGCTCGCCGGGGACCTAACCGCCGACGCCGTCGTCCTGGGGCTGCCCTTCGACGCCGGGGTGCCGGGCGTTCCCGGCCAGCGTCACGGCCCGGAGATCTTCCGCAAGCTCAGCCCCACCCACCCCTGGTCGGTCGACGAGAACGGCGCCCTGGGTGCGGTGCTCGACCCCGTTACCCGCGGCCCCGTGCTGTCCGGCCGCAGGGTGTTCGACGTGGGCGACCTGGGTTCGGTGCCGATCGATCCACGGGTCGGTCGCGGCAGCTACTACAAGACCCTCACCCGCCTCTCGGAACAGCTCGCCGCGACGGGCACCCTGCCCATCCTCATCGGCGGCGACCACAGCCTGTCGGCGCCGGCGGCCACCGGGGCGGCGGCCGTGTACGGCCCCCTGCGGTTCATGTGCTTCGACGCGCACTGCGACTTCAGCGCCCGGCCGATGCCGGACGCCACCGACATCACCCACGCGGACTTCCTCGGCCACCTGCTACAGGCCGGCACGATCTCGGACGCGGAGCTGTACGGCGTACGGACGTACCTGCCCGCCGACTGCGGCCCGCTGCCCGACGCCCTGCGCTGCGCCTACTCGTACAGCCCGGGAGAGGAGGCGGCGGACAACCGGCCCACCTACCTGTCGGTCGACCTGGACGTCATCGAGCCGGCCGCCTTCCCGGCCACCGGGCACCCGGAGGCCGGGGGTTACCAGCTGCGGGAACTGCTGGCCGCCGTCGAGCACGTCTGCCGCACGCGGCGAGTGGTGGCGGTGGACATCGTGGAAGCACTCCAGGACGACCGGGAGAACCGGGCCACCAGCGCGACGGTCTCGGCCCTCGTCATGACATGCCTACGGGCACTGCTCGAACACCCTCGGGAACGGGAGACGACCCGATGAGCACGAGCACCACGGCAGACCCGCCGCCGGAGACGGCCGGCTCCGGCGGAGAGGCGTCGGACGCCACGGGTATCCGCTCCCTGCACGGCTGGCAGCGGAAACTGATAGCGGAGCACGACCGGCCCGCCCTGCGCACGCACGGGACGACCGTCACCGGCGTCAACGCCGGTGAGCGCGATGTCACCATCCGCGTCCACGAGGGCCGCACCTGGATCTACAAGGTGTGGCAGGGCGACCGTGGCCGCGCCACCCACCACCTCTATACCCCCGTCACCGGCCGCATCCACGCCATCGGCCGGGACGAGGCGGAGCTCCTGCAGGCAGCGGACTGGTCGGCGGCCCCGGCCACGGCGATCAGCCGGCTGACCGCCCTGGTCATGCCGTTCGAGGAGCCGGGCTGGCGGTTACCGGAACTGCCCGCCGACGCGCGGGTGGACACGCCGCGCGTCCGTGTCCTGATGCTCAACCCCACCGAGCAATGCAACATCCGCTGCACGTACTGCTACTACGGCGGCGCGTACACCGACACCCGCCCCCACCGGACCGCGTCGCCGCGGGCGGACATGGTGAAGGCCGCCATCGACCTGTTCGTGACCGGCGAGGAGAAACTGGATGACGCCCCGCGGGCCGTGTACTTCTTCGGCGGGGAACCGCTCCTCGCGTTCGACGAGCTGAAGAAGGCCGTGCTTGCCTTGGAGGAACGCAAGCGCGAGGTGGGGGCCCGCTTGGAGAACCTCGTCCTCCAGGTGAACACCAACGGCATGCTGCTGACCCCGGAGATCGTCGACTTCCTCGTCGAGTACGACATCTACCTCAACATCTCGATCGACGGACCCAACCACGACCGCTACCGCGTCGACCGGCGGGGCAAGGGCACGCACGACCGGGTGCGCGAGCGCACCGACTGGCTCGCCGAGAACTGGCCCGAGTACTTCTCCTCGCGGGTCGCGCTCATCTGTGTGCTGTCGGCGCCGCTCGACGCGGCCGCCCTCTACCGCTACTTCTCCGCGTGGCCCACCGCCCACCGCGCCCTGGCGTGGGACTTCGACCTGATCCTGCCGGGCGGCGAGCAGTCCTACGCCGACTTCGAGCGGGTCTTCGCCGAACAGCGCCGGGTATGGGACCTCTTCGTACGCTCCCACCACCAGTCGCACGCGGAGCGCGAGCAGTCGGGGCGCTACCACTTCGCCTTCAGCCACGGCTTCCTGCACCGCTCGTTCCACCGGGTGCTGAACCAGCCGGAGCGCGAGGGCGGTGCACGCCTCGGGCATCTGCTCGGCACGCAACTGATTCCCGGGAACGAATACCTGGTCCTGGGGGCCGACGGCACGCTCTACTCCTCCTACGAGTACCAGTCCCCGGAATTCGCCGTCGGCCACACCGACCGGGGGGTCGACCCGGTCGCCGGAGTCGAGCAGCTCGCCATGTTCCGCGACTCCGTCCAGGCCGGGTCCTGCACCACATGCTGGGCGGCACCCCTGTGCACTGTCACGGTGCCGGAGGCTCCCTTCCGGCGGTCGGACTCCGCGGACACGGTGCGCGAGAAGGTGACGGCCAAGCGGGCGAGGTGCATGTCGGAACGGGAGAACCTCCAGCAGGCGCTGCGCGCCCGTGTCGACATCGAGCAGGAGTACGGGGACGAGGCCCTGGACGGACACCGTGCGGACTGGAGCCGCCAGCGGATGGAGGTGGCCCGTGTCGATCCCTTCTACGCCTGATGCGCCCGCGGACGTCGGCGCCACCGACCTCCTGGACCTCCTGTGCGGCGCCGAACCGGCCCTGCTGCGGGGAGCCGGCCGCCATTGGCCGGTCTTCGCCGCGCTGAGCGAGGAGAACCTGCGGGCCCACGGCGACCGCCTGGTGGAGGCCGAGGACCGGGACCACCGCCCGGTGACGGTTTCCCTCGACGAGGTCCTCGACGACATGCGGGCCGCCCGCCCGCAAGGGCTGTACCTGCGCCACCAGGTGCTCTCGCGGTTCGACCCCGCACTACCGGCGCTCGTACCGGGGGAGGTACGGCGCCTCAACTGGCTGCTGGCCCTGGAACCCGACGCGCGCCCGGACTGGAGCTGGCTGATGATCGGCGCCGCGGCCACGAGCTCGCCCCTGCACGTCGACGTGATGGCGAGCGCCGCGTGGAACCTGCTCTGTACCGGCGCCAAGCGGTGGACGTTCCACCCGCCGGAGCGGGCCGAGGAATGGCGGCTGCTCCCGCCCGGGTGCGCGACGGACACCCACGACCCACGTCCCCGCGAGTTCGTGCAGGAGCCCGGTGACATCGTGGTCACACCCAGCGGATGGGCCCACGAGGTGCACAACGTCACCGGCTCGATCGCCGTCACCAGCAACTTCATCAACCGATCCAACATGGACTTCGCCCTCCGGTACTTCGGCCTGACCGGCGACACCGACGCCTACGACGTGCTCGTCGCCGTCGGCGCGGCCTTCGCCCGGCACGAGGAAGGTGGTGGGCGTTGAGCGGGCACGATCAGCCGTTCGAGCTTCCCGCCGTGGGCCTCGGCACCTGGCAGATGCGGGGCGAAACCGCCGAGCGGGGCGTCCGCGACGCGATCGAGCTCGGCTACCGGCTGATCGACACGGCCGCCGCCTACCACAACGAGGAGGCGGTCGGCGCGGGCATCCGCGGCAGTGGGACCGACCCCGGCGAGCTCCTGGTCGTCACCAAGTTCCCCGAGGAGGACGCGGGCCGCGAACGAGAGGTCCTCCGCACCAGCCTGGGCCTTCTCGGCGTCGACAAGATCGACCTGTGGCTGGTCCACGCACCGCTGGACGCGGCGGGATCGCTGCGGATCTGGGAGCAGTTCATCAAGGCCCGGGACGAGGGGCTGGTCCGTGCCATCGGCGTCAGCAACTTCCTCCCTGAGCAGGTGGACGAGCTGATCAAGGCCTCAGGAGTGGTGCCCGCAGTGAACCAGATCGCCTTCGGCCCCCGCTACTACGACGCGGACGTCGCCCCGCACCACGCGGCGCACGGCATCGCCCTCCAAGCCCACAGCCCGTTCAGCGAGAACGACCTGGCCCACCCCGTGCTGCGGGGCATCGCCGACCGGCACGGGTGCACGGTGCGGCAGGTCCTGCTGCGCTGGCACCGGGCGCACGGCGTTCCGGTCGTCGTCAAGTCCGTCTCCCCTACCCACCTGACCGAGAACCTGGACGCAGCCGGCCACCCGCTCGAGCCCGAAGACGTGGCGGCCATCGACCGTCTGGGCATCAACCCCACCCGCGGACAACCAGCATGAGAGTCCAGATGGACGCCGTACGGCGCTCCTATCACGTACGGCGCCGCCCGGAGACGGGATCGAGGCTGGCCCGGCTCGTCCGCCGCGAACGCAGTGAGGTCGAGGCCCTGCGCGGCATCGACCTGCGGATCGAAGCGGGTGAGTCCGTCGGCTACATCGGACTCAACGGCGCGGGCAAGTCCACCACGATGAAACTGATCTCCGGCATCCTGACCCCGACGGCCGGCCGCGTAACCGTGGACGGACGGGACCCGCACCGGGAGCGCCGCAGACTCTCCGCCGAACTCGGCTATCTGGCGGCCCAGCGTGCCAGCCTCTGGTGGGACCTGCCCGTCAAGGACTCGTACGAACTCATCCGCCGCGTCTACGGAATCGAACCGGCCCTGTTCCGCCGCCGCAGCGAGGAGTTGGTGGGCCGGCTCGATATCGGCAAGCATCTGAACACCCCCGTGCGCGAACTGTCCCTCGGCAACAGGACCCGCGCGGAGCTCGTCGGCACCCTGCTCCACGCCCCGAAGCTGCTGCTGCTGGACGAGCCCACCATCGGCCTCGACATCTTCGCGCGGGAGGCGATCTGCGGCCTTCTCAAGGACATCCGCGAGACCGACGGGCCCACCATCATGATGGCCAGCCATGACCTGCGCGACGTGGAGGCCGTCTGCGACCGCATCGTCATGATCGACGCGGGTCGCCTCGTCCACGACGGCAAGATCTCCGAACTGCGCGGGCTCGGCGGCGGCACCCGCCGCTTGGTCATCCACCATGCCGAGGGACACACGCCACCGTCCGCGCCGGGGCTGGTCCCGATCGGTGCGGCGGCAAGGACCGTCACCACCTTCGAGTACGCCCAGGGCAACCTCCCCCCGGAGGTCCTCTCCGCCCTCTTCTCCGACCCGCTGGTCGACGACGTCCAGTTGGAGGCGCCCGGCCTCGAACAGATCATCAAGTCCCTCTACCGCAAGGCCGACTGATGGAGCGGACGCGCCACACCCTCCGCGCCCACCTGGCCGTGGCCCGCATGCAGGTCAGGCTCTCCTTCCACTACCGGACCAGGGCCTTCTCACAAGGGATCGGCGCCCTGCTGCTGATCGGCCTCCAGGGCGCGCTGTGGACGGCCGTGTACGCGGGGACAGGGGAGGACACCCCGGCCGACTGGCTGACCCTGCGCCAGACCATGGTCTACGCCGCGGCGGGAACCATCTGGGTGCTGTGCCTGCCCAACCTGGGCCTCGCCCGCCAGCTCGAGGACAAGATCAGAGACGGCAGGATCACCAACGAACTCCTCCTGCCCATGGGCTTCTTCAGTCAGTGGTTCGCCGCCGCGCTCGGCCGCTCCATGGGCATCTCCGCACTCGTCGGTCTGCCTGCGGCGCTCGTCGGCTGCGCGCTCCTGCTGCCCGTCGACCTCGGCGTCGGCTACGCCCTCCGGCTTGCCCTGACGAGCGGCATCGCCTTCGTGGTCCTCTTCAACCTCAGCTACATGATCGGACTGTCCGCGTTCTTCATCCGCCGTGTCGAGGGCCTCAACGAGGTGCGTGAAGCGCTGCTGCTCCTTCTGGGAGGCTCGATGATGCCGATCTCCCTCTATCCGGCACCTCTGCGTGACGCTGTGGTGTGGACCCCGTTCGCGCACGGCTTCTACACCCCTCTCGGCACCCTGGTGAAGGACCCGTTCGTGGATGCACGCGTCATCACCATCGGACTGGTCTGGGCCACACTGCTGACCGTCGCGAGCGCCCTGTACACCTGGCGGGGCCTGCGAAAGCTGGTGATCGCCGGTGGCTGAGCGCCTCGCGGACTGGAAGCAGTCGTTGGACGTCGCCCTTTTCGCGACCCGGATGAACTTCCGCAGTCACCTGGTGCACCCCGGCGAGGTGGTGCTTGCCAATCTGGGGGCCCTCGTCCAGGCGGTGTCCGGTGCCGCCGTGTTCATGTTGGCGCTGTCCACCACCGGGGTGGTCCACGGCTGGACCCTCGCCCAGTGGGCCGTGCTCACCGGCTTCACGACCGTGGCCCGCGCCCTGTGGAACACCGTCTTCTTCGGGACCCTGGACATCCCCGACATGGTCCGCAGCGGCGAACTCGACCATTACCTCGTCCGTCCCGCCAACCCGCTGATGCTCATCCTCTTCTCCAAGGTCGACACGGACGTGTGGGTAGAGATCGTGATCGGTCTCGGCATGATGGGGGTGGCACTGCAGGCCAGTGGTGCCGAAGTCGGCGCAGCGGTCCTGCTCTTCATCCCCGTCGCCCTCGTCGGCTCGGCGCTCGTCTTCGCCGCGATGCACCTCGCCGTCACGTCGCTGTCGTTCTGGCTGCGGTACGACGCCATGCTGTCCATGCTCGTCTGGCGGTTCGACAGTTTCGCGCAGCTGCCGATGAGCTTCTACCCGAAGTGGGTCGTTGCCGTCTTCTCCACGGTCGTCCCGTTCGCCTTCGTCGGCTACTACCCGTGCCTCTACATCCTCGGCAAGACGGACTCGCCCTTCGTCTGGGCATTCCCCCTGGCCGGCCCCCTGCTCCTGATCCCCGCGGTCTTGCTGTGGCGACGCGGTATCGCCCGTTACAGCAGTACCGGCAGCTGACCGTGGCGGTAATACCGGACATGGGGTGTCGGATTTCGGGTCCACACTCGGCGTATGACATCGAGCACCGCGGGGAACACCGCCGCGAACTGGGCCGCGTTCACCACCGCCGAACCCGGACTCTCCGCCACCGTCGAGGCGCGCTTCGGCTCCTACACCCACCACGTCCTCGCCACCCTGCGCAAGGACGGCTCTCCGCGCACCTCCGGCCTGGAGGTCCGTTTCCTGGACGGCGAGCTGTGGCTGGGGATGATGCCGGGTTCGCTGAAGGCGCTCGACCTGCGCCGCGACCCGCGTTTCGCGCTCCAGGCGAACCCCGGGGAGGGCACCGCCCCGGACGGTGGCGACGTGCGGATCTGCGGACGGGCGATCGAGGTCGAGGACGCGGAGACGAAGGACGGGTACGTGAAAGAGGTGGAACCGCCGCAGCCGTTCCACCTCTTCCGCACCGAGTTGACGGAGGTCGTACGGACCTACGTCGAGGATGACGCGTATCTCGTCGCCCAGGTCTGGAAGCCCGGAGAGCCGGTGCGCACTCTCAAGCGGACGTGACCGTCGGGACTACTCCCACTCGATGGTGCCCGGCGGCTTCGAGGTGACGTCGAGGACGACCCGGTTGACGTCCTTGACCTCGTTGGTGATGCGGGTGGAGATCTTGCCGAGTACGTCGTACGGCAGCCGCGACCAGTCGGCGGTCATCGCGTCCTCGGACGAGACGGGCCGCAGCACGATCGGGTGGCCGTAGGTGCGGCCGTCGCCCTGGACGCCGACGGAGCGGACGTCGGCGAGCAGCACCACGGGGCACTGCCAGATGTCGCGGTCGAGGCCGGCCGCGGTCAGCTCCTCGCGGGCGATGGCGTCGGCCTCGCGGAGCAGGTCCAGGCGCTCCTTGGTGACCTCGCCGACGATACGGATGCCGAGGCCCGGACCCGGGAACGGCTGGCGCTGGACGATCTCCTCCGGCAGGCCGAGCTCCTGGCCGACCATGCGGACCTCGTCCTTGAACAGCTTGCGCAGCGGTTCGATGAGCTGGAACTCGAGGTCCTCGGGGAGGCCGCCCACATTGTGGTGGGACTTGATGTTGGCGGTGCCGGTGCCGCCGCCGGACTCGACCACGTCGGGGTAGAGGGTGCCCTGGACGAGGAACTCCACGGCCGGGCCCTCGTCGGCGATGATCTCGGCCTGGGCCTGCTCGAAGACGCGGATGAACTCGCGGCCGATGATCTTCCGCTTCTCCTCGGGGTCGGAGACCCCCTTGAGCGCGTTCAGGAACCGCTCGCTGGCGTCGACGACCTTCAGGTTGACCCCGGTCGAGGCGACGAAGTCCTTCTCGACCTGCTCCGTCTCGCCCTTGCGCATCAGGCCGTGGTCGACGTAGACGCAGGTCAGCTGGGAGCCGATGGCCTTCTGGACGAGGGCGGCGGCCACGGCGGAGTCCACGCCGCCGGACAGGCCGCAGATGGCCCGCTTGTCGCCGACCTGCTCGCGGATGGCCTCGACCTGCTCCTCGATGACGCTGCCGGTGGTCCAGTCCGGGCTGAGGCCCGCGCCCCGGTACAGGAAGTGCTCCAGCACCTGCTGGCCGTGCGTGGAGTGCATCACCTCGGGGTGGTACTGGACGCCGTAGAGCTTCTTCTCGTCGTTCTCGAACGCGGCGACCGGGACGACGTCCGTGGAGCCGGTGACGGTGAAGCCCTCGGGGGCGGCGGAGCAGGCGTCGCCGTGCGACATCCACACGGCCTGCTCGGCCGGGGTGCCCTCGAAGAGGGTGGAGGACGGCTTGGAGACGCTCAGGTCCGTGCGTCCGTACTCCCGGGCGCCGGAGTTGTCGACCGTGCCGCCGAGGGTCTGCGCCATCAGCTGGAAGCCGTAGCACATGCCGAAGACGGGGACGCCCGCCTCGAACAGGGTGCGGTCGAGGGTGGGAGCGCCCGGCTCGTACACCGAGGAGGGGCCACCGGAGAGGATGATGGCCGCCGGGTTCTTGGCGAGCATCTCCGCGACCGGCATGGAGCTCGGCACGATCTCGCTGTAGACCCGCGCCTCGCGGACACGGCGGGCGATGAGCTGGGCGTACTGCGCGCCGAAGTCGACGACCAGGACGGTGTCGGGGGCGGCGGCAGCGGGAGTCGCTGATGACACGGGGTGCCTTCCGGCGGTCGGGCGGGGGTCTTGTGCTCCCGATTCTACCGAGGTGGTCGGGTGACACGTCCCGCCCACGGCGCCTCGGCGGTCCCGCCTCGACGTCTCACCATACGAACCGGCTTGGACACCGTCCGTCCCCGGGGCATACTGGCCTCATGCTCACGCACCCGACCTTCCTGTTTACCTATGGCAACCGGCCCACCGGCTGCCATGGTCGTGCTTCTTGAGCAACTGACAAGCGACTTCCCAGGCGCCCCGGGCCGACAAGGTCCGGGGCGCCTGTCGTTTCCGGGTCCTGTCGCTCCGGGCCGCCTCCCCCAACCTCCGGAGGAGCCCCCCGTGACCGCCACCGCGACAGACAAGACCGGCGCCCGCACCACCGAGGCCGCCGACGTGATCACCGGCGCCCGTGAGCGCATCGACGCGCTCGACGACCGGATCATCGGGCTGATCCAGGAACGGATGGCCGTCTCCGCCGTCATCCAGGAGGCGCGGATCACCTCCGGTGGCCGGCGCGTGAACCTCTCCCGCGAGATGGAGGTCCTCGACCACTACCGGCAGGCGCTGGGCAAGCCGGGCACGGCGCTGGCGATGACCATGCTGGAGCTGTGCCGAGGGCGCGTCTGAGGACCGCCGGGGCCGAGGTCGTATCTGAGTTCGGGCGCTTTCTCACCCGTACGGCGCGTGACCGGCACGTGAGCGGCTTCGTTGGTCCCGGTGTCCGTGCCAGCCAGGGGCGGGCCCGAAGGAAACCACGCGTGGCTCACTGGAGCGATGAGACGTGCGGATCGTGCCGTACGTCGTGGGACCTCGCTCCGGGTAAGTGACCGGACGGCAGGGGACAGCAGCCCGGTCACGCAAGAGAGCGGCCGGCTCCGGGGACGCCCGGGGCCGGCCGACGGAAAGCGTCCCCTCCCGGACCGGACGGTTGCGAAGGCCCTCCCCGTCCGGCACGACGCGGTACAGGCGGGGCGGAGCCCTGGTCCCCGGCGCGACCACCCTCACCACCCCACTGCCGTCCAAGGCCAGCGGCGCGCCCCCCGGCGCCGCTCCCCGGGCACCGGCGCTGCCCTGACGCCGGTGCTGACCGAGGAAGGGCCCCGCGGCTCACGTGCCGCGGGGCCCTTCGCGTGCGCGCACATCCGTGACGCAGGTCACACGCTATTCCGTGGATCCGGGACAACCATTCACGGCCTTCGCCGATCAAACAGGCGCAGAGACCGACCGGGCTTTCCCATGGCGAGCCGGCGGGAAGGACCTGCGCTCGGAGGGGGGCGCAGGTCCTTTCCGCTGTGCGACTGCTTCTGTGTCACTGCTTCTGTGCCGCTGCTTCTGCTTCTGTGCCGCTACTTCTTCGGCGGCACCGTCGGCATCCCCAGGAACGGCAGCCGGAGCGCGCCGAAGGCCTCCGCCGGGACCGCCGGGTGCTTGGGCTCGACGGGGACCAGGCGTTCGTAGGCCGTGCCCTGCGCCGGGCGCGGGTCGGGCTCGCCCTTGTTCGGCCAGTACGACATGGCCCGCTCAGCCTGCGCGGTGATGGTCAGGGACGGGTTGACGCCGAGGTTCGCCGAGACCGCGGCGCCGTCGACGACCGATATGCCGGGGTGGCCGTAGAGCCGGTGGTAAGGGTCGATGACGCCGGTCTCGCGGGAGGCGCCGATCGGGCAGCCGCCGAGGAAGTGGGCGGTGAGCGGGGTGCCCATCAGCTCACCGACGTTGGAGCCGGCGAAGCCGTTGATCTCGGCGGCGAGTGCGGAGGCCCCCTCCGTGGCGGCCTTGATCTGCTTGGGGTTGGGCGATCCGTGGCCCTGGCGGGCGGTGAGCACGCCCTTGCCGACGCCCGACGGCTTCAGATGCGTCGTCAGGGAGTTGTCCAGCGACTGCATCACCAGGCCGATGATGGTCCGCTCCGACCAGTGGCGGTTGGACAGGGAACGGAGGGCCTGCGCGGGGTGCCTGGCCGCGTGCGCGAGGAAGCCCAGGACGCGGTGGGTGCCCGAGCCGGTCTCGCCCGCGTACGGGACCTGCAGGATCGACAGGCCGCCCATCGAGTTGGAACCCTTGCCGTAACGGACCGGCTCGATGTGGGTGTTGGCGTCCGGGTGGATCGAGGACGTGATGGCGACGCCGCGCGTGAAGTCGGCGCGTGGCCGGCCGGTGGCCCTGCGGTAGCGCCGGTCGTCGGTCTGGGCGCCGACCAGCGCCTCGGAGTTGGTGCGGGTCAGCTCACCGAGCTTGTCGGACAGGTGCGGGAGTTGGCCGCCCGACTTCATGCGGTGCAGCAGGGTCTGGGTGCCGTAGGTGCCGGCGGCGATGACGACCCGGCGGGCCGTGAAGGTACGGCCCGCGTCCTTCTTCCGCCGGTCGGTGGGGAGCGTGGCGATCGCGAACCCGCCGCGCGAGTCGTCCGTGACCGAGACGACCGTCGTCATCGGGTGCACGACCGCGCCCGCCTTCTCGGCGAGGTACAGGTAGTTCTCGTTGAGCGTGTTCTTCGCACCGTGCCGGCAGCCGGTCATGCACTCGCCGCACTCGTTGCAGGCCTTGCGGTCCGGTCCCGCGCCGCCGAAGTAGGGGTCCGGCACCCGCTCCCCGGGTTTCGCCTTCACCGTGCCGTCGGCGTCCTCGCCGTCGCCGAAGAAGACGCCGACCGGCGCCATGTGGAAGGTGTCGCCGACGCCCATCCGCTCGGCGGCGGCCTTCAGGTGCACGTCGGAGGGGGTCATCGTCGGGTTGAGACGGACGCCGAGCATGCGCCGGGCCTGGTCGTAGTACGGCGTCAGCTCCTCCTGCCAGTCGGTGATGTCCCGCCACTGGGGGTCGTCGAAGAAGGGCTTCGGCGGTATGTAGAGGGTGTTGGCGTAGTTGAGGGAGCCGCCGCCGACGCCCGCTCCTGCCAGGACCATGACATTCCCGAGCAGGTGGATGCGCTGGATGCCGTACATGCCGAGCTTCGGGGCCCAGAGGTAGTTCTTCAGGTCCCAGGAGTTCTTCGGCAGCGACTCCCGGGTGAAGCGACGGCCGGCCTCCAGGACGCCGACCCGGTAGCCCTTCTCCGTCAGGCGGAGGGCGGACACGGAGCCGCCGAAGCCGGAGCCCACGACAAGGACGTCGTAGTCGTAGTCGTACCCGTTCTCGTCCCGGGTCTGGACGGACTTCTCCTGCGACACGTGCTCTCCTCGTTGAGAACGGGCGTTGGCCAGAGGGCGGTGGGTCGGGGGATCAGGGGGTCAGCGGGTCAGCGGGTCAGCGGGTCAGCGGGTCAGCGGAACCGGAATGCCTTCATGAGCCGCAGGCTCCGGCTCATGAACTCCGCGTACTTCTCGTCGTCCATCCCCAGCGACGGCGCCATCGGCAGCAGCCGCTGGTGGGCGACGGTCTGGGCCTCGGTGTACTTGAGGATGCCCTCGGAGCCGTGCCGGCGGCCGAGGCCGGAGTCCTTCATGCCGCCCATCGGCGACTGGACGCTGCCATAGGCGGGCGCGTACCCCTCGTTGATGTTGACGGTGCCGGTGCGCAGCCGGGCGGCGACGTCGCGCCCGCGCCGGGCGTCCTTCGTCCAGACGGAGGAGTTCAGGCCGTACGGCGTGGAGTTGGCGCGCTCGACCGCCTCGTCCTCGGTCTGGAAGCGGTGGACGGACACGACCGGGCCGAAGGTCTCCTCGGTGCACACGGTCATGGGGGCGGCGACTCCGTCGAGGATGGTCGGCTCGTAGAAGTACGGGCCGATGTCCGGGCGGGCGACGCCGCCGGCGACGAGCTTCGCGCCGTGCGCGACCGCGTCCTCCACGTGCCGCTGGACGGTCTCCAGTTGCCGCTCCCCCACCAGGGAGCCCATGTCGGCGCCGTAGGAGAGGGAGGTACCGAGCCGCATCGCCTTGGTGCGGGCGGCGAAGCGCTCCAGGAAGGCGTCGGCGACCGACTCGTGGACGTAGAGCCGCTCGATGGAGATGCAGAGCTGCCCGGCCGAGGAGAAGCAGGCGCGGACGGCGCCCGCCGCGGCCTTCTCGACGTCGGCGTCCGCCAGCACCAGCATGGCGTTCTTGCCGCCGAGTTCGAGGGAGACGCCGACCAGGCGGGCGGCGGCGCCCTGGGCGACCTCGCGGCCGGTGCGGGTGGAGCCGGTGAAGGAGACGTAGTCGGCGTGCTTGACCACCTCGGGGCCGACGACGGGTCCCTCGCCGAGGACGACCTGGAAGACCTCCGCGGGCAGGCCGGCCTCGATGAGGAGGTCGCGCGCCCACAGGGCGGTCAGGCAGGTCTCGGTGTCGGGCTTCATCACGACCGCGTTGCCCGCGACGAACGCGGGGAGCGCGTCGCCGACGGACAGCTCCAGCGGGTAGTTCCAGGGGGCGATCTGGCCGACGACGCCGCGCGGGTGGCGCAGTTCGGTGACCTTCGTCAGGGTCGGGATGGCGCCGGAGTGCCGCTTCGGCCTCAGGTACGCGGCGGCGCGGCGGCCGTAGTGCCGGGCGGCGACGGCGACGGCCTGGACCTCCTCGTGGGCGTGCAGGCGGGCCTTGCCGGTCTCCAGCTGGATGAGGTCGAGGACCTCGGCCTGCCGCTCCAGGACCAGGTCGTGGAAGCGCAGCAGGACGGCGGCGCGCTGCCGTACCGGCGTGCGGGCCCACACGTCCTGGGCGGCGCGGGCCCGCTCGAAGGCGCCGGCCACGTCCTCGGGCGTCGACTCGGGCAGGTCCGCCAGCTTCTCGCCGGTGAACGGCGTGTGGTTGGCGGTACGCCCGGAGCCGGCCACGCCCTTGGTGAGCTGGGCGACCAGCTCGGGTGTGACCACGTCGGCAGCGGTGCGGGCGCCCTGGGGGGCGGGGGCAAGGGGGTTCGTGCCGGTGATTTCCGGGGCCTGCGCGTCCGTCATGAGCCGCAGGGTATGACGCCGCGAGGTCTTTGTGTACCCGGCGGTAATGGGGATTCACCGTGATTCACCGAGTGCTCACACAACGCCAGTGATCGCTGGCAACAAACCCGCTGATCAGGGCGTTACGCGGAAGGGCTGGACCTGATCGCTGCTTTTCGGCCGGGAGTGGGCCGAGGCGGACGTGGGCGGGCCGGACCGCGCGGTGCACGATGCCGGCGGCGTGCGCGGCCCGCGGGGCGCCAAACACGGCGAGGCCTGTGCGGGCGGCCTCGGACGCCGCCGACGGACCGCGCCGGAGCGCTCGCGCAGGGACTCGCCGGGGATCCACTCCGTGACGATCCAGGGCGGTCCGTCGGGCCCTCCACGGCCACGTCGTGGACGCGCGTCGGCCGTCCGCCTTCCACCGCCGGTGCCCGGTGGTCACAGACCCGTGACGCGGGGTGCCGCTCATCTCCTGTTCACGTGCGTTGCGGGGGACGCGGAGTCGGGCGGAGCCACGGAGGGGGATGCGGAAAGCGACGCGGAGCCACGGAGGGGGACGCGGTGACGGACGCGGTGACGGAGGCGGGCGGTGTCGTCGGCTCCGTCGAGGTCACGGGCGCCGAACTCGGCGGCGTACCGCCCCCGTCACCGCCCTCCTCCGCGAGCAGCGCCGCCGCCGAGATACCCGCGCCCGCCGCCGCGACCACGAGCAGCACCGCCATGAGCACGCCCTTCGTCACGTGCCGGGGCTCTCCGGTGCGGGCCGGCGCGGGTGTCCGGCCGGTGGCCAGGAAGGCGCGCAGCATCTGCTCCGCCTCGCCGGCGTCCAGCCGTCGCTGCGGGTCGCGTTCGAGCAGGCCCCGTACGACGGGCAGGATCGGCCCGGCCTGTGCGGGCGGGTGGATCTCCTCGGTGACCACGGCGTGCAGGATGCCGCCCAGCGAGTCGCGGTGGAAGGGGGAGGTGCCGCTCAGGATCGCGCACAGCAGCACGCCCAACGACCACAGGTCGGACTCCGGCCCGGTCCCGGCACCGGACATCCGCTCCGGGGCGGTGTACTCGGGGGAGCCGACGAAGGAGCCGGTCTCGGTGAGCGTGGTGGCGCCCGCGACCTGGGCGACGCCGAAGTCGGTGAGGACGACCCGGCCGTCCCCGGCGACCAGCACGTTCGAAGGCTTCACGTCCCGGTGCAGCATCCCGGCCGCGTGGGCGGTGCGCAGGGCGTCGAGCAGGGCGATGCCGATGCGGGCGGCCTCGGCTGCGTCGACCGGGCCGTGGCTGAGGACGCGGTCGGCGAGCGAGCCGCCGTCGACCAGTTCCATGACCATGTACGCGCGTTCGTCGTCCTCGACGACGTCGTGCACGACGATGACGTGCGGGTGACTCAGCTGCGCGACCGCGCGGGCCTCGCGCAGGGTCCGCTCCCGGCGCCGCCCGGCCTCGGCCGCGGAGAGGGTCTCGTCGACGGGGAGCGCCTTCACGGCCACCTGCCGGCCGAGGAGTTGGTCGGTCGCCCGCCACACGATGCCCATGCCGCCGCGGCCGAGCCGCTCATGGAGCCGGTAACGGCCTGCGATGACACGCCCGCCCGCCCGCTCGGTCACCATGCGTCCCATCATGCCCCACCGGACGGACCGGCTCCGGGCCATCGGGACACGGGTGGCCGACAACCGACGGGGACGGGAGGGTCCCCGCGTCGGCTCCCGGCCGCCGCGCGCCGCGGGTCAGGCGGGCTTCTCCTCCCAGCTCCGCAGCACGGCTTCGAACTGCCGCTGCGTGGTCGGCCAGTCGTTCGCGGGTCCCGACATGTAGATGGCGTACTCGACGCCGTCCCGGGACATGTACATCTCCTCGACGGCGCGGCGCGGGCCGGGGAAGGGGCCGTCCTTCGCCAGGGCCGTCCAGGTGTACTCCCAGCGGGCGCTGTCGCGGTCCCGGTACGTGGTCCGCTCCAGGGTGACGCGCTGGTAGCCGACCAGCCGCTGGAGTTGTTCCTCCAGGTCGAGCTGGTGGGTGTAGGGGTCGTTGTAGTCGGGGGCGGTGTCGACGGCGATGCGGATGAAGTGCTCGCCGCCGTCCGGGGTGTAGTCGACCTGCCGGAGCTCGCCGGTGTCGCTGTACACCTTCCGCTGCCAGCCCTCGGGCAGGGAGAGGCTGAAACCCACCGGGTCGTCCTGCCGGACCCAGCCGGCCGGGACGGACCCGGAGGGGCCCTCGCCGGTCGTGGCGGAGGCGGAGGGCGAGGGGGATGCGGAGGCGGAGGCGGAGAGGGAGGCGGAAGGTGACGGTGGGTCGGTGGCGCCCGGACCGGCGGCCGAGCCGCCGTCGTCCCGCTGGTGCATCATCACGGCGGTGCCCGCGCCGACGACGGCGGCGACCACGACGACCAGGGCGAGGGTGCGCAGCCGGCGGCGCCGGGACCGTACGGGGGCGGTGCCCGTCGGACCGTTCGGCGCGTGCCCCGTGGCCGTCGGACCGGTCGGCACGGGGCCCGCCGCCGCGTACCCCGTGGCCGTCGGACCGGTCGTCATCGGCCCTGCGGCCGGGTGGTGCCCCACGGCCGTCGGACCGGTCGTCATCGGCCCTGCGGCCGGGTGGTGCCCCACGGCCGTCGGACCGGTGGCCATCGGCCCTGGGGCCGAGTGGTGCCCCACGGGCGGAGGGCCTACGGCCGTAGAGCCGACGGCCGTGGGCCCGGTCGCCGACGGGTAGTGCGTCGGGGCGTGCCCGCCCGCCCGCTCCGCCGCCCCGGGTCTCCCCGGGTGGGCCGTGTCGCCGTGTCCCCGCGCCCCCGCGTACTGCGTCGGCACATACGCCTGGGCCGCGTTCGGCCGCCGCCCCTCCGCCGCCTGGGCGAGCATGTGCTCGGTCTCGGTGGCGTCGGGCCGGGTGGCCGGATCCTTGCGCAGCAGGGCGGTGATGACGGGTGCGAGCGGGCCGGCGTACCGGGGCTTGGTGGCCTCCTCCTCGACGACCGCCTGCATGGTGGTCAGCGGCGAGGTACGGCGGAACGGCGACCTGCCCTCCACCGCCGTGTACAGCGTCGCGCCGAGCGCCCACAGGTCGGAGGCGGGCCCGGGGTCGTGGCCGCGGACGCGCTCGGGTGCCAGGTAGTCGACGGAGCCGACGACCTCACCGGTGCGCGTGATGGTGCTGTCGCCCTCGATCTGCGCGATGCCGAAGTCGGTGAGCAGCACGCGCCCGTCGTCGCCGAGCAGGACGTTGCCGGGCTTGACGTCGCGGTGCAGGACACCGGCGGCGTGCGCGGCGCACAGGGCGCGCAGCACCCACAGGCCGACCCGGGCCGCCTCCCGGGGCTCGACGCGCTCCTCCTCCTTGACCGCGTCGGCCAGTGAGCGGCCCTCGACCAGCTCCATCACGATCCATGGCCGGCCGTCGTGTTCGAGTACGTCGTGCACGGTGACGACGGCCGAGTGGTTGATCCGCGCGGCCGCGCGCGCCTCGCTCCGGGTGCGCGCCAGCAGTATGGCCTGGTCGCTCTCGGAGACGTAGAGCGCGGCGGTCAACTCCTTGATGGCGACGGCCCTGTTCAGCACCTCGTCGTGAGCTCGCCACACCCGGCCCATACCGCCGCTGCCGATGGCTTCCCCGAGCCGGTAACGGCCCGCGAGGAGCCGGCCCTGCATCTGATTCACGTTGCCCCGCAATGGTCTTGTCAGGGTCAGACTAGGGACCGGCCCCCGTCCGGGGAACGGCTGGGGTCGCACGGAAACCGCTCTGTGACGGTTGTCGCTTTCTGCGACAGGAGTCAACCATCGCGCTGACCTGCCCTCAGGACGCGGGTCAGCCCGTGTACTTGTAGGTCGCCGACGCCTGTTCGTACAGCCGGGACACCTGGTCCCGCTCCGCCTCCGGGCCGCGGACCTGCACCACGTGGTAGCGACCGTCGATCAGCATCGCGATGTTGCGCACGTACAACTCGTCGCCGTCGGCGCCGGTCCAGGTGAACTGCCCCTCGGCCATGGTCCGTCCGCCGACCTCGATGGTCTTCAGCCCGCTGGAGGTGGCCCAGCTGGAGGCGCGGTAGGGACGCAACTCGGGTTCGCTGTCGCGCTGGTAGACCATCGGGTCGTCACCGAACTCACCGGTGCGGTCCCGGCCTGGTACGACGATGAGCTCGAAGTCGCCCTTGCTGTAGACGACCTGGCCGCTGCCGTTGCGGGGCGTGCGGTTCCAGCCTTCGGCGACGGCGACGCTGAAGCCCTCCGGGTCCTTGCGCAAGGTGAACCCGTCGGCGCCGGTGGTCTGCGTCCCGGCGGCACCGGCCTCCGTCCCGGAAGCACTGGGGTCGCCCTTCGGGGACGTCTGCTCCGGCCGGGGCTCGCTGCTGACGTCCGGGGACCCCGCGGGCGGCGCCTGGCTCGCCTCGCCGACGGCACCCGTACGGTCAGGGGTGCCGGAGCCGCTCGTGTCGCTCTTGGGCATGAAGAACATGGCGTACGCGACCGCTCCGGCCAGGGCGAGCAGTATCAGCAGGAGCAGCGTCCGGCCCAGGCTGCGCGGGGAGCGAGTGGTGTCCCGCTTGTGCCGCCCGTGGTGCGCGGGCAGCCCGGCGCGCCGCCTGCGCACCAGTTCGCCCCGGCGGCGCACGATCGGCAGTCGGCTGGTGTCGGCGGGCGGGGCCGCGACGACGTGCAGACCGGCGTCCGGTTCGGGCGCCGAGCGCACCAGCGAGCGCAGCCAGCCCCGCAGTTCCTCGAAGTCGAGGCGTTCGAGGGGGTCCTGGCGCAGCAGCGACTCCACGACGGGCCGCAGCGGCCCGCACTCCTCGGCGAACGCCGGCGGCTCCGCGCACACGATCTGCACCAGCTCGGCGGTCGACTCCTCCGGGTAGGGCGCGTGGCCCTGTACGGCGCGGAAGAGCAGCGCGCCCAGCGCCCACAGGTCGGTCGCGGGGCCGATGGGCGCGGCCAGCTGCCAGTTCTCGTGCACCGGACCGGCCTGTTCCGGCGCCCAGCGTTCGGTCACGGGACCGACCACGGCCATCCTGGCCTGCCGCGCCCGCTCGGCGGCGAGTGCGGTGGCCGGACCGTGCCGGGCGGGGGTGCGGGCGAGCGCGTCGTCCCAGTGCCCGGACGGAGCGGCGGCCTCCTGCTGCGGGGCGGCGGGCAGGGCGCGTCCGGTCGGCGGAGCGGGGGCCGGGTCGGGGGTGCGGGGGGTGGCGCCGTGCCAGGAGGCGGCGCGTACGCCGTAGGGGTCGGCGATCTGCCCGGGCGGGGCGGCGCCAGGTGCCGTGCCACGGCCGGTCGCGTCGGAGGGCAGGGGGGCGGGAGGCCGGCTCTGGCCGGCGGTGGGGAAGGTCTGTGCGGCGCCCGGCTCGGTGGCGTGACCGCCGGGGCGGGGGGCCTGCGCCGGGGCGTTGTCGGGCGCGGGGCGTGCGCCGGGCAGGGCCGCGCGGCCGTTCTGCGCCTCCTGGACGCGGGCCGCCGCCCGGGCACCCGCGCGGTACGCGGCGATCGCCCCGGCACGCGCCGCGCGGACGTCGCCGTCCGCGTCGAGCGACGCGGGGGCGCGCCCGGCGGGAGTCCCGCCCGGTCCCGGGGCCCCGGGCACCGGCAGCCCGCCGACGCCCCGCGCCTCGATGGCAGCCCGCCTGTCGGCCTCGGGATCGCGCCGCCCACTGGATCCGGGGGCACCGTGGGGGCCCATGACGCCACCGGAACCCGCCGCACCACCGGAACCCGCCGCACCGTCGGAGCCCGGCGCACCACCGGAACCCGCCGCACCGTCGGAACCCGCCGCACCGTCAGAACCCATCGCACCAACGGAACCCGCGGCACCACCGGAACCCATGACGCCACCGAAGCCCACCGCACCACCAGAACCCGGCGCACCCCCTGAGCCCATCGCACCATCGGGAACCGAGGCACCCCCTGAACCCGACGCACCACCAGAACCCGCCACACCACCAGAACCCGCCGCATCACCAGGACCCGCTGCACCACCAGGACCCACCGCACCGGCGGAGCCCATGGCACCACCAGGACCCAGCGCACCGGCGGAGCCCATGGCACCGGCCTCGAGGTCGGAACCTCCGGGAAGGGGCGCCCTCGTACCGGGCCCTGCGCCACCAGGGCCACCCCGGCCACCACCGCCGCCACCACGGCCCCCTGGGCCGCCGCCCGCCCCCCCTGGGCCCACGCCCCCGGCCCCGGACCCGGTCCCGGCACCCTCCGGCCCGGCACCACCGGGGCCGAGCCCACCGGGGCCGAACCCACCGCTCTGCACACCCGGCCCGCCATGGCCCGCCGCGCCCCCGTCGACCTCGCCCTCAGGGGCGGGGACCGGGTCGTACCCGCACAGCGCCTCCTCCGCCGCCCCGACCGCCAGGCCGGTCAGCATCACACGCCCGTCGTCGCAGACGAGCACCGTGCGCGCGGTGATGTTCCGGTGCACCCAGCCATAGGTGTGCAGCACCCGCAGCGCCAGAAGGATGTCGGAGGCCACCTCGGCCGCCCGGTACGGCGTCAGCGGTTCCTCGGCGAGCAGGGCGGCCAGCGGCCTGGCGGCCACCAGTTCGCTCACGACCCACAGCGAACCGCCCTCGGCGAACACGTCGAAGACCTGGTCCAGGCGCGGATGGTCGGGGACGGCGGCCGCGGCCTGCGCGGCCTCGACGGCACGGCGCACCACGGGGTCGGCGGGCCGCCGCATGCCGCCGCGCTCGGCCGACGACCGCCGGCCGGGGTACCGGTCGTCGCCGTCCCGGGCCGTGAAGCCGTCGGGCAGACCGTCCGCGTCGAGCACCTCCGCCTCGACGACCTCCGGCAACGGAACCTGCCTGACCAGGACTTCCTGACCGCTGTAGGTGTCGAAGGCCCGGGTCTCGGTGAGTTCGTACTCGTCGGACGGCGGCAGGGGCAGGCGGTAGCGGTCGGCGAGTACCCGTCCCGCATAGTCGTCCACGTCGCACCCCCGGCAGCCCGTCGGTCAAGTCCGTTCGCCCGGCGGGCCGTTCCGGCTGCGTACGGTCCGCAAGCACTCACGATACGTGCCGCGGGCAACCCGCAAAGAGGGGATGCCAGATATCGGACCGCTCAAACCCGGGCCCCGCCCGTTCAGGACTTGGGTTCGAAGGTCTTCGCCAGGGTCCGCCAGGTGTCCCGGCGCAGGTCGCTGTCCCAGTCGGCGGCCTTCGCGGTGTACATGAGGGCGTAGCCCTGGTGGTCGTTGACCACGAAGCCCCGGTCCACGGTGCGGTACTTGGTACCGCCGTCCGTGTAGGTGAACTCCCAGTCGGCCGCGTTCCAGCCGCGGTAGCCCACCTTCTCGATGCGGATCTTCTTGTACTGAGAGCGGATCATGGACCGCTCCTGGTTCTTCCAGTCCGCGACGGGGTCGTCCTTGGGCGTGGACGTCCAGGCGACGAGGAGCTTCTGCCCCTGGGGGCCGGTGAACCGGTCTCCCGTGGAGCCCGAGGACCGGAACTTCCAACCCTCGGGCAGTCCGATGCGGTAGCCCTGGCTCCCCTTGTGGGTGCCGGCCACCTCCTCCTCGTCGTCGGGCTTCCCGGCGTCGCCGGACGCGCTCGCTCCGGCGCCCGGGGCGGCGCCGGTCGAGGCCCCGTCCGTCGCCGGGCCCGAGGCGGAGCCGTCGGTACCGGTTCCGCTCTCCCCGTTCTGCTCGGTGTCGCCGCTCGCGGTGGCCGAGGCGGTGACCTTGTCACCGTTTCCGCCCTTGGCCCCGTTCTCGTCGTCGCCGCCGAGTGTGAGGGCCAGCACCGTACCGAGCACGGCGAGCGCCGCGATCACGGCGATGATCACCAGCGTCCGGCGCGGCACCACGTCGGTGAGCGGCGCCCTGGGCACCTGGCGGGGCGGCAGGTCCGGCGGCGGCACGACGGGCCACCCGGAACTCCGCGCGCCCGCAGGCGCGTTCGACGCACCCGGACCCGAGCCCGCTCCTGTCCCGGCGGCCGCCGCGGACCCCGGCCCGGCGGCCCCTGGCGTGCCCGAGCCGGCAGCCCCCGGCCCCCGCGACGCGGCGGCCGTCCCGGCGGAGCCCGAGGCGGCGGTCGGCCCCGCGGACCCCGACGCGGTCCGGTCGGCACCGCCCGGCTTGGCCCGGGAGGCGGCCGCGGCACCGGCGGCGCCGGCCCCGACGGCGGCCTTGCGCACGGACCGCAGCGCCCCGCGCAGCCGGTCCCCGGCCTCCTCGGCGGCCCGCTTGCCGCCGGCGCCCGCCGAACCGCCGCCCCGGCGCGACCGCTCGTCCGGCTGCGCGGGCAGCGGCACGACCTTGGTGGCCTCGACCGGCTCGGCCTCGGGGGCGTGGATGACCTTGTTCAGCATCGCGCGGGCGCCCGCGTCGTCGAGCCGCTGGGCGGGGTCCTTGGTGAGCAGCCCGTAGATGACGTCCCGCAGCGGGCCGGCGTTCTTCGGCTCCTCCAGGTTCTCCGTCATCACCGCGGTGAGCGTCGCGATCGCGGAGCCCTTGTCGTACGGCGGGGTGCCCTCCACGGCCGCGTAGAGCAGTCCGCCGAGCGACCACAGGTCGGCCGCCGGGCCGGGCTTGTGGCCGCGGGCGCGCTCCGGGGAGATGTAGGAGGGGGCGCCGACGAGCATGCCGGTGGAGGTGATGGAGGGGTCGCCCTCGACCTGGGCGATGCCGAAGTCGGTGAGCACGACCCGGCCGTCCTCGGCGATCAGTACGTTGGACGGCTTCACGTCACGGTGCAGGATGCCCTCGCGGTGCGCGGAGCGCAGGACGTCCAGGACGGCGAGACCGACCTCGGCCGCGCGCCTCGGCTCCAGCAGGCCGTCCTCCCGGATGGCCTCGGCGAGCGACTTGCCCTCGACGAGTTCCATCACGATCCACGGGCGGTCGTCCTCCTCGACGACGTCGTAGACCGTGACGGCGCTGTTGTTGCGGATCCGCGCGATCGCCTTGGCCTCGCGCAGCGTCCGCGTGATCAGGCGCCGCTTCTCCTCCTCGTCGATGTTCCCCGGGAACCGCAGCTCCTTGACGGCGACCGTGCGTCCCAGGGTCTCGTCCTCGGCCCGCCACACCGTCCCCATGCCGCCGCGGCCGAGCACGTCTCCCAGCCGGTAGCGCCCGGCGAGGAGACGTGCGCTCTTGTCCGTACGGGATGTCCCCGCCCGCTCCGCCTCCGACATGCGTCCCCTCATGCAACCCGCCCTGACAGAGCCTTCATTGTCCCTCACCCGACAAGTGCTCGACGCCCAGGGTGCCTCTCGGGCCCATCGGAGGCGGGGGCGGGCGGTGGCGGAGGATGACCTCACGTCACCCCCGCCCCGGCAGCCCCTACCGTGGCACGATGTCCGGTGCTCCCAGCCGGGCCGCGTCCGCCGTCAGGTCGTCCGGCTGGCGCTGCGACTCCCGTTCGGCCTCCACCCTCTTCTCGTAGTGCTGGATCTCCCGTTCGACCTGGTCCGTGTCCCAGCCCAGCACCGGTGCCATCAGCCCGGCGGCCTCGCGGGCGCTGCGCGTGCCCCGGTCGAAGGTCTCGATGGAGATGCGGGTGCGCCGGGTCAGTACGTCGTCCAGGTGCCGCGCGCCCTCGTGCGAGGCGGCGTAGACGACCTCGGCGCGCAGGTAGTCGTCGGCGGCGTGCAGCGGTTCGCCGAGGGAGGGGTCGGCGGCGATGAGCTCCAGCACCTCCTCGGCCATCGCGCCGTACCGGTTCAGCAGGTGCTCCACGCGGACGACGTGCAGGCCGGTGCGTGCGGCGACCCGCGCCCGCGCGTTCCACAGCGCCCGGTACCCCTCGGCGCCGAGCAGCGGCGTCTCCTCGGTGACGCAGTCGGCGACCCGCAGGTCGAGTCCGTGCACCGCCTCGTCCACGGCGTCCTTGGCCATCACCCGGTACGTCGTGTACTTGCCGCCCGCCACGACGACCAGGCCGGGCACCGGGTGCGCGACGGTGTGCTCCCGCGACAGCTTGCTGGTGGCGTCCGACTCGCCGGCCAGCAGCGGGCGCAGACCGGCGTACACGCCCTCGACGTCGTCGCGCGTGAGCGGCACGGACAGCACCGAGTTGACGTGCTCCAGCAGGTAGTCGATGTCCGCGCTGGACGCGGCCGGGTGGGCCTTGTCCAGGTCCCAGTCGGTGTCCGTGGTGCCGATGATCCAGTGCCGGCCCCAGGGGATGACGAACAGCACGGACTTCTCGGTGCGCAGGATCAGCCCGGTGGTGGAGTGGATGCGGTCCTTGGGCACGACCAGGTGGATGCCCTTGGACGCCCGGACGTGGAACTGGCCGCGCTCGCCCACCAGGGACTGGGTGTCGTCGGTCCACACCCCGGTCGCGTTCACGATCTGCTTGGCGCGGACCTCGTACTCGCCGCCCGCCTCGACGTCCTGCACCCGCGCGCCGACCACGCGCTCGCCCTCGCGCAGGAACGCGGTCACGCGCGCGCGGTTGGCGACCTGGGCGCCGTACGCCGCCGCCGTGCGCACCAGCGTCGTCACGAACCGGGCGTCGTCCATCTGGGCGTCGTAGTACTGGAGCGCGCCGACCAGCGCGTCCTTCTTCAAGGCGGGCGCCACCCGAAGGGCGTGACGGCGGCTCAGGTGCCGGTGCATCGGCAGGCCCCGGCCGTGTCCGCGGGCCATGGACATGGCGTCGTAGAGCGCGACGCCCGACCCGGCGTAGAGCCGCTCCCACCCCTTGTGCTGCAACGGGTACAGGAACGGCACCGGCTTCACCAGGTGCGGCGCGAGCCGCTCCAGCAGCAGGCCGCGCTCCTTCAGCGCCTCCCGTACGAGTGCGAAGTCGAGCATCTCCAGGTAGCGCAGGCCGCCGTGGATCAGCTTGCTGGACCTGCTGGAGGTGCCCGACGCCCAGTCCCGCGCCTCGACCAGGCCGGTGGACAGGCCCCGGGTCACGGCGTCCAGGGCGGTGCCCGCGCCCACCACGCCCGCGCCCACCACCAGTACGTCCAGCTCGCGCTCGGCCATGGCCGCGAGCGACTCGGCGCGCTGCGCCGGCCCCAGTGTCGCTGTCCTCACTGCTGCCTCCCGCTGTGGGTCGCGTCGGCCGCACCCGTCGGGGCGAAGCCCGGTTCCTGGTACCCACCATGCCCAGATTCTGACCGGATCGCCCGACATCGGCCGCCGCCCGCCCCCAACCTGTGGACAACTCCCGCGGGGCCCGGTCGACACTCACCGAAACTCGCCCGATCAATCCCACAAATCGGTCATATTTACTCCTAGTCTGACGTTGTGCTCGCCCATCCTGTCCACCGGGCTTGCGCGCCTGTCCCGCTTCGGTTATTGGGAAGGACGGCCCACTCCATGCCCGCAGATCTCGCCGTCATCGGACTCGGCCCGTACGGCCTGCCCCTGGCCCAGGCCGCCGTCGCCGCCGGCGTCTCCACCCTCGGCTACCGCACCGGCCCCGAGGCCGACCCGCTCACCCCCGCCGAGCTGCGCCGCATGCTGTCGGCCGGCTTCCGCACGCCCGCGGGACCGGCCGAACTGGGCCGGGTACGCACCGCGGTCATCTGCGCCCCGACCCCGCCGGGCCCGGACGGCGGCCTGGACCTCACCCAGGTGGAGGCCGCCGCACGCACCCTGGCCGCCCACATGCGCCCGCACACCACGGTCATCCTGGAGTCGCCCGTGCGGCCCGGGACCACGGAGGAGCTCCTGCGCCCGCTGCTGGAGCGGGGCTCCGGGCTGCGCGCCGGCCGCGACTTCCACCTCGCCTACTCCCCCAGCCGCGCCGACCCCGGCAACCGCGACTTCACCCCGGCCAACACCCCGAAGGTCATCGGCGGCCTCACCCCCGCCTGCACCGAGTCGGCAGCCACCTTCTACGGCCGCCTCACCGACAAGGTGGTACGCGCACGAGGCCCCCGTGAGGCGGAGACGGTCCAGCTCCTGGAGACCAACTTCCGGCACGTCAACATCGCCCTCGTCAACGAGATGGCCGTCCTCTGCAACGACCTGGGCGTCGACCTGTGGGACGTCCTGCGCTGCGCGGAGACCAAGCCGTTCGGCTTCCACGCCTTCCGCCCCGGCCCCGGCGTCGGCGGCCACTCCGTCCCCCAGGACCTGACCGGCCAGGCCCCCCACAGCCTGCGCATGGTGGAACTGGCCCAGCGGGTCAACTCCCAGATGCCCCGCTACGTCGTCCAACGCGCCGCCGCCCTCCTCAACGAGCACGGCAAGTCCGCGCGCGGCGCCCGCGTCCTGCTCCTCGGCGTCACCTACAAGGCGGACCTCGCCGACCAGCAGGCGGCACCGGCCGAGGAGATCGCGTCCCGCCTGATGTCGATGGGCGCCGCCATCAGCTACCACGACCCGCACGTCCCGTCCTGGAACGTCCTGGGCCACCCCGTCCCCCGCGCCGACTCCCTCTACGAGGCCGCCGCCGACGCCGACCTGACGATCCTGCTCCAGCAGCACCGCACGTACGACCTCCAGGGCCTGTCGGTGAAGGCCCAGCTCCTGCTGGACACCCGGGGAGCCACGCCCACGGGAGCGGCGCACCGGCTCTGAACGGGGCCCGGACACGCCGAGGGGCCCGGAGCAGTCGCTCCGGGCCCCTCGGCACTTCTCGGTACTCCGTACGGGTGACTACCGCCGGTGCTGCGAGTCCGCCACCGTCACCTCGACGCGCTGGAACTCCTTGAGCTCGCTGTACCCGGTGGTCGCCATCGCCCGACGCAGCGCGCCGAAGAAGTTCATCGAGCCGTCGGGGGTGTGGGACGGGCCGGTGAGGATCTCCTCGATGGTGCCGACCGTGCCGAGGTCGACCTTCTTGCCGCGCGGCAGCTCCTCGTTGACGGCCTCCATGCCCCAGTGGTTGCCCTTGCCCGGCGCGTCCGTCGCGCGGGCCAGCGGGGAGCCCATCATCACGGAGTCGGCGCCGCAGGCGATCGCCTTGGGCAGGTCGCCGGACCAGCCGACGCCGCCGTCGGCGATGACGTGCACGTACCGGCCGCCGGACTCGTCCATGTAGTCACGGCGGGCCGCCGCCACGTCCGCGACCGCCGTCGCCATGGGCACCTGGATGCCCAGCACGTTGCGCGTGGTGTGGGCCGCGCCGCCGCCGAAGCCGACGAGGACGCCCGCCGCGCCCGTGCGCATCAGGTGCAGGGCGGCGGTGTACGTGGCGCAGCCGCCGACGATCACCGGGACGTCGAGCTCGTAGATGAACTGCTTCAGGTTCAGCGGCTCGTGCGCGCCGGAGACGTGCTCCGCCGAGACCGTCGTACCGCGGATGACGAAGATGTCCACGCCCGCGTCCACGACCGCCTTGGAGAACTGGGCGGTGCGCTGCGGGGAGAGAGCGGCGGCGGTGACCACGCCCGAGTCGCGCACCTCCTTGATGCGCTGCCCGATCAGCTCCTCCTTGACGGGAGCCGCGTAGATCTCCTGGAGGCGGCGGGTCGCGGTGTCCGGGTCCAGCTCGGCGATCTCGTCGAGCAGCGGCTGCGGGTCCTCGTACCGGGTCCACAGGCCCTCGAGGTTCAGCACGCCCAGGCCGCCCAGCTCGCCGATGCGGATGGCGGTGGCCGGGGAGACGACCGAGTCCATGGGAGCTGCCAGGAACGGCAGCTCGAAGCGGTAGGCGTCGATCTGCCAGGCGATCGAGACCTCCTTCGGGTCCCGCGTACGGCGGCTGGGGACGACGGCGATGTCGTCGAAGGCGTACGCCCGGCGGCCGCGCTTGCCGCGCCCGATCTCGATCTCAGTCACGTCTGTGGCCTTTCCCTGATGCGTTGCAGCGCCTTCCAGTATCCCCGACGGGCACACCGAGGGCGGCCCCGGATGCTCGCGGGGCCGCCCTGGAAGGCTTGCTGCCTACTTGCTGCGGCTGTAGTTCGGTGCCTCGACCGTCATCTGGATGTCGTGCGGGTGGCTCTCCTTGAGGCCGGCGGAGGTGATCCGCACGAACCGGCCCTTCGACTCCATCTCCTGGATGGTGGCGGCTCCCACGTACCCCATGGTCTGGCGCAGGCCGCCGACGAGCTGGTGCAGCACGTTGGCCAGCGGGCCGCGGTAGGGCACCTGGCCCTCGATGCCCTCGGGCACGAGCTTGTCGTCGGACGCCACCTCGGCCTGGAAGTAGCGGTCCTTCGAGTACGACCTGCCCTGGCCGCGGGACTGCATGGCACCGAGCGAGCCCATGCCGCGGTACGACTTGAACTGCTTGCCGTTGATGAACTGCAGCTCGCCCGGCGACTCCTCGCAGCCCGCGAGCAGGCTGCCCAGCATCACCGTGTCGGCACCGGCGGCCAGCGCCTTGCCGATGTCGCCCGAGTACTGCAGGCCACCGTCACCGATCAGCGGGACGCCGGCCGCGCGGGCCGCGAGGGACGCCTCGTAGATGGCCGTGACCTGCGGGACTCCGATGCCGGCGACGACGCGGGTCGTACAGATCGAGCCGGGGCCGATGCCGACCTTGATGCCGTCGACGCCGGCGTCGATCAGGGCCTGGGCGCCGTCCCGGGTGGCGATGTTGCCGCCGATCACGTCCACGCCGGCGCCGAGGCTGGACTTGATCTTCGCCATCCAGCTCAGGGCGTTGCTGTTGTGGCCGTGCGAGGTGTCGACGACCAGGAAGTCCACGCCCGCCGCGGCCAGGGCCTGGGCGCGCTCCAGCGCCTCGGGGCTGGCGCCGACGGCGGCGCCGACCAGCAGCCGGCCCTCGGAGTCCTTGGCGGCGTGGGGGTACTGCTCGGCCTTGACGAAGTCCTTGACGGTGATGAGGCCCTTGAGGACGCCCGCGTCGTCGACCAGCGGAAGCTTCTCGATCTTGTGGCGGCGCAGCAGCTCCATGGCGTCCACGCCGGAGATGCCGACCTTGCCGGTGACCAGCGGCATCGGGGTCATGACCTCGCGCACCTGGCGCGTGCGGTCGGACTCGAAGGCCATGTCCCGGTTGGTGACGATGCCGAGCAGCTTGCCGGCCGGGTCGGTGACCGGGACGCCGCTGATGCGGAACTTGGCGCACAGGGCGTCCGCCTCGGCCAGCGTGGCCTCGGGGTGCACGGTGATGGGGTCGGTGACCATGCCGGACTCGGACCGCTTGACGAGGTCGACCTGGTTGACCTGGTCCTCGATGGAGAGATTGCGGTGCAGCACGCCGACACCGCCCTGGCGGGCCATCGCGATCGCCATGCGGGACTCGGTCACCTTGTCCATCGCCGCCGAGAGCAGCGGGATGTTCACCCGGACGTTGCGCGAGATGCGGGACGAAGTGTCGACCGCGTTGGGGAGCACCTCGGATGCGCCCGGCAGCAGCAGCACGTCGTCGTAGGTCAGCCCGAGCGTCGCGAACTTCTCGGGCACTCCGTCGACGTTGGCAGTCATGACACCTTCCCCAAATGGCCTTGATCGGTGCGGATGTCCATGCTAACGGGAAGTGGACGTGTCTCATTCCACGATCATGGGCGCCCACGGCCTTCGTAGCTTCGTACGGGCACCGGTCACCGGCCGTTCACCCTCGGGCGCTACTGCTCCGCCAGGGCCCGCAACCGGCTCAGTGCCCGGTGCTGCGCGACCCGCACGGCCCCGGGTGACATTCCCAACATCTGCCCCGTCTCCTCGGCCGTGAGCCCCACCGCGATCCGCAGCAGGAGCAGCTCCCGCTGGTTCTCCGGCAGGTTGGCCAGCAGTTTCTTGGCCCAGGCGGCGTCGCTGCTCAGCAGCGCCCGCTCCTCGGGACCCAGCGAGTCGTCCGGCCGCTCGGGCATCTCGTCGGACGGGACGGCCGTCGAGCCCGGGTGCCGCATCGCCGCGCGCTGGAGGTCGGCGACCTTGTGGGCGGCGATGGCGAAGACGAACGCCTCGAAGGGGCGGCCGGTGTCCTTGTAGCGGGGCAGCGCGAGCAGCACCGCCACGCAGACCTCCTGGGCGAGGTCCTCGACGAAGTGCCGGGCGTCGCCGGGCAGGCGGGACAGACGCGTGCGGCAGTAGCGCAGCGCCAAGGGATGAACATGGGCGAGCAGGTCGTGCGTGGCCTGCTCGTCCCCGTCGACGGCGCGGTGGACGAGCCCACCGACCGTCCCTTGTTCAGGGGCCGCCTCGTCGTCACGCATCGGTCCATGGTGCCTTGCGGCCGTCCGATCCGTGGCTCCGCGCCCGTTGTTGTGCACCGAAGCGTTATGAGCAGGTGCGCCGGCACTCATCCCCTGCGCCCTCCCCTTCCGCTCGACCGACTCGTCCCCGAGGAACTCCACACCTCAAGGATGCGTCATCCGCGGCGAAACGAGCAGCGGGCGCCCGGCGGGTCGCCTTGTCACCCCCGCTCACCTCGCGATAAGCGGGGATCGCCGCATCCCCGACGGGCCCTGTGGGCCTGCATCGCACGGGGTGTCCCCGCAGGGGGTGTCGTTTGGATCCTGCCGGGGCCGCGGGGTCCGGCACGCCCGTCTGCCGCGTTGTCGTCGGTTGCCAGGGCCGAGCCCTGGCGCCCTCCTCCGCCGTGCGGCTGCACGCACCAGACCCCGCTCGGCCTGCCTGCGAGGCGCCGCCACCCGGAGCCGGCCTGATCCGAACGGCACCCCCTAGCGGACCAGGCCCCACCGGAAGCCGAGCGCCACCGCGTGCGCCCGGTCCGAGGCGCCGAGCTTCTTGAAGAGCCGCCGGGCGTGGGTCTTGACGGTGTCCTCGGAGAGGAACAGCTCGCGGCCGATCTCCGCGTTGGAACGGCCGTGGCTCATGCCCTCCAGGACCTGGATCTCACGCGCGGTGAGCGTGGGCGCGGCGCCCATCTCGGCGGAGCGCAGCCGGCGCGGGGCGAGCCGCCAGGTCGGGTCGGCGAGGGCCTGCGTCACCGTGGCGCGCAGTTCGGCGCGCGAGGCGTCCTTGTGCAGATAACCACGGGCACCGGCGGCGACGGCGAGGGCCACACCGTCCAGGTCCTCGGCGACGGTGAGCATGATGATGCGCGCGCCGGGGTCGGCGGACAGCAGCCGCCGGACGGTCTCGACGCCGCCCAGGCCGGGCATGCGCACGTCCATCAGGATCAGGTCCGAGCGGTCGGCACCCCAGCGGCGGAGGACTTCCTCGCCGTTGGCGGCCGTCGTCACGCGCTCGACGCCGGGCACGGTCGCGACCGCGCGGCGGAGCGCCTCTCGGGCAAGCGGGGAGTCGTCGCAGACGAGGACGGAAGTCATGACCGTCCTCCGCAGCTGATGCGCGTCACGTTGAGCCTCCAGGCTGGTACGAAATCGTCACCTGTGCGGTCGACCGTCCCGGACGCCCGCCCGAGCACTTGTTCCTTCAACCGCCTCCGCACTCTCAACGACGGTCACTCGAAAGAGTTACGGGGCTGTGTGTCGTCTTCGGCACTCTACGTGAGGGGTCGACCACGCAGCAGACGCGCGCGTCGGACCCGCCCCGATTCCTCACAAGCCGTGCCCCATTTAGCCGCTTTTCTTCCACTTCGCTGGTGTCTGCGACTAGATTCGCAATGGGTCATATTTTCATCTCCTTAGATCGTAGTTGTACGGTCGCACACCATATCCACCCAGATCGGCTACAAGGGGTCACGCTATGGCAGATTTCTCCCGCCTTCCCGGACCGAACGCGGACCTGTGGGACTGGCAGCTCCTGGCTGCGTGCCGTGGGGTGGACAGCTCGCTCTTCTTCCATCCGGAGGGCGAGCGTGGTGCGGCACGGAGCGCCCGCGAGAACTCGGCCAAGGAGGTCTGCATGAGGTGCCCGGTCCGCGCCGAGTGCGCGGCGCACGCGCTGGCGGTGCGTGAGCCGTACGGCGTGTGGGGCGGGCTGACCGAGGACGAGCGCGAAGAGCTCATGGGACGGGCACGCCACCGCCTGGTGGCGGCATCGGCGTCAGCCGGCGGGGAGGCGGCGGCCCACCACTGACGGGCTGAAGGATTGAAGGACTGAAGGAACGTTTCTCTCTTACCAGGCTCACCAGGCGCCGACACGGGCCACGGCGCGGACCACGGCGCGGCCCCCCGGGCTGCCGCTCAGCGCGTGGCCGACTGACGCGCCCCCGCCCGGGCCAACTCGTCCAGCGTCGCCGACACCGCCGGCACCTGGGCCAGATCGGGCAGAGTGAGGGCGACGATCTCCCGCCGCACCGCCGGTTCCAGTGCCACCGTGCGAACACCCCGAGGCCGTACCGACTCGACGGCGAGCTGGGGCAGGACGGCCACGCCCAGGCCTGCTCCGACCAGGCCGACGACCGCCGGATAATCGTCGGTCGCGAAGTCGATGCGGGGCGTGAAGCCCGCTCCCTCGCACACCTCGACGAGCTGACCGCGACAGCGCGGGCAACCCGCGATCCAGGGCTCCTGCGCGAGCTCCCCGATGGCCAGGGACCCGTGGGGCGCCGTGCGCGCGAGCCGGTGCCGTTCGGGCACCAGGGCCACGAGGCGGTCGGTCAGCAGTGGCCGTACGACCAGGTCGTCCCACTCCTCCGCGCCGGCCGCGCCTTCGTAACGGAAGGCGAGCGCCACGTCGCACTCGCCCTCCCGCAGCAGCTCCACGGACTTCGGCGGCTCGGCCTCCTCCAGGAAGACCCGGGTGCCGGGATGCGCGGCGCGCAGCGCGGCCAGGGCCGTCGGCACGAGGGTGGAGCTCCCGCTGGGAAAGGAGACCAGCCGCACGCGCCCGGCGCGCAGCCCGGCGATGGCCGCGACCTCCTCCTCGGCCGCGGTGAGCCCGGCGAGGATCCCGGCGGCGTGCCGCACCAGCGACTCACCGGCCTGGGTCAGCCGCATCTCGCGCCCGGTGCGCACGAGCAGGGGCGTGCCGACGGAGGCCTCCAGCGCCTTCATCTGCTGGCTGACGGCGGGCTGGGTGCAGCCCAGCTCGCGCCCCGCGGCGGAGAAGGAACCGGTCGATGCCACGGCGCGCAGCACCCGGAGATGACGAGCCTCGATCACATCCCCGAGGATAAGCGACTCTTTGACCGGACGCCGAATAATGCGTCGCCCCTTTGATGATGCCTGTCCTACCGTGCCGCCATGAAGCTCTTGTCAGTCAATCTGGGCCGCGCGCGTGCCGTCCCGTACACGGACCACCCCGAAGGCATCACCGGTATCGACAAGCAGCCGGCCGACGGACCCGTACGGGTCGCGGCGCCGGGGCCGAAGGGGGTCGGGGCGAGCGGGCTGGCCGGGGACACGGTGTGCGACACGCGCCACCACGGCGGCGACGACCAGGCGGTGTACGCGGTGGCGCGCGAGGACCTCGACGACTGGGAGCGCGTCCTGGGCCGCCCGCTGCCGAACGGCTCCTTCGGCGAGAACCTCACCACCACGGGCCTGGACGTCTCGGGCGCCCGGATCGGCGAGCGCTGGCGGGTCGGCGGGGAGCTGGTGCTGGAGGTGACGGCCGGCCGGATTCCCTGCCGCACCTTCCAGGGCCATCTGGGTGAGAAGCAGTGGGTGAAGCGCTTCACGGAGAAGGGCGCGCCGGGGGCCTATCTGCGGGTGGTCGAGCCCGGTGAGGTGCGGGCGGGTGACCCGGTACGGATCGTGCACCGGCCCGACCACGAGGTGACGGTGGCGTTGCAGTTCCGGGCGGCGACGACCCAGCGGGAGCTGCTCCCCCGGCTGCTCGCGGCGGGCGAGGCGCTGCACCCGGAGTCGCTGGCCGCGGCACGTAAGTACGTGGAGCAGTACGGCAGCTGACTCACCATCAGTCACCCTTCCTGCCCTCGCCTTTGCGCGCCGTCGTCCTGGTGAGTAAAGCGGACGCAGCCAGTCCGGACCCATAACCTTGCGCCATGACAACGGCATTGATTACGGGATCGACGGCGGGCATCGGCGCCGCGTTCGCACGGCGGCTGGCGGCGGAAGGGCACGACCTGGTGCTGGTGGCCCGCGACACCAAGCGGCTGCGCGAGCAGGCGACCGAGCTGCACGACCGGCACGGCATCGAGGCCGAGGTACTGACGGCCGACCTGGCGACGGACGCGGGCATCGAGGCGGTGGCCGCCCGGCTCGACGACCGCAGGAACCCCGTCGACCTGCTGATCAACAACGCCGGCTTCGGCAACAAGGGCCGTTTCCTCGAGGTCTCGATGGCCGACGAGCTGACGATGCTCAAGGTGCACTGCGAGGCGGTACTGCGGCTGACCGCGGCGGCGGCGGAGGCGATGCGGGCGCGGGGGCGCGGCGGCGTGGTCAACGTGGCCTCGGTCGCGGCGTTCGTCCCGCGCGGCACGTACGGCGCCTCCAAGGCGTGGGTCGTGCAGTTCACGCAGGGCGTGGCGAAGGACCTGGCCGGCAGCGGCGTACGCCTGATGGCCCTGTGCCCCGGCTTCGTGCGTACGGAGTTCCACCAGCGGGCCGGGATGGGCACGGACAACATCCCGAACTGGATGTGGCTCGACGCGGACAAACTGGTCGCGGCGGCCCTCGCCGACCTGTCCCGCGGCAAGTCCCTGTCGGTCCCCGACCCCCGCTACAAGGCCCTGATGGGCGCGGCGAAGCTGGTGCCGCGGGGGATGCTGGGCGGGATCTCCTCGCGGACGGGGCGGAAGTACGGGCCGCAGTAGGGGGCCCGCCGGAGTGCCGGACGCCTCACTCCGGCGGCGCGTCCTCGCAGTTCTCCGCGACCTTCACCACGCCGAAGACCACCGGGTAGTCGGTGATCTGCTGGTTCGGCCCCGGCCGGGACGCGCAGATCTTCCACTCGGCCGGGTCGTCCACGGGACGGCCCTGTCCGCTCGCGTCCTCGAAGGTGATGTCGGTCTCGGAGCCCATCTGCTCCTGCGCGCGCCCCGCGTTGCCGCCGATGACGTCGGGCATGCCGGCGGTGACCGGCCGGTGGTTCGCCGCACGAGGTGTCCCGGCGCTCGCCGAGGCGGGTGCGGCGTCCGCCGGGGCGTCGTCCGGCGCGGACGACGCCCCGCAGGCGGTGACCGAGGCCAGGAGCGCGGTGACGAGGGCGGGGCCCAGAAGTCTGGTGGTGGTCATGTTCATCCCAGCGTGTCGACGGTTCGGGACAGTATTCACGGTGGGACGGGCAGAGACACCACTTCCTTGATCACGGTTCGGGCGGTCAGCCCGCCCTAGGCGGCGCGGCACAGTGGCGCGCGTCTGTGGCGCGACTAACCGTGGAAGGCCGTGACCGCTTCGAGCGCGGCCCGTTCGGTCGTGACGTGGTTCACCGGCGCCGCCTCGTCGGCGTAACCGAAGGAGACGCCCACGAGCAGCCGTCCCCCGGCGACGCCGAGTTCGGCGCGGACCGTGTCGGCGTAGAAGCTCAGCAGCCCCTGCGGACAACTCGCCACGCCGTACGCGGTCATCGCCAGGAGCAGTGTCTGCAGGTAGGCACCGACGTCAGCGGCCAGCCGGGCCCCGCCGTCACCGGTGACGAACAGGAACGCGGCGTGCGGCGCGCCGTAGAAGCGCAGGCTCTCCGCGTCGTAGGCCGCCCGCGCCGCGTGATCGTCAGGACCGATGCCGAGCGTTCCGTAGAGCTGGGCTCCGAACGCTGCCCGGCGCGCCTGGTGCTCCTGCGCGTACATGTCCTCGGAGTACGGAAAGTCGACGGAGACGCGCTTCTCGGCGTGGGCCGCCTGCAGGGCGTCCGCCAGGCGCTCACGTGAGGCGCCGCTGACCACCTCGGCCCGCCAGGGTTGCGCGTTGGAGTTGGACGGTGCGGCGCCGGCCAGCGAGAAGATCGCGCGCAGCGTGTCCTCGGGCACCGCTTCCGGACGGAACGCGCGGGTCGCGTGACGGCCACGTATCAGCTTCTCCGCACAGCCACTCAGCTCGGTGGGGACCAGCAGGCTCATGAAGGGCTCCTCGACGACAGCGAATGTAAACGGTTCCGTTTACATAGTCGGACGGTCGGAGACTAGCAGGCCCTCACCCTCGAAGTAAACGCGGACGTATACTCAATGCGTGAGTACGACGACTACGGCATCCCAGGGGCGAGGACGTGGCGGACGGGAGCGCATCCTGGCCGCCGCCGCCCGGCTGTTCGCGACCCAGGGGATCAACGCGACCGGGATGGAGCAGGTCGCGGAGGAAGCACCGGTGTCCAAGCGGACGCTCTACGCGCATTTCCGGACCAAGGACGACCTGGTGGTCGCTCACCTCCAGGACCTCGCCTCGTCGGGGGCCACGCTGGAAAGCGTGCTGACCCGCGAGGACATCCCCCCGCGGGAGCGCATCCTCGGGCTGTTCGTCCAGCCCGTGCCGGACGCGGCCCCGGTGCGCGGGTGTCCGTTCATCGATGCCGCGGCGGAGTTCCCCGACCCGGGGAGCGCGGTCCACGCCTACGCCCGCGAACAGAAACTGCGGATGGTACGGCTGGTCACCGCGCTGGTGACGGAGCTCGGCTGTCGCGAGCCCGCCGCGCTCGCCGAACAGCTGGTCACCCTCGCGGACGGGGCGGCCAGTCGAGCCATGGTGCTGGACGACGCCGAGTACGGCCGGCACGCGCGGACGGCGGCGGAGACCCTCCTCGCGCACGCCCTGCCGAGCACCACCTGACCGACGGGGCGGGCGCAAAGCCGGTGCCCCGGAAAACGAACGGTGCCCAGCCCCCTGCGGGGGCTGGGCACCGTTCAGCTGATGCGCTGCGCTCAGTGGGCGTGGCCGTGGCCGTGGCCCGCGGCGGCCGGCTCTTCCTCTTCCTTCTTCTCGACGACCAGGGTCTCGGTCGTGAGGAGGAGGGAGGCGATGGAGGCGGCGTTCTCCAGGGCGGAACGGGTGACCTTCACCGGGTCGATGACGCCGGCCTTGACCAGGTCGCCGTACTCGCCGGTGGCGGCGTTGTAGCCGTTGCCCTTCTCCAGCTCCGCCACCTTGGAGACGATGACGTAGCCCTCGAGGCCGGCGTTCTCGGCGATCCAGCGCAGCGGCTCGACGGCGGCCTTGCGGACGACCGCGACACCGGTGGCCTCGTCGCCGGTCTTGCCGAGGTTGCCCTCCAGGACCTTGACGGCGTGGACCAGGGCGGAGCCACCACCGGAGACGATGCCCTCCTCGACCGCGGCGCGGGTCGCGGAGATGGCGTCCTCCAGACGGTGCTTGCGCTCCTTCAGCTCCACCTCGGTGGCGGCGCCGACCTTGATCACGCACACGCCGCCGGCCAGCTTCGCGAGGCGCTCCTGGAGCTTCTCGCGGTCCCAGTCGGAGTCCGTGTTCTCGATCTCGGCCTTGATCTGCGCGATGCGGCCCTCGACCTCGTCACGCTTGCCGGCACCGTCGACGATCGTGGTGTCGTCCTTGGTGACGGTGATGCGGCGGGCGGTGCCGAGCACGTCCAGGCCGACCTGGTCGAGCTTGAGGCCGACCTCCTCGGAGATGACCGTGGCGCCGGTGAGGACGGCCATGTCCTGCAGCATCGCCTTGCGGCGGTCGCCGAAGCCCGGGGCCTTCACCGCGACGGCGTTGAAGGTGCCGCGGATCTTGTTGACGACGAGGGTGGAGAGGGCCTCGCCCTCGAGGTCCTCGGCGATGATCAGCAGCGGCTTGGAGGCACCCGCCTGGATGACCTTCTCCAGCAGCGGCAGCAGGTCCGCGATGGAGGAGATCTTGCCCTGGTTGATGAGGATGTACGGGTCCTCCAGGACGGCTTCCATGCGCTCCTGGTCCGTCACGAAGTACGGCGACAGGTAGCCCTTGTCGAAGGCCATGCCCTCGGTGAAGTCCAGCTCCAGACCGAAGGTGTTGGACTCCTCGACGGTGATGACACCGTCCTTGCCGACCTTGTCCATGGCCTCGGCGATCAGCTCGCCGACCTGCTGGTCCTGGGCGGACAGCGCGGCCACGGCGGCGATGTCGGACTTCTCGTCGATCGGGCGCGCGGTGGCGAGGAGGTCCTCGGACACGGCGGCGACGGCCGCGTCGATGCCCTTCTTCAGCAGCGCCGGGGAGGCACCGGCGGCGACGTTCTTCAGGCCCTCGCGGACCAGCGCCTGGGCCAGGACGGTGGCGGTGGTGGTGCCGTCACCAGCGATGTCGTTGGTCTTGGTCGCCACCTCCTTCACCAGCTGGGCGCCGAGGTTCTCGTACGGGTCCTCGATCTCGACCTCGCGGGCGATCGTGACACCGTCGTTGGTGATGGTCGGGGCGCCGAACTTCTTGTCGATGACGACGTTGCGGCCCTTGGGGCCGATCGTCACCTTCACCGTGTCGGCGAGCTTGTTGACGCCGCGCTCGAGGGCGCGACGGGCGTCCTCGTCGAACTTCAGGATCTTCGCCATGGGAGCGTGAGCCCTCTCGGAAATCTAGGGGAAAACTGACTGCGCCCCTCGCGCCCGGCTTCTTAGGTCGCGGGGGCCAGGGGCGCAGTTGCTGAGCTGTGTGCGTCGAGGTGAGTCGACTACTGCCCGACTTACTTCTCGATGATCGCGAGCACGTCGCGGGCCGAGAGGACGAGGTACTCCTCGCCGTTGTACTTCACCTCGGTGCCGCCGTACTTGCTGTAGAGCACGACGTCACCGACGGAGACGTCGAGCGGAAGACGGTTGCCGTCCTCGAAGCGGCCCGGGCCCACGGCCAGGACGACGCCCTCCTGGGGCTTCTCCTTGGCGGTGTCCGGAATGACCAGGCCCGAAGCCGTGGTCTGCTCGGCGTCGAGCGGCTGGACCACAATGCGGTCCTCGAGCGGCTTGATGGCAACCTTGGAGCTGGCGGTCGTCACGATCCGACCTCCCCCTTCGGAGATCTCACGGGGTTAACTGTCTGAGGTGGCGACCAGGTCGATCCGTCGTCGCGGGTGCCGGACCTGCCCGTCGCTGTGTTGGCACTCTCCAGTGGGGAGTGCCAGAGCCGAGACTATGACCGCGATTAGCACTCGGTCAAGCGGAGTGCCAATCCCGGCGGCGCGTCGGCGGAGTTTTCGGGTGGCCGCGCGTTCCGTGGTGCACCCGGCGTGGGTGTGGGCGGCGCTGGGGGCCGCCGCCCCCGGGCCCCCGCCTTCGGCCTGAACGGCCGCGTCCGCGAGCGCCGGACGGGCTGATGGACGCCGCCGGCATCAAGGGCTCAGAGGTAGTCCTCCAGGCGTCCCACCCTCAGCCCCTGCTCCTCGATCTCCTCCAGCAGACGTGCCGTGCGCGTGCTCAGACCGATGCCCGTCGGCCGGTCGGGGTCGACGGCCACGATGTCGCCGGGGTGCAGGCGGTGGTCGCCGCGGGTGTAGGTGAGTTCACCGTCGGCGTCGAGGGTCGCCCGCCACAGGACGAGCGCCGCGCTGCCGCAGTCGGCGGCGGCGCGCAACGTCGTGGTGTCGTACGTGCCGTGGGGCGGGCGGAAGAGGTGGGGGCGGACGCCGAAACGGGACGTGAGCTTGCCCTGCTGGCCGCAGATCTCGGCGCGCTGACCGGCGTAGGGCAGACCGCGCAGGGAGCGGTGGTCGAGGGTGTGGTTCTGCAGGCTCGCGCCGACCGAGCGCAGCCGGGCGAAGTGGCCGTACGCCGGCCCGGCGACGGTGTCGGTGAGGAACAGGGTGACCGGGATCCGCCGTTCGCGGACGAGGCCGGTGAAGCGGGGGTCGCGCTCGGCGCCGTCGTCGTAGGTGAGGAAGACGACCCGGTCGGTGGTGCGGACGTGGTCCACGACGGGCGGCAGGCCCTGCCCCTGGCCGCTGCCCTGGACGGGTTCCTGGGCCGCGGGGTGGTGGGCGGGGCCGGCGAGCTGGGCGCACCCGGCGAGCAGTACGGCGAGCGGTACGGCGGCCAGGGCGGCCCCGGCCGGCCGGAACCGCCCCCGCCTCACAGGTAGTCCTCCAGCCGGGCCACCGCGTACCCCTCGGCGGTGACCCTGTCCAGGAACCGGCGGACCATGTCGGTCATCGCGCCTCCCCACTCGTCGCGCCCCCGGAAGTGGGTGAGGACGATGTCCCCCGGGTGCAGCTCCTGGTCCCACTCGCGGTACTCCCAGTGGTCGACGTAGACCTCCTCGCTCCAGATCGGCGCGTACTCGATGCCGCAGGCCTTCGCGGCGCGCAGGGTGTCCCGGTTGTAGTTGCCGAAGGGCGGGCGGAAGAGGGTGGGGCGCGTGCCGTAGTGCTCCTCGATCACGTCCTGCATGCCGCAGATCTCCCGCTCCTGCTCCTCGTAGGAGAGGCCGGGGAGGTAGGGGTGGCTCAGCGTGTGGTTGTTGAGGGTGATCCCGCGCGCCTGCATGTTCGTGAAGTAGCCGTAGTCGTCCTTGATCTCCTGGTCGGTGAGGAAGACCGTGTACGGGATCCTCAGCTCGCTCATCATGCGCAGGAACGCCGGGTCCTTCTCGGCGCCGTCGTCGATGGTGAGGAAGACGATCCTCTTCTCGGTCGGGACGGTGGTGAAGACCGGCGGGAGGTCCTCCTGGCCTTCCACCTCGAAGCCCTCGCGCGCGGTGATCTCCGGCTTCGTCGCGGGGGGCGGCGGTGCCGCCAGGGGGACCTCCTTCAGCCGCCAGCGCCTGGCGGCGGCGGCCCGGGCGGCGTGTGCCGCGCGCAGCTCGGACGCGTAGGAGTCGAGCGCGCGGGCCGGTGGTGCCTCCAGGGGCTGCGGGCCGGGGGCGCCCCGCGCGCCGGAGGCGTCCGGTGCACAGCCGGAGGCGAGGGCGGCGGCGGCGAGGACGGCGAGGACGCCGCGCGCCAGGGGGCGGGAGGTCACCCGAAACGACCTGATTGATCGATTTCCGTGACGGAACGACCGACTTTTGTCATTTTGTAGTACTACTCGCATGGTGCCGGATCCTCGCAGTCCCCGGCCGCCGGATCCCGTGCGACACCCGCCGGAGGCGCACCATCCACCGACTGGCCCACAATGACCGCGTGAACGACCTCGACGCCCTCCTCGCCCTGCTCACCGCCGAAGGCCGCGCCCTCCTCGACGAGGTGCGCGAAACCGATCCCGCGCGGGAGCTGGCCGTCGCCACCCGGCTGCGCCGCACCCATCCCGCCGAGCTGGTGTCGGCGGCGCTCGGGCAGGCGCGGCTGCGGCAGCGGGCGGCGGTGAAGTTCGGGGCGCGGGACGCCGGGCGGATGTTCTTCACGCCCAACGGGGTCGAGCAGTCGACGCGGGCGAGCGTGGCCGCGTACCGGGCCGAGCGGCTGACGGCCCTCGGCGTGACCTCCGTCGCCGACCTGTGCTGCGGGATCGGCGGCGACGCGATCGCGCTGGCGCGCGCCGGGATCCGGGTGCTGGCCGTGGACCGGGACCCGGCGACCGCCGCGGCGGCCCGTGCCAACGCCGACGCGCTGGGGCTCGGTGAGCTGATCGAGGTGCGCGAGGCGGACGTCACGGAGGTGGACACGGGCGGGTACGACGCCGTGTTCGTCGACCCCGCGCGGCGCGGCGGGCGGGGGAGGATCTTCGACCCCGAGGCCTACTCGCCGCCGCTCTCCTGGGCCGTCGAGGCCGCCCGTACGGCGCCCCGCGCCGCCGCGTTGAAGGTGGCCCCCGGCATTCCGCACGAGGCGGTGCCCGACGACGCCGAGGCCGAGTGGATCTCCGACGGCGGGGACGTGAAGGAGGCGGTGCTGTGGTTCGGCACCGCGCCGGGGGCGGTGCGGGCCACGTTGCTGCCGGGCCCCCGCACCCTGCTCGGCACCGGCCTGCCCGACCCGGAGGTCCGCACGCCCGGCCGGTACCTGTACGAGCCGGACGGTGCCGTCATCCGTGCCCATCTGGTCGCCGAGGTCGCCGAACAGGTCGGCGGCGGGCTGCTCGACGCGACCATCGCGTACGTCACCGCCGACGAGCTGCTGCCGACGCCGTACGCCACGGCGTACGAGATCACCGACCGCATGCCCTTCAACGTGAAGCGGCTGAAGGCGCTGCTGCGCGAGCGCGGCGTCGGCACGCTCACCGTGAAGAAGCGGGGCTCGGCGGTCGAACCGGAGGAGCTGCGGCGCAAGGTCAAGCCCCAGGGTCCGAACGCGGCGACGGTCTTCCTGACCCGGGTCGCGGGGGCACCGACGATGCTGATCGGCCACCCGGCACGCTAGCCGAACCGCCCCGGTGGGACGCCGCCGCCCGCACCGGCCGCCGCGGGCACGCACCCGACGCACTCGGTCCGCGCGCGGACCGCGGCACGTGCCCCGCGTCCAGGGACGGCACTGCCCCCTGACCGGCCCCGGCAGAACCCGCCTCCCCGCGCGCACGACGCGGCACCCGGCGCGCTGGTCCGACCGTCCCGGTGGAACGGCGACGACCGCACCGGCCGCCCGCCGACGGGCCCTGGAACCGCACGCCTGCGACCTGCCAGGCCGGATGCGGGGCGCCTCGGCTCCGGGTGACTCAACCGCACTCCCTCGCCCGGCGTGTCAGCAGCTCGCGCTCGCGTGCGTTGCGCACCAGCGACGCCGCGCGCTCGAACTCCGTCCGCGCCTGGGCCGTACGGCCCAGGCGCAGCAGCAGGTCGCCGCGGACGCTGGGGAGCAGGTGGTAGTCGCGCAGGGCGGGTTCGGCGGCGAGGGCGTCGACGAGGGCGAGTGCCGGGGCCGGGCCCTCGGCCATCGACACGGCGACCGCGCGGTTGAGTTCGACGACCGGGGACGGGGCGCGGGCCGCGAGCAGCCCGTAGAGCGTGGCGATGCGCGGCCAGTCGGTCTCCTCGTACCTGTGGGCGACCGCGTGGCAGGCGGCGATCGCGGCCTGGAGGGTGTAGGGGCCCGGGGGCCCGGTGCCGGAGGCGGTGGCCCGGTCGAGTGCGGTGATGCCGCGGGCGATGAGCATGCGGTTCCAGCGGCGGCGGTTCTGGTCCTTCAGGAGGACCGGCGCACCGTCGGGGCCGGTGCGGGCGGCGGTGCGGGCGGCCTGGAACTCCAGCAGCGCCGCCAGCCCGTGGACCTCGGGCTCCTTCGGCATCAGGGCGGCGAGCACGCGGGCCAGGCGCAGGGCGTCCTCGCACAGCCCGGGGCGGAGCCAGTCGTCGCCGGCGGTGGCCGCGTAACCCTCGTTGAAGATCAGGTAGATCACCTCCAGGACCGAGCCGAGGCGGGCCGCGCGGTCCGGGCCGTACGGCACCTCGAAGGTGACGTTCTTCGTGGCCAGCGTGCGTTTGGCGCGCACGATGCGCTGCGCGACCGTCGGTTCCGGGACGAGGAAGGCGCGGGCGATCTCGGTCGTGGTCAGACCGCCGAGCAGACGCAGGGTCAGGGCGATGCGGGCCTCGGCGGACAGCACCGGGTGGCAGGCGGTGAACACCAGCCGCAGCAGGTCGTCGTCGATGTCGTCCGGGTCGGCGGGCTCCACGGGCGGTGCGGCGGCGGACAGGTCCCGGCCGATCTCCGCCAGCTTGCGGGCGTAGTTCTCCCGGCGCCGGATCAGGTCGACGGCGCGGCGCCGGGCGGTGGCCATGAGCCAGGCGCCCGGGTTGTCGGGCACACCGTCCCGCGGCCACTGCTCCAGGGCCGCCACGAGGGCGTCCTGCGCGAGTTCCTCGGCGATGCCGACGTCCCGGACGAGTCGGGCGACACCGGCGATGACGCGGGGCGACTCCAGGCGGAAGACGGTCTCGATGGCCTCGGTGGCGTCACCGGTGCCGTCGGTGCCGGGCGGGGTGGCGGGGCCGGGCGGGGCGGCGGTGGGCTGTGGTTCCACAACCCACCATGCAACACCCTCCGGCGCCCGGGGCGAAACGGGGATCAGCCCCCCATGACCTCCCGCACCTCGCAGGTCACCGTCCAGTGCTCCTCGTGCACCTTCAGGAAGCGCTTGGTCCACTCGATCGCCTCGGCCTTGTCCTTCGCCTGCAGGAGCGCGTAGCCGCCCACGACCTCCTTGGTCTCGGTGAAGGGCCCGTCGGTGACGGACAGCCGTCCGCCCTCGTAGTGGACCCTGCTGCCCTCGGACGTCGGGGTCAGCCCGGCGGTGTCGAGCAGGACGCCGGCCTTCGTCATCTCCTCCATCAGCTTCTCCATGCGCTGCACCAGCTCGGGGCTGGGACCGCCGGCGGGGGCGTCGTTCTCCTCGATCCGGATCAGCGACAGGTAGCGGGGCATGGTGGCTCCTCGGGGTCGGTGGGCCGGGATCCTCCCGGCCTCTCACCCGGTGCGTCGAACGGGAGAGCCGTGGATCGACACACGCCGCGGAATCCCCGGAAATCGCCTCAGCAATCACCTCGGCACGGTGATCCGCCGCTCCCGGTCCCTTCCCCCGAACGTTCCGCAGGGATCGGCGACCGGTCGGTCACACCGTAGCGGGCGCCCCCGTACTGCTGCGCACCTCCAGGCTGGTGGCCAGCTCGACCCGGGTCGCCACCGTGGAGCCGTCGTCGCGCCCGAGGTCCAGGACCAGCCGGGCCGCCGCCTCGGCCATCTCCATGAGCGGCTGCCGTACGGTCGTCAGCGGCGGCCCCACCCAGCGCGCCACCGGCAGGTCGTCGAACCCGACCACGCTCAGGTCCTGCGGGATGCGCAGCCCCAGCTCGCGCGCGGCCTCGTACAGCCCGAGCGCCTGCAGGTCGTTGCCGGCGAAGACCGCGGTCGGCCGGTCGGGGCGGCGCAGCAGTTCCAGGCCCTGCCGGTAGCCGGCCTCGTGGTGGAAGTCGCCGGTCATGATCAGGTCCGGGTCGACCGGCAGCCCGGCCGTCTCCAGGGCGGCCCGGTAGCCGTCGACGCGGGCGCGGCTGCACATCATCCGGGTGGGCCCGCTGATCGCGCCGATGCGGGTGTGGCCGAGGTCGATGAGGTGCCGGGTGGCGGCGAGGCCGCCCTGCCAGTTGGTGGCGCCGATGGACGGCACGTCGGCGCCCGGGTCGCCGGCCGGGTCCATCACCACGAACGGGATGGAACGGCTGGTGAGCAGGGCCCGCTGGGACTCGTCGAGGCCGGAGAGCACGAGGATCACGCCGTGCGGGCGGCGGGCGGCGACCTGGTCGGCCCAGGTCCGGCCGGGCGTGAGGCGCCCCGCGCTCTCGGAGAGCACGACACTGAGCCCCGTGTCCCGCGCCACGTTCTCCACGCCCCGGATGACCTCCATCGCCCAGGCGCTCTCCAGCTCGTGGAAGACCAGGTCGATCAGCGGCGAGCGGGTCGCCTCGGCACGCCTGCGCCGGTAGCCGTGGGCGCGCAGCAGCTCCTCCACACGGGCCCGGGTGGCAGGGGCGACGTCGGCGCGGCCGTTGAGGACCTTCGAAACAGTCGGCGCCGACACACCGGCCTCACGCGCGATCTCGGCGAGGGTCGCGGTCTGCGCGGACCGCCTTTGCGTCCGTGTTTCTGCGGGCTGCGGGGATGTCATGGCGGCGATCGTAACCCTGTGGGCCACATTGGCGAACCCTTCGGCAGGCCCGGCCTTCCGCAGCATTCGGTTACACCGCCGAAACATTTCGCGCGGGTCGAGGACGGAGTGCGGAACGAAGGACCAGGAAGTGGGCCGGGGACGGCCGAGCTTCCCCGCTCGGACGCCCTGATCACGTCCCCGACGGAGCAGCCGGGTCCGCGGGGGCCCCGTCCACGGACTCGAACCGCCACCGGTGCACCGCCCGGACGACCAGGCCGGCGTCCGGTTCGGGCAGTTCCGGCAGGTCGGCGTCGTAGGCGGCGGACCACCAGGTGATGACGAGGACGCGGTCCTGCGGGGCGCGGAAGGTCTCGCGGCGCAGGGGTTCGGCGGGGAGGACCTGCTGACGGGCCCAGGCCAGCAGTTCCTCGCCCCGGCCGGGCACGGCCCGCGCCTCCCACATCAGCGCGACGGTCACGAGTACAGGTTCTCCTTGCTGACCTCGTGGACGTGGTCGTGATCGTGGTCATGGTGGTGCGTGTGGGCGGTCCCCGGCACGTGCGGGTCCGTCACCGGCAGGGAGGAGTCCGCCGAGAGGTCCCAGTCGGAGGCGGCCCGGTTGCGCGCGACCATCTCGGCGCCGAGCGCGGCGACCATCGCCCCGTTGTCCGTGCACAGCTTGGGCCGCGGGACCCGCAGCCGGATGCCGGCCGACTCGCACCGCTCCTGGGCCAGCGCCCGCAGCCGGGAGTTGGCGGCCACACCGCCGCCGATCATCAGGTGGTCGACGCCCTGGTCCTTGCAGGCCCGCACCGCCTTGCGGGTCAGCACGTCCACGACCGCCTCCTGGAAGGACGCCGCCACGTCCCGCACCGGCACCTCCTCCCCCGCCGCCCGCTTGGCCTCGATCCAGCGGGCCACGGCCGTCTTCAGCCCGGAGAAGGAGAAGTCGTACTCCGGGTCGCGCGGCCCGGTCAGCCCGCGCGGGAACGCGATCGCGTTCGGGTCGCCCTCGCGCGCGTACCGGTCGATGACGGGGCCGCCGGGGAAGCCCAGGTTCAGCACGCGGGCGATCTTGTCGAAGGCCTCGCCGGCCGCGTCGTCGATGGTGGCGCCCATCGGGCGGACGTCGGAGGTGATGTCCGTCGACAGCAGCAGCGAGGAGTGCCCGCCGGAGACCAGCAGCGCCATCGTCGGCTCCGGCAGCGGGCCGTGCTCCAGCTGGTCGACGCAGATGTGCGAGGCGAGGTGGTTGACGCCGTAGAGGGGCTTGCCGAGGGCGTAGGCGTACGCCTTCGCCGCCGAGACCCCGACCAGCAGGGCACCGGCGAGGCCCGGACCCGCGGTCACGGCGATGCCGTCGAGGTCGCGCGCGCTCACCCCCGCCTCCTTCAGGGCGCGGTCGATGGTGGGGACCATCGCCTCCAGGTGGGCGCGGCTCGCCACCTCCGGCACGACCCCGCCGAAGCGGGCGTGCTCGTCGACGCTGGACGCGACGGCGTCGGCCAGCAGGGTGGTGCCGCGGACGACACCGACGCCGGTCTCGTCGCAGGAGGTCTCGATCCCCAGTACGAGAGGTTCGTCGCGTGAGTCAGCCATGGTTGTCGGTTCCTTGTACGGAGTCGGCGTCCGCGGCGGGGCCGCCGCCGGTCGCTGTGGTCAGTCGCATCACCAGGGCATCCACGTTGCCCGGCTGGTAGTAGCCGCGCCGGAAACCGATGGGCTCGAAGCCGAAGCGCTCGTACAGCCGCTGGGCGCGGGTGTTGTCCACCCGGCACTCCAGCATCACTTCGGCGCACTCGAAGGCGGTCGCCGCCCGCAGCAGCTCGGCCAGCAGCCGCCCGCCGAGCCCGGTGCCCCAGTGGTCGCGGGCGACGGCGATGGTCTGCACGTCGGCCTGGTCGCCGGAGGCGACGAGGCCCGCGTAGCCGACGATCCGGGCGCCGTCCCGCCCGCCCTCACCGCCGTCCCCTTCCTCCGCGGTCTCCCCGTGCGCACCGTCCGCGGCGGGGACCTCGGCGACGACGTATCTCCGGGTCGCCCCGGGTCCGCGCGCGTGGGCCAGCTCGGACCAGAACATCCCGCGCGACCAGGCGTCCTCCGGGAACAGCTCCCGCTCCATCCGGAGCACGGGGTCGATGTCCCACCAGCGCATCTCGCGCAGCTCGGCGCGCACGGGCGAGGTCACGGGTTCGGTCGCTTCGGTCACTTCGGGGTGACCACCTTGTAGTTCTTGGGGACCTGCGCGTCGGGCCGGCGCAGGTACAGCGGCCGGGGCGCGGGCAGCTCCTCGCCCGCCGCCAGCTTCTCGGCGGCCAGGCACGCGAGGGCGGAGGCGGACACGTGCTCGGGCTCGTGGGCCCGGGGGAAGGTGTCCGGGTACAGCAGCGCGCCGGCGCCGACGGCCGGCAGGCCCGCCACCCGGTCGGCGATGTCGGCGGGACGGTCGACCGCCGGGTCGGTGAGGCGGGTGCGGGAGTCGGCGTACCGCGCCCAGTAGACCTCCTTGCGGCGGGCGTCGGTCGCCACCACGAAGGGGCCCTCCAGGTCGGCGGCGTACGCCAGGCCGTCCAGCGTGCACACACCGTGCACGGGCACGCCGAGCGCGAGCCCGAACGTCTCCGCGGTCATCAGGCCGACGCGCAGCCCCGTGTACGGGCCGGGGCCGATGCCGGCGACGACGCCGGTGACGGCGTCGAGCTTGAGCCCGGCCTCGGCGAGCACCCGGTCGACGGCGGGCAGCAGCAGCTCACCGTGCCGGCGTGCGTCGACCTGGCTCGACGAGGCGATGACGTGCGTACCGTCGTGCAGCGCGACGGTGACGGCGGGCGTGGCGGTATCCAGAGCGAGCAAGAGCACGCAAACAGCCTACGGCGCCGCGAGGCCCGTGTCGGACGACCGGGTCGGGCGGTCACCTGCTGCTACCGTCGCCGGAGGGCAGGACGGGCGGGGAACGACGCAAGCGCAGGACGTACGACGCCGAGGTGGTCCCAGTGGCAAGCAGCAGCGCCGGTTTCGTCGCCGGCCTCACCACGGCGGCCCTCGTGACGATCGGCGCCCTCGCCCACCAGGCGTCGGTCACCGTCCCGCCCGGCCTCGGCAGGACCCACATGAGCGACGCGGCCGCCGCCGGCGTCTCCAAGGCGCCCCGCGACCGGCTGCACCCCGACGCCCTGCCCGCGCGGTCGGGCAAGGGCGAACGGGTGGTGTACTCGCTGGACGACGACCGGGTCTGGCTGGTCGGGGCCGACAACGGGGTCCGGCACACGTTCGAGGTCACGCCCAGTGCGGTCGATCCGCTGCCGGGCACGTACCGGGTCACGTCCCGTTCGAGCCGGGTCACCGGGTCCGACGGGGTCCCGGTCGAGCACGTCGTGCGCTTCGCCGACGTCGGGGGCGTGGTGATCGGGTTCAGCGCGGCGGTGGACGGCTCGACGGCGAGGCCGGACCCGGAGGAGCGCACCGGTGGCATCCGGGAGACGCGCGCGGACGGCGACGCGATGTGGCGGTTCGCGACGATCGGACAGCAGGTCGTCGTCGTCCCCTGAGCCGCACGGGTCCCGCCGCACGGGTCCCGCCGCACGGGTCCCGCCGCACGGGTCCCGGCCGTCCAAGCCCCGGCGGCCCGGACTCCGGCCGTCCGCGTCAGGCGGCCTCGCGGTGCTGCCGGACGGGCCGGCACGCCTCCGGCTCGGGCGCGGGCGGTGGGGTGGAGATCGCCGCCGCGGCGGCGCAGGACGCGAGCAGGTCGTGCATGGACACCCCGGCGAGGGCGGGCGACTGGGGCCGCGGACGGGCCTGCGGCTGGCGCTCGGTCTCCGACATGGACGCCTCCTGAAGGTCGGGGGCGGGGGTAGTTAGGCAAGCCTAACTACGAGCTGGATACCATGTGACCACGCGCGGGACCCCGAACGCAATATCTTGCCGACACTCTGTCGGAACGCACCCGGACCGGTCTGAACGGCCGGCCCCCAGGACTGCCTGGACCGTCTGGACGGCGTGGACGGCCTGGACCGTCTGGACGGCCTGGACGGCTCAGACGGCGAGCACGCCGAGGTCGGCCGTGGCCCAGCGCTCGCCGACGCCCGTCAGCGTCACGTGCCGGACCTCGTCGGTGGTGTCGCCCACGGACCGGTGGATCCGGAGCTGCAGCCGGTCCTCGGTCAGCTCCTCGACCTTGCCCTCGCCCCACTCGACGACGATCACCGAGTCGGACAGGGAGACGTCGAGGTCGAGGTCCTCCATCTCGTCCAGTCCGCCGGACAGCCGGTAGGCGTCGACGTGGACGAGCGGCGGACCGTCGCCGAGCGAGGGGTGCACGCGGGCGATCACGAAGGTCGGGGAGGTGACGGCGCCGCGCACGCCCATGCCCTCGCCGAGCCCCCGGGTCAGCGTCGTCTTGCCCGCGCCCAGCTCCCCGCTGAGCATCAGCAGGTCACCGGCGCGCAGCACTTCGGCGAGCCTGCGGCCCAGCTCCCGCATCTGCTCCGGGGAGGTGACGGTGATCTCGACGTCGAGGGCGGGCCCGGAGGGCTCAGCCGGGCTCTGCGGTGCTGCTGCTTCCATAGCCCTCAACGGTAGCGGCTGCCGGTACGGCTCCCGCGCGGGCGAGCAGGTCGGCGAGGCGGTCGGTGACGACTTCCGGGTGCTCCAGCATGACCAGGTGCCCGGCGTCCGGCACCAGCACCAACTCGGCGCCCGGCAGCAGGTCGGCGATCGCCTCGCTGTGCTCGCTGGGAGTGACCAGGTCCCGGACACCGGCCAGCACCAGTACCGGCAGGTCGGCGAAGTGGGCGAGGGCCTCGGTCTTGTCGTGGTCGTTGAAGGCCGGGTAGTACTCGGCGACCACGTCGATCGGCGTCGACTCGATCATCCGCTCGGCGAACCGGGCCACGGCCGGGTCGACGTCGCGGGTCGCGAACGAGTACCGCTTGATGATCCCGGCGAACAGGTCCGCCGTCGCCCGCCGGCCCTTCTCCACCAGCTCGGCCCGCTGCCCCAGCGCCTTCAGCACCCCCGGGAGCACCCGCCGGACCGCGTTGACACCGGCCACGGGCAGTCCGAAGTTGACCTCGCCGAGCCGCCCGGACGACGTGCCGACGAGGGCCACGCCGACGACGCGCTCGCGGATCAGGTCGGGGAAGGCGTCCGCCAGGGCCATCACCGTCATCCCGCCCATGGAGTGCCCGACCAGCACGATCGGGCCCTCGGGCACGGCCGCGTCGACGACCGCCTTCAGATCGCGGCCCAGGTCGTCGATGGTGACCGGCCGGTCGTCCCGCACCTGGGCCACGCCCCGCCCGGACCGGCCGTGGCTGCGCTGGTCCCAGTGCACGGTGCGTACGACGCCCCTGAGGGCCGCCCGCTGGAAGTGCCAGGAGTCCTGGTTGAGGCAGTAGCCGTGGCTGAAGACGACCGTGACGGGGGCGGGTGCCCTGCGGCCGAACAGCCGCCGGCGGCGCCGGGTGAGCGCGGACTCCGCCTCCGGATCGACGTCGTCGACCTCGTAGTACAGCTCGGTGCCGTCGTCGGCGTACGCCTTGCCCGGGGTGCCGCGCAGTCCGCCGTACGGTCCCGCCGAGTCGAGGGCGAGCCGTGCCCGCTGGCGTATCCCCCGGCCGACGGTGAGCCGCTCCACCGCCACGCCGACCGCCGCGCCCGCCGCGACCACGCCTATCGCGACGCCGGCGATGCCGGTCGCGCGGCGCCAGCCGCCGGCGGCCGCATCCGTGGCGGAGGCGACGGCCGCCGCGACGGCCTCCGCATTGCTCTCGCTCACGTACCGCTCCTCTTCGCCGGGCCGCTGTGCGGATACCCGCTGATCGCTGGTTCACCTGAACGCGCGCCGCGCGCGTCACGCCGTGGACGGACGCGTAGCACCGCGCGGGGACACGTCACCCCGTGGACGAACGCGTCACCCCGTGGAGGGGCCATCACTCGTTGACGTAGACGCGCGGGACGCGTGGTCCGATCCGGGTGACGATCTCGTACGCGATGGTGCCCGCGGCCTGCGCCCAGTCCTCGGCGGTGGGCTCGCCGCGGTCGCCGGGCCCGAACAGCACCGCCTCGGCGCCCGGCTCCGGCCGGTCCCCGCCCAGGTCGACGACGAACTGGTCCATCGCGATCCGCCCCGCCACCGTGCGCCACTTGCCGTCGACCAGAACGGGGCCGGTGGAGGAGGCGTGGCGCGGGATGCCGTCCGCGTAGCCGAGGGGGACGAGGCCGAGGGTGGTCTCGCCGGGGGTGGTGTACTGGTGCCCGTAGCTGACGCCGTGGCCGCCGGGGACCTGCTTGACCAGGGCCAGCGAGGCGGACAGCGTCATCACGGGGCGCAGTCCGAAGTCGGCGGAGGTGCCGACCTCCGGGCTGGGCGAGACGCCGTACGTCGCGATGCCGGGCCGCACGAGGTCGAAGTGGGCCTCGGGGAGGGTGAGCGTGGCCGGCGAGTTGGCGATGTGCCGCACCTCGGGGCGCACGCCCTGCTGCTCGGCGTAGGCCGTCATCTCCCGGAAGCGGGTGAGCTGGGCGGCGATGGAGGGATGTCCGGGCTCGTCCGCGCGGGCGAAGTGCGACCAGAGCCCGGTGACGCGGAGGATCCCCTCGGCCTCGGCCCGCAGGGCTTCCCGCACGAGCTCGGCCCAGTCCTCGCCCGGCTGGCAGCCGCTCCGGCCGAGGCCCGTGTCGGCCTTGAGCTGCACGCGGGCGGGGAGCCCGGCGCGCCGGGCCGCCTCGGTGACCTCCGCCAGGGCCCACATGCCGCTGACGGACACGTCGAGGCCGGCCTCGATCGCCTCGCGCCAGGGTCCGCCCGGCGTCCACAGCCAGCACATGATCCGCACGTCGTCGGGGAGCCCCGCCTCCGCGCGCAGCGCGAGGGCCTCCTGCGGCGTGGCGGTGCCCAGCCAGGTCGCGCCCGCCTCGACGGCCGCGCGGGCACACGGGATCGCGCCGTGGCCGTAGGCGTCGGCCTTGACCACGGCCATGAGAGCCGCCCCGGGAGCCCGTTCGCGCAGTGCGCGGACGTTGGCCCGCAGGGCGGCAAGATCGATCTCGGCACGGGCCCGCAGGATCGCGGCCCGCCGAGCAGCTGTCTCACTCATCGTGCCCACAGTCTCTCAGAGCCCCCGGCCTGTGCCGCGTGTCCGGACTTCACCCGCTCGGCACCGGTCGACAGTGGTTAGGGTGCCCGGCATGAGCATCATCGGGGTCGGGATCGACGTGGCCGAGATCGAGCGGTTCGCGGCGTCGCTGGAACGCACGCCCGCCATGGCGCGGCGGCTCTTCCTGGAGAGCGAGTTGCTGCTGCCGAGCGGTGAGCGCCGGGGCGTCGCCTCGCTCGCCGCCCGCTTCGCGGCGAAGGAGGCGCTGGCCAAGGCGCTCGGCGCGCCGGCCGGGCTGCTGTGGACGGACGCCGAGGTGTACGTCGAGGACAGCGGGCGGCCACGGCTGCGGGTGACGGGGACGGTGGCGGCGCGGGCGGCGGAGCTGGGGGTGGCGTCCTGGCACGTGTCGCTGAGCCATGACGCGGGGGTGGCGTCGGCGGTGGTGATCGCGGAGGGGTAGGGCCGCCCGGCGGTCAGTCGTCCCCCGTCGGCCGGACCCGGATGTGCATGCGCTCCCCCTGTGCCCCGTACAGGGCGATCCACTCGACGGGCCGGTCCCCCGCGTTGGCGATGCCGTGCGGGACGCGGGTGTCGAACTCCGCCGTCTCACCGGCCGCCAGGACCAGGTCGTGGTCGCCCAGGGCGAGGAGCAGGCGGCCGGAGAGCACGTAGATCCACTCGTGGCCCTCGTGGGATCCCTGTTCCGGTCGCGGGGTCCATTCGGTCCGGGCGACCGCCGGGGCGGGCAGGATCTGTTTGTAGGCGTGCAGCCCGTCGTTCGGGTTGCGGGTGAGGGGGATCCAGGTCTGGCCGTGCCGGGTGAACGGGCGCGGGTGGACGCGGGGGTCACCGGTCCGGGAGCCGACCAGTTCGTCCAGCGGCAGGCGGTGCGCCCGGGCCAGCGGCAGCAGGTGCCGCAGCCCCGGCTCCCGCTGCCCCGACTCCAGCCGGGACAGGGTGCTCACGGAGATGCCGGTGGCGGCGTTGAGCTGGGCCAGCGTGAGGCCGCGGGCCTGCCGGATGGCGCGCAGGCGCGCCCCCAGTGAGGTCATCACCTGTGCCGTCTCGTCCTCGCCCATGGGACAACTGTCCCTCACCTCACGTGGGGGTGCGTGAACCTGCGCGGCCCACGGGGAAGACTCGACGGCATGCGGACTGCGTACAGCGTGGAGACGGTCAGGAACGCCGAACGGGAACTGATGGCACGGCTGCCGGAGGGGGCGTTGATGCAACGGGCCGCCGCCGGGCTCGCCGCCGCCTGCGCCGAGGTGCTCGGGCGGGTGGCCGGACGGGTGTACGGCAGCCGGGTCGTGCTGCTGGTCGGGAGCGGGGACAACGGCGGCGACGCCCTGTACGCCGGGGCGCGGCTCGCCCGGCGGGGCGCGGGCGTGACGGCCGTACCGCTCTCGTCCGGGCGCGCCCACGGTGCGGGGCTGGCGGCGTTGCGCCGGGCGGGCGGGCGGGTCGCGGGGACCGGCTCCGCCGAGGAGCTGATCGCGCGGGCCGATCTGGTCGTCGACGGCATCGTCGGGATCGGCGGCCGGGGCGGGCTGCGTCAGGAGGCGGTCCCGCTCGCGGACGCGGCGGCGCGGTCACGGGCCGCCGTCGTCGCCGTCGACCTGCCGAGCGGGGTCGACGCGGACACCGGGCAGGTGCGGGGGGCCGCGGTCCGGGCCGACCTGACGGTGACGTTCGGGGCGCACAAGCCGGGGCTGCTGATCGATCCGGCGCGGGAGTACGCCGGGTCGGTGCGGCTGGTGGACATCGGGCTGTCACTGCCGAACGACGCGGCCGAGCTGGAGGCGTTGCAGCACGCGGACGTGGCGCGACTGCTGCCGGTGCCGGGGGTCGAGAGCGACAAGTACCGGCGGGGGGTCGTGGGCATCGCCGCCGGGTCGGCGCGTTATCCGGGCGCGGCGGTGCTCGCCGTCGCCGGGGCGCTGCGGGGCGGGGCCGGTGCGGTGCGGTACGTCGGTCCGGCGGGGGACGCGGTGATCACCCGCTACCCGGAGACGCTCGTGTCCGACCAGGGACCGAAGCGGGCGGGACGGGTGCAGGCATGGGTCGTCGGACCGGGGGCCGGGGACGACGCCGGGACCGTGGCTCAGGTGCTGGCGGCTCAGGTGCCGGTGCTGATCGACGCGGACGGGCTGCGGTTGGCGGACGCGGGTGCGGTGCGGGCGCGTACGGCGCCGACCCTGATGACGCCGCATGCCGGGGAGGCGGCGGCGCTGCTGGGGGTGGCCCGGGAGGAGGTCGAGGGTGCGCGGCTGGCCTCGGTGCGGGAGCTTGCCGGGCGGTACGGGGCGACGGTGCTGCTGAAGGGGTCGACGACGGTGGTGGCCGGAGCTGAGGGAGGCCCGGTGCGGGTCAACGCGACGGGCACGTCGTGGCTCGCCACCGCGGGGAGCGGGGACGTGCTGTCGGGGCTGGCGGGATCGCTGCTGGCGGCGGGGCTCTCGGCGGTGGACGCGGGGAGCGTGGGGGCCTATGTGCACGGGCTGGCGGGGCGGCTCGCGGCAAAGGGGGCGCCGACGGGGGCGCACGACGTGGCGGGGGCGATTCCGCGGGCATGGCGGGACGTGCGCGGGGACTGAGCAGGCGCTGGCGGGGCGGCTCCCGGCGGGGGCGCCGACAGAGGCGCACGACGCCGCGGAGGCGATTCCGCGGGCATGGCGGGACGTGCGCGGGGACTGAGCAGGCGCTGGCGGGGCGGCTCCCGGCGGGGGCGCCGACAGAGGCGCACGACGCCGCGGAGGCGATTCCGCGGGCATGGCGGGACGAGCGGCGGGGACTGAGCGGGGACTGGCGGGGCGGCTCCCGGCGGGGGCGCCGACAGAGGCGCACGACGCCGCGGAGGCGATTCCGCGGGCATGGCGGGACGAGCGGCGGGGACTGAGCGGGGGATCGAGCTGGGGATCGGGTAGCACGCGTCGGTGACGGTGACGGGAGCGGGGACACGGCCGCGTCAGTAGGGTGACCGGGTGACCCCCGACACGACCCCGGTCCCCACGGACCTCGACTCGCTCCCCAGGGCCGAGTTCGCCTTCCCCGGGCCCCTGCGCGACCAGCTCGTCGCGGCGGTCCTCGACGGCTCGAAGACCTCCACGACCGGGCTCGTCGTCGACTACGAGCACGAGGGCGAGCCGCTGCCGAAGGCGGGGAGCCGCGAAGTGGTCGTGGACTCGCGGGACCGTCCGGTCGCCGTCATCGAGGTGACCGAGGTGCGCGTCGTCCCGCTCGCCCGGGTGGACCTCGCCCACGCGGTGGACGAGGGCGAGGGGTACACCAGCGTGGCCGAATGGCGGGCGGGCCACGAGCGGTTCTGGCACAGCGAGGACATGCGCGCGGCCCTGGCCGACCCGGCGTTCACCGTGGACGACGCGACGCCGGCGGTCCTGCAACGCTTCCGCCTGGTCACCGTGGTCCACGACGCCGCCCGCTGAGGACTACTCCACCGTCACCGACTTCGCCAGGTTCCGCGGCTGGTCCACCTCGTTCCCCCGTGCCGTCGCCAGTTCGCACGCGAAGACCTGCAACGGCACCGTCGCCACCAGCGGCTGGAGCAGCGTCGGGGTGGCCGGGATGCGGACGAGGTGGTCGGCGTAGGGGACGACCGCCTCGTCGCCCTCCTCGGCGATGACGATGGTGCGGGCGCCCCTGGCCCGGATCTCCTGGATGTTGGACACGATCTTGTCGTGGAGCACGGAGCGCCCGCGCGGGGACGGGACGACCACGACGACCGGCAGGTCCTCCTCGATCAGCGCGATCGGCCCGTGCTTCAGCTCGCCCGCCGCGAACCCCTCGGCGTGCATGTACGCCAGCTCCTTGAGCTTCAGCGCGCCTTCGAGTGCGACCGGGTACCCGACGTGCCGGCCCAGGAAGAGCACCGTGTTCTTGTGGGCCAGCGAGCGCGCGAGTTCCCGTACCGGCTCCATGGTCCCCAGGACCTGTTCGACCGCCCCGGCGATGCGCGAGAGGTCGCGGACGACGTCGCGGATCTCGTCGCCGTACTTCGTGCCGCGCACCTGCCCCAGGTACAGGGCGACCAGGTAGCAGGCCACCAGCTGCGTCAGGAAGGCCTTGGTGGAGGCGACGGCGACCTCGGGTCCCGCGTGCGTGTAGAGCACCGCGTCGGACTCGCGCGGGATGGTCGAGCCGTTGGTGTTGCAGATGGCCAGCACCTTGGCGCCCTGCTCGCGGGCGTGGCGCAGGGCCATGAGGGTGTCCATGGTCTCGCCGGACTGGGAGATGGCGACGACCAGGGTCCGCTGGTCGAGGATCGGGTCGCGGTAGCGGAACTCGCTGGCCAGCTCCACCTCGCAGGGGATCCGCGTCCAGTGCTCGATGGCGTACTTGGCGATCAGCCCGGCGTGGAAGGCCGTGCCGCAGGCGACGATGACGACCTTGTCGACCTCGCGCAGCACCCTCGTGGGGATCCGCACCTCGTCCAGGCTCAGCGTGCCGGAGCCGTCGATGCGGCCGAGCAGCGTGTCGGCGACCGCCTTCGGCTGCTCGGCGATCTCCTTGAGCATGAAGTAGTCGTAGCCGCCCTTCTCGGCGGCGGAGGCGTCCCAGTCGACGTGGTAGGAGCGGACGTCGGCCGGGCTGCCGTCGAAGCCGGTGACCGTCACGCCGTCCCGGCGCAGCTCCACCACCTGGTCCTGGCCGAGTTCGATGGCGTCCCGGGTGTGGGCGATGAACGCGGCGACGTCGGACGCGAGGAAGGACTCGCCCTCCCCCACGCCCACCACGAGCGGCGAGTTGCGGCGCGCCCCCACGACCACGTCCGGCGCGTCCGCGTGCACCGCGACCAGCGTGAACGCGCCCTCCAGCCGCCGGCACACCAGCCGCATCGCCTCGGCGAGGTCGGCACAGGCGGAGAACTCCTCGGCGAGCAGGTGGGCGACGACCTCGGTGTCGGTCTCGGAGGCCAGCTCGTGGCCGCGCTCCGCCAGTTCGGCCCGCAGCTGCGCGAAGTTCTCGATGATGCCGTTGTGCACCACGGCCACCCGGCCGGCGTTGTCGAGGTGCGGGTGGGCGTTGGCGTCGGTGGGTCCGCCGTGCGTGGCCCAGCGGGTGTGGCCGATGCCGGTCACGGCGGCCGGCAGTGGCCGTTCGGCCAGTTCCTTGTCGAGGTTGACCAGCTTTCCGGCGCGCTTGGCGTTGGCGAGGCCGCCGTCCGCGAGCACGGCCACGCCCGCCGAGTCGTAGCCCCGGTACTCGAGTCGCTTCAGCCCGGCCATCACGACGTCGAGCGCCGACTGAGACCCCACGTATCCCACGATTCCGCACATGACCGGCAGCCTACGATCAGATTCGATCTCGAACCGGCCTTGTCGTGCCCGAAATCGGAAATTCCCACCGGGGTACGAACATCACCGGGCGCGCCCGGCGTCAGCCGAGCTTGGCGACCTGCGCGTCCACGACGTCCGTGGGGACCTCGAAGTCCACGCCGCTCATCATGGAGGAGAGGTTGGTGGCGCTGAAGGTGGCGAGCGTGTCGCCCTTGCGGACCACGACGACCTTCATGGGCGCGGCGGCTTCCTTGCCGATGTCGATACCGACGGTGGCGGCGACGCCTTCGTCCCCACCCTTGGGGGCGGCGGTCGTGGTGACTTCGGCGACTCGCATCCGGTCGCCGTCCACGGTGGCGGTGAAGCCGCCGGCGCACTTCTCGGTGGCCGTCTTCAGCTCCGCCAGCGCCCGCTCGGCGCCGCCGCCCGCGTAGGAGGCGACGTTCAGCCTGATCGTGTTCACCTGGATCTCGGTCATGTCCTGACCATCCGGGCCCGAGCCCTCGGAGAGCGTGTCCGTCTGACCCTCCCAGGAGCGCTTCACCTCGGCACCCGGCTCACCCTGGGCCACCGCCGCGACGGCGAGGGCGAGCGGCAGACAGGCCTTGTCGTCCGTCGAGACCTTGTCCTTGGCGACGTTCTCGTCCGCCGGGATCTCGGTGGCGACCTTGCCGTTCTTGACGTCCGCCTGGGCGAGAGCGATCTTCTCCAGCTCGGCGGCGGCCGGCGCGTCGCCCGCCGGGGCGGACTGGTCCGGCTCGGCCTTGGCGTCACCCGCCGGAGCGGACTGGTCCGACGTGCCCTTGGCGTCGTCGGCACCGTCGTCGGACGACCCGCCGCAGGCGGTGGCGAGCAGGACCAGGGTGGCGGCGGAGGCCGCGAGGGCGGTGCGGCGAACAGCGGTCGATCTCACGTCGGCACTCTTTCGTCGATTTCGTCTGTTTGCGGCGGATTACGCCGGATTACGTCGGGCCGACTCCGGGCGACATCCGCGCCATGTCGGAGCACGTCGGGGTAGGTCGGACCGGGCGGACGGATTCCGCACGGCGGCTTGGCGCACCGTACCTACGCAATCACACACATGATCGATAATCGGCCACTCGGTACCGGACCGTAACGTGGACGGGGGGACTCGACGGGGTCGTCGGCCACGCGGCCCGTCCGGCGTGACACAGCCCACCTGTCACCCCGTTCGAACTCCGTTAACAATGGACTGTGATCTCATCGGTCTCCTCGATGCCCAGGAGCGCCCACCGGCAGCGGCCGGAGGCGACTCCCTACGTCGACCTCACCCGTCCCGAGTGGAGCGCGCTGCGCGACAAGACGCCGCTGCCGCTGACCGCCGAGGAGGTGGAGAAGCTGCGCGGCCTCGGCGATGTCATCGACCTCGACGAGGTACGGGACATCTACCTCCCGCTCTCCCGGCTCCTCAACCTCTACGTCGGCGCCACCGACGGCCTGCGCGGCGCGCTGAACACCTTCCTCGGTGAACAGGGCTCCCAGTCCGGCACGCCCTTCGTCATAGGGGTCGCCGGCTCGGTGGCGGTCGGCAAGTCCACCGTCGCCCGCCTGCTCCAGGCGCTGCTGTCCCGCTGGCCGGAGCATCCACGCGTGGAGCTGGTCACGACCGACGGCTTCCTGCTCCCCACGAAGGAGCTGGAGGCCCGCGGCCTGATGTCGCGGAAAGGTTTCCCCGAGTCGTACGACCGCCGGGCGCTCACCCGCTTCGTCGCCGACATCAAGGCGGGCAAGGCCGAGGTGACCGCGCCGGTCTACTCCCACCTCATCTACGACATCGTCCCGGACGAGAAGCTGGTCGTCCGCCGCCCCGACATCCTGATCGTCGAGGGCCTCAACGTGCTCCAGCCCGCGCTGCCCGGCAAGGACGGCCGCACCAGGGTCGGTCTCGCCGACTACTTCGACTTCAGCGTGTACGTCGACGCCCGCACCGAGGACATCGAGCACTGGTACCTCAGCCGCTTCCGCAAGCTGCGCGAGACCGCCTTCCAGAACCCGTCCTCGTACTTCCGCAAGTACACCCAGGTGTCGGAGGAGGAGGCCCTCGACTACGCCCGCACCACCTGGCGCACCATCAACAAGCCCAACCTGGTGGAGAACGTGGCCCCCACCAGGGGCCGGGCCACGCTCATCCTGCGCAAGGGACCGGACCACAAGGTGCAGCGCCTGAGCCTGCGAAAGTTGTGACGGCGGCCGCCGCAGCCGGTAGAAATGCCGGATGCTGCATCTGCGTCTGATCACCCCGGCCGACCGGACCGACGAGGTGATCCGCCTGATCGACCGGACGGTCGGCACCGCCCACCTGGTCGTCCTGCCGGGCGCCGCACGCGATCCCGCGGGCGACGTCGTCATGTGCGACGTCGCCCGTGAGGCGGGTGACGGACTCATCCGCAGACTCCAGGCGCTGGGCATCGACAGCCGCGGCGCCATCACCGCCGAGAACATCGACCTGTCGCTGTCCACGCGCGCCGACGTGGCCGAGGAGGAAGCACCGGGCGAGGCCGCGGACGCGGTGCTGTGGGAGCAGTTGGAGGAGGCGACCCACGAGGAGTCCACCCTCTCCATCACCTACGTCGCCTTCATCACCCTCGCCACGATGATCGCGGCCTGCGGTGTGGTGCTCGACAACGCGATCCTGATCGTGGGCGCGATGGCGGTCGGGCCCGAGTTCGGTCCGCTGGCGGGCCTCTGCACCGCGATCGTGCAGCGGGCGCCGCGCCTGGCCCTGCGCTCGCTGATCGCCCTGCTGGTGGGCTTCGCGGTGGCGATGGCGGTGACGGTGGGCTTCAGCTGGGTCATGGCCGCGTTCGGCCAGTTCAGCGAGGGCAAGCTGGAGGGCGCCCGGCCCAACACCGGCTTCGTCTACGCCCCCGACGCCTTCTCGTTCGTCGTGGCCGTCCTCGCCGGGATCGCGGGCATGCTCTCCCTGACCTCCGCCAAGTCGGGCGCCCTGGTCGGTGTCGCCATCTCCGTCACCACGGTCCCGGCCGCCGCGAACGCGGCCGTGGCCCTGAGCTTCGGCGACACCGGGCAAACGGTGGGCTCCAGCGAACAGCTCCTGCTGAACCTGTTCGGCATCGTCGTGGCCGGCACCCTGACCCTGCTGGCCCAGAAGGCCCTGTGGGCGACCCAGCGCTCACACCTCACGAAGCCCGAAGGCCCCTGAGGGACCGTCACCGCCTCATCCCCGGGCGGGGGACACGCCCCCAAGGGGCGCGGGGAACTGCGCGACCACCCACAACGGCGCCCCGGCCCCCACCGCACAAAACCCCAACACCGAACCGGGCCACGCCCCCAAGGGGCGCGGGGAACTGCGCGACCACCCACAACGGCGCCCCGGCCCCCACCGCACAAAACCCCAACACCGAACCGGGCCACGCCCCCAAGGGGCGCGGGGAACTGCGCGACCAGCCACGACGGCGCCGCGGCCCGCACCCCACAGAACCCCAACACCGAACCGGGCCACGCCCCCAAGGGGCGCGGGGAACTGCGCGACCAGCCACGACAGCGCCGCGGCCCGCACCGCACAGAACCCCCTCCCCCGACCCGGCACCGCGGAACTACCCCAGCGCCGACTTCACCGCGTCCGCCAGCCGCCCCGCCACCGACCGGGCCTGCTCGATGTCCGCCGCCTCGACCATCACCCGCACCAGCGGCTCGGTCCCCGAGGAGCGCAGCAGCACGCGCCCGGTGCTCCCCAGCTCCCGCTCGGCCTCGGACACCGCCGTACTCAGCTCGGCAGAGGTCGTCACCCGGGACTTGTCCACGTCCGGCACGTTGATGAGCACCTGCGGCAGCCGCTCCATGACCGACGCGAGGTCCTGGAGCGTACGACCGGTCTGCGCGATCCGCGCCGCCAGCATCAGGCCGGTCAGCGTGCCGTCGCCGGTGGTGGCATGGTCCAGGATGATGACGTGGCCGGACTGCTCGCCACCGAGGGCGTAGCCGTTGGCCTTCATCTCCTCCAGGACGTACCGGTCACCGACGCCGGTCTGCACGAACTGGATGCCCTCGCGCTCCATGGCGAGCTTGAAGCCCAGGTTGGACATGACGGTGGCCACGACGGTGTCGGAACGCAGCGCGTCCCGCTCCCGCATCGCCAGGGCCAGCACGGCCAGGATCTGGTCGCCGTCGACCTCCGCGCCGGTGTGGTCCACGGCCAGGCAGCGGTCGGCGTCGCCGTCGTGGGCGATGCCGAGGTCGGCGCCGTGCTCGACGACGGCTGCCTTGAGCAGGTCGAGGTGGGTGGAGCCGCAGCCGTCGTTGATGTTGAGGCCGTCCGGCACCGCGCCGATGGTGACCAGCTCGGCCCCGGCCCGCGCGAACGCCTCCGGCGAGACCCGGGAGGCCGCGCCGTGCGCCTCGTCGAGGACGATCTTCAGGCCGTCGAGCCGGTTCGGCAGGACGCCGACGAGGTGGGCGACGTACTGGTCGAGCCCCTCGTCGTAGTCGCGGACGCGGCCGACGCCGGAGCCGGTCGGGCGGTCCCAGGGCGCACCGGTGCGGTGCTCCTCGTACACGGACTCGATCCGGTCCTCGAGCTCGTCGGCGAGCTTGTGGCCGCCGCGGGCGAAGAACTTGATGCCGTTGTCGGGCATGGCGTTGTGGCTCGCGGACAGCATCACGCCGAGGTCGGCGCCGAGCGCGCCGGTGAGGTGGGCGACCGCGGGCGTCGGCAGCACGCCGACCCGCAGGACGTCCACGCCCGCGCTGGCCAGGCCGGCGACCACGGCGGCCTCCAGGAACTCCCCGGAGGCGCGCGGGTCCCGTCCGACCACGGCGGTCGGCCGGTGTCCGGCGAAGGTGCCCGCCTCGGCCAGTACGTGCGCCGCGGCGACGGAGAGCCCGAGCGCCAGCTCGGCCGTCAGATCCGCGTTGGCGACACCGCGCACGCCGTCCGTGCCGAAGAGTCGTCCCACTTGTCCTCCTGAGGAAACGTCAATTCCGGAAGCGGCTGCTGGTGCGGCCCACGCAGACGGCTCCCGTGGTCCGGGGCGTGCGGCATGCGCTGCCCGGCCATCCGATCACACAAGCCTTTGAGCTTCTGAACGTCTGAACGTCTTGTGCCGTTATACGCCCAACGGCGGGGATACACGAACGCCCCGGCAGCACAGTGGCGTGCCGCCGGGGCGTTCGGAGTACGGGCAGCGTTTAGCGCTTGCTGTACTGCGGCGCCTTGCGGGCCTTCTTCAGACCGGCCTTCTTGCGCTCGACCGCACGGTCGTCGCGCTTGAGGAAGCCGGCCTTCTTCAGCGGGCCGCGGTTGTTGTCGACGTCGGCCTCGTTCAGGGCGCGGGCGACACCGAGACGGAGCGCACCGGCCTGACCGGAGACGCCGCCACCCGCGATGCGGGCGATGACGTCGTAACGGCCCTCGAGCTCGAGCACCTTGAAGGGCTCGTTGACTTCCTGCTGGTGCACCTTGTTCGGGAAGTAGTCCTCGAGGGTGCGGCCGTTGATCTTCCACTTGCCGGTGCCCGGGACGATCCGGACACGGGCGATGGCGTTCTTGCGGCGGCCCAGGCCGGCGGCCGGCTGGGGCTCGCCGAAGCGGGAGGCCATGGACTCCGAGGTGTACTCACCCTCGACGGGGACCTCGGACTCGGTGGTGTAGCTGTCGATGTCGATCTCTTCGAGCGGCTGCTCGGCAGTGGTCTCGGCCACGATGCTCCTCAGATTCTCTTCAGTCTTAGGGGGTGGCCGGACTTACTGCGCGACCTGGGTGATCTCGAACGGCTGCGGCTGCTGCGCGCCGTGCGGGTGCTGGTCACCCTTGTAGACCTTCAGCTTCGAGAGCATCTGACGGCCCAGCGTGTTCTTGGGGAGCATGCCCTTGACGGCCTTCTCGATGGCCTTCTCCGGGTTCTTGTCCAGCAGCTCGTCGTAGCGCACGGAGCGCAGACCGCCCGGGTACCCGGAGTGGCGGTACGCCATCTTCTGGGTCCGCTTGTTGCCGGAGAGGTGCACCTTGTCCGCGTTGATGATGATGACGAAGTCACCGGTGTCGACGTGGGGCGCGTAGATCGGCTTGTGCTTGCCACGCAGGATGGAGGCGGCCGTGGAGGCCAGACGACCCAGGACGACGTCCTGAGCGTCGATGACGTGCCACTGGCGCGTCACATCGCCGGGCTTGGGGCTGTACGTACGCACGGTTCGTAGCCTTCGCTTCTTCAGTGAATGGTCCTGACAAGGTCACCGAAGACGATCACGACAGCCCTGACCGCACCGCGGTGACGCAAACCGCGTGCAGGTCGCTGGTCATCGGTCCCGGTGGACCGGTGTAAGGGCCCCTCACGTGAGAATGAGCAAGCCAATACACATACGACTGTGCAGAGTACCCGGGGTGCCGCAGCCGGGTCAAAACGGAGCCGCCGAGACCGGCGCGCGTCGGTCTCGGACACGGCCGTCGGCGGCCGCCTCCGGGGCACGGGCCCGCCGGGCCACCGTCACGGCCAGTACACACAGCGTGAACGCGTCCTTGAAGGCCCGCCGCCGCTCCGACTCCAGCCAGGGCCAGGTCAGCCCCGGCACCTGGGGCAGCAGGGCGACCCAGAACCAGGGCCCGCGGGCCACCGAACCGGCGTACGGCAGCCCGGCGAGCAGCAACGGCAGGACGACCAGCAGGTAGTGGTCGTACGACGGCCGGGAGACGAGGAACGCCGACAGCATCAGGCCCGCGCCGGTCTCCGCGAGCCGCAGCGGGCCGGGGTCGGCGCGGCGCCAGCGCGCGTACGCGCAGAGCACCCCCGCGCCGGCCGCCACCACCGCCGCCCCCTCGGCGAGCGCCCGCGGCACGCCGAGCCGCGGCAGCACGGCCGCCGGGGAGGCCTCGTAGAGCCGTACGAAGCCGTCGTCGCCCTGCAGCAGGAACGGCAGGGTGCGGGTGACGAAGCCGGCCGGGTCGGGCATCGCCAGCGCCGCCGCGCCGGAGGCCAGCGCGGGCACCAGGAGGGCCGCCGCCAGCGCCCGCCACCGCCCGGCGAACAGGAACAGCAGGACGACCGGCGCGAGCAGCGGCTTGAGCGCCACGGCCGCGCCGACGACCGCGCCCGCCGCCGTCCACCGCCCCCGGCTCACCAGCAGCAGGGACAGCGGCAGGGCCACCGCCGCCGTCACCGTCCAGTTGCCGAGGCGCACCAGGTGGCCGAACGGCGCGAAGCCGACCGCGAGCCCGGTCAGCCCGAGGACCGCCAGCCGGCTGCGGAGCGGCACGCGGTGCAGGCGCAGCGCACAGGCCCAGCCCAGCGCCAGCAGGACCGTCACCGCGCACGGCACCAGCACCCGCAGCACGGCCCCGGGCAGCAGCGCCTGCGGCACGGCGGCCAGGACGGCGCTCGGGAAGTAGAGGAAGTGCGGATCGTCGTACGGGGAGCCGCCGGCCAGCCAGGTGCGGGCGGCGCGCACGACGATCGCGTTGTCCATGCCGCCGTCCGGAGTGGCCCGCGCCGCATGCGCCGCGGACGCCGCCAGCACCGCCCCGAGCACCGCCCACGGATGCCCGCCCGCCGGTCGCACCAACCACCCGGAGATGCCGCTTTTGCCCGTCCGCATGAACGGAACGCTAGGCGCCACGGTCCCCGAGTACGGGCACCAGCGCGCCGCGGGGCCCGTCTAAGATGCCGCCCATGAGCTTTGGGCAGGGGGGACCTCAGTCGCAGTGGGATCCCTGGAAACCGCAATCGCAGCAGCCCTGGAACAGTGGCGACAGCGGCGACACCCCGGACTGGGCCGCCCTCGCGGAGGCTTCCGAGGCCCGCCACAAGCGGCGCCGGCTGCTGTTCATCGGGGGCGGCGCACTGGCCACCGTGGCGATAGCCGCCGCCGTCGCCGTGGCCGTCGTCTCGGCGAACGGCTCCGGCCGGGCGTCGGACAGCCCCTCCGAGCTCCCCACGACCGCGGACATCCCCAGCGCCACGGCCGCGGCCCCGTCGTTCGCCCCGACCAGCGCCCCGCCGCCGCTGGACCCGAAGGACTTCGTCTCCAGTGTCCAGAAGGACAAGGCCCCGCTCGGCCCGGACGTGCTCTTCCCCGGCACGCAGCTGACCATGGGCAGCGCGGTCTACCGGAAGGGTCCGACGGCCGACACCCGCACCTGCGGCTCCGCCGCCCAGAAGACGCTCCCGAAGGTGCTCGCCGACAACGGCTGCACCCGCCTGATGCGCGTCACCTACACCCAGGGCGACACCGCCGTGACGGTCGGCGTGGCCGTCTTCGACACCGAGGCGCAGGCCGCCGAGGCCAAGAAGCAGGCCGACCCGAAGAGCATCATCCGCTCCCTGTCCGGCGGCGGCGTCAAGCCCTTCTGCACCGGCGCCGTCTGCCGCTCCACCACCAACTCCTACGGCCGCTACGCCTACTTCACCGTCGCCGGGTTCACCAACGGCAAGGACGTGACGGAGAAGACCACCGAGGTGTTCCGGGCCGGTGACGACCTGGCCGAGTTCACCTTCCGGCAGATCCGGCAGCGCGGCGAGGCGCAGGCGTCGGCGGCGGCCCGGGTGGGCTGACCGCCGCCCTTGCCGGTCGCCCCTGTCAGTCGCTCCCCGCGAGCGTGTTCACGTGGCTCGTACCCGCGGCGGCGAAGTCGGCCGCGGCCTTCGCCGCGTCGTCCGGGGAGACGGTCCGGCCGGAGCTGAGGTACACCCAGTCGACGTTCATCACCCAGGAACGATTCCCCTTGAAGGGGAGGTCGATGAACCAGTTACTGAAGTTGACGCTCATCGGTTCGCGCGGGAGGTACTTCTTCCCGCTGGTGAACAACACCTTGCCGTCCACCGAGTAGGTGACCTTGCCGTCGGCCGCGGTCATGGCCAGGGTGTGCCAACCGCCGAGCTTCAGCTGATGGGGCTGGGTGACCCGGTCGCCCAGGTCGCTGCTGCGCCAGCTGGTGGTGTCGAGGATCGGACCGTAGCGTCCCCAGCCGCCGTTCGCCATGTACTCGAAGTCGAGTTCGCTGTACTTCTCCGACTCGTGGTCCGGCGAGATGGCGAAGACGGACTGGGACACGTGATCACCGTCCTGGCCGTTCGCCGGTTCGTCGCTGAAGTACACGCGGGCGACGAGTGTGCCCTCGCGGAACACCGGACGCGCGGTGTGGAACTCGGACTGCACCGTCCCCTTCGCCGTGCCGTCGGTACGGGCCTCCAGTCGCAGCGCCTGCCCGCCGTCATCGTTCTCGCCGGCGGGAAACGTGACCCCCTTGGCCGACCACGAGTCCTCGATGCCCGGGCCGCCCGCGCCGCTGCGCACCACCCAGCCGTTGGCGGCGAGCGACGGGTCCTCGGGGCCCGTGTACGCGAAGTCGTCGAAGAGGAGTCCGGCGGGCGGCCGCACCGCCTCGGCAGGGGCCTGCGCGTTCACGCCTCCCCCGGACCCCGTGGTCTCGCCCTGAGGTCCCTCGCCCCACACCTGGGCCCCGTCCAGGTAGGCCGTGACCCGCTCGGACTCCTGGTACGACGTCTTCTCCGCGTCGAACGAGTAGTCGTCCGACTGGTCCAGCCCCTTGTGGTCGACGCGGTAGAGCTGGAGCCCGATCGCCTGGGTCGTCCCGCCGGGCTTCAGGGTGCCGGCCTCCCCCGTGAAGCCGATCTCCAGATAGCGGTCGGCCTTCGGGCCGGCCTTCTGCGCGGCGGCCGTACGCAGGGTGATCCTGGAGCAGTCGAGGGACGTCTGCACGCAGTTGGCCGCGAACTGGGCACCGTCGTCGGCGGTGTAGTGGTACCGGACGGTGACGTCGGCGAGGTCCACCGGCTTGCCGGACGTGTTGATGACTTCCAGCCAGGGTTTGGCGGCGTCCGTCTCCGCCGGGCCTTCGGTGCGGTAGCGGACGGTCAGGGGGGCCGCGGAGTCCTTGTCCGACGGCCACCATCGGTAGGCGGCCGCGCCGGCGGCGGCCAGGAGGACCACCACAGACACAATCACAAGGAGGCTTCGTCCTCTACCGGATGATTTGCTGCGACGGGTCACAAAATACCCCAGATTCCACGGCTGACTGTCGAGCGAATCTTAGGCACATGCTCACCGGACTCTCACTATCATCCTTACTTGCGCACACACGTGACCTTATTCACTCCGACATCGCACAACCCCTGCCGCAATTGCCTGAATTGATGGGATTCACGAACCGATAACGGACAACTTGGACTCACGCATTGCCCAGTTTGCGCTAGATACCCCTGCACCCGGCCGCCTGTTCAGGCTTCCAAGAACCGGACATGCTTGCGGTATCTTCACAAGCGCCTTTGTACTGCCCACGCAGAGTGGGTCTGTCACCTCAAAAGAAAACAGGGTGGGGGGATCGCCTTGTCCGTCATCGACACGGGCCATGACTCGGCTGAGTCGCAGTCGGTGGCTCGGAGCCGCCACCGAAGAGGCCGTGGTGGGAGCGTCCGCGCCACCCCCACCTCAACCACCATGGTCTACGAGACCGTCGTCCTGGTTCCCGCGAGGAACGAGGAGGTCGGAGTCTTCACCTCTCTCGAGTCCCTGTCCCGGCAGTCCCGCCGCCCCGACCTGATCGTCGTGGTGGTCAACAACTCCACCGACCGCACCGAGGACTACGCGCTCCAGTTCGCCGAGGACGAGAGCACGCCGCCCACCGTCGTGCTGAACTTCCCGGACAACCCCCACAAGAAGGCCGGCGCCCTCAACTACGGCCTGAACTGGCTCAGGCAGTCCGTCGGTGGCCGTCTCAACGGCCGTGTGGGCCACATCCTCGTCATGGACGCCGACACCGAACTGCACTCCCGGTTCATCGAGCGCGCCCGCAACGTCATCTCGTCCGACCCCGAGATCGGCGGTGTCAGCGCGGCCTGCCTCGGCCGTACCGACCTGTGGCAGAGCCCCTGGCAGCGGTTCCTGCTGGGCATGCAGATCATCGAGTACGGCCGGGCGGCCAACTCGCGCTTCCGCAAGGACGTCCACACCATGTCGGGCGCCGGTTCCTACTACCGCGCCGAGGCCCTGCAGGGGCTGATCGACTGGCGCGGCGAGGTGTTCTGGGAAGACCACCGCAACCTCGTCGAGGACTACGAGACCACCTTGGCGCTCAAGGAGTCCGGCTGGAAGGTCACGGCCAACCAGCTGTGCATCGCGTACACCGACCTCATGCCCACCCTGCGCGAGCTGGTCCAGCAGCGCGAGCGGTGGAGCCGGGGCACCGTGGACGCACTGCGCCGCCGTGGCTGGACCAAGTTCACCTGGCACTCCATCATCACCATGATCCTGGGCCTGTTCGGCTTCGCGTACATCTTCATCTGGGGCGCCCGCCAGCTCGTCTCCGTGGCCCAGTACAGCCTGAGCACGCACCCGGCGCTGTGGGCCCTGCTCGCCTTCTGGATCATCTATCCCGCGCTGCGGGTACGGCCCCTGGGCTGGAAGGCGATGCTCGTCGAGGCCCTGCTCATCCCCGAGCTGGTCTACACCGTCGTACGGGCCTACTGGCTCGTGTCGTCCATCCTCAAGTCCTACGTGACTCGTGTGTCCGCCTGGAAGTAAGAGACAGACAGGCGCGGGAGAAAGATGAACACCCTCAGAGGCCTTGGAGCCTGCGCGGTTCTCGCGGGCATCGCCTACACCGTCACGAAGGTCACCCAGGTCGAGATCGTCGTCCTCGGCTTCACGTGCCTGGCCGTCACCCTCACCGTGGTGGGCTGGATACTCTCCATCAAACGGAGCCGTCACGACCGCCGGGCGGCCGGCGGCGGCGGCAGGCGTGCGCGCCGCTCCTGACCGCACGCCGCACACGTCCGAACGCCGGGGGCGCCGCACTGATCCTGTGCGGCGCCCCCGGCGTTGTCCTGCGCACGGCCCGAACACGCTTCAGGCGTAGTACCCCATCGCCTCCTGCACCGTCAGTACCTCGATGCCCCGCTTGTCGATCTCGCGCATCAGGCGGTCGAGGCCCTCGGTGCTCAGTTCCGTGTTCTGCGTGGGAACGCCCTCGACGATCCGGTGCAGACACAGGATGAGCCAGTCGCCGCCTCGCGCACAGCGGTCCAGCGCGCCACCCTCGCCGATCACGTCGGCGAGCGTCTCACCGCCGATCTCCTTCCCGTCGTTGATCCCGGTCAGCGCCTTGAGCCGGTACGGCATCGCCGGGGCGAAGCTCTCGGAGGTCTCGGAGATGATGGAACGCGCGGTGGTGAAGTGCCGGGCGGCCAGCAGGTCGACGGGCACACCGTCGCGGGTCTTCCCGAACGCCCCGTGCGGATAGGCGAAGTGGTCGCTGGTGAAACCGTGTGCGACCAGCCACTCGCGCAGCTTGCGGAAGTCGTCGTCGACCTCCTCCGCGGCGAGTTTCGGGTAGCTCGCGTCATGGGCCTTGAGCGAGTAGGCGTGTCCGGCCATCTCCCAGCCGGACGAGTCCTGCAGGGAACGCATCTGTCCGATGCCCATGAAGGGCTCGGTGCCTATCGCGCCGGCGATGTTGTAGAGCGTGCCGGGCATGGCGTACCGGTCCATGACCGGGCGGGCGAAGTCGTGCACCGACTCGTGCGAGTCGTCGAAGGTGATCGAGACGACGCCCTTGGGGAAGACGTCCGTGGTGTCCGGCACCACCTCGACGGCCTGAAGGCGGTAGGTGACCGGTCCCTTCCCGTCGTCGTACGCGGCGAACGACATGTCGGTGAAGCCGGACCGGACCGACGGCTCACCGCGCGACGACAGCTTCCTGGCGCCGGACGCGCCGGTGACGTCCGCCCACTGCAAGTGGACGGTGACCCAGTCCCCCGACTGTACGTAGTTGGTGCCCTCGGCCGCGTGGTAATGGAAGGTCCAGCTGAAGTGGTTCGCCAGTTCACGGCTGCCCAGGTAGAACTCCATCCGGTCCAGATGGGCCACGTCCTCCACCTGGAAGACGAGACGGATCATCTTCCCCTTGAGATCCATCGGCTCCATGTCGGTACGGCGTACGAAGGACTGGACACCGTTGCCGCGCGTGGTGACCCGGCAGGAGCGGTCGCCTCGGGTGAAGACCTTGGTGTCGGACCCGGAGGACGCGGTGCCCTCGCCGCCGACGGACCACTCGTGGCCTTCTTGGAACTGCTCGCTCCAGGTCGCCCGCCGGTACCGGGGGCGGCGCCCGCTCGGGGCGTACGTCGGCGAGGTCAGGTTCTTGAGGCTCCTGCCCCCACCGAGATCGACGGCTCCGATGCCGCTCTCGGCCGACGCGGGCAGGATCAGGTCCTTGCCCGCCACGCCCGCGACCGCGCCGCCGGCCGTCAGCAGACCGCCGAGCCCCAGCAGGCCGAGGGCCGAACGCCGACCCACCTTGGCCCTGGAATCCCGTTCGGCGAACGCCGACGCCGAGTGTTTTCTGACTCTGGACAAAAATGGCTCCCCGGCTCGCAGCGGTTCCGGCCGCACGCGACAGCACCGGACGGCCGCTCCCATGAGCGCGTCCGGTGTGCAGGACAGGTGTCGTGGCGGCTCGACGGCCTCGCTGTCCCCCGACACCCCATCGGCGAGAATTCCAGCGGATGATACGAACGAGACATCGTCGAACGGCAGTGTAGCGGGGCACGCCGACCCCGCACCGTACGGTTCAGCAGCAACTGCCCCCCGGCAGCGTCCTCTTGTTCCGCGCCTCGAGGTTGCGCGCCGCCAGCATGTCATCCGCGGGATAGCCGACCTCCTCAAGGGTCAGCCCGTGCGGCCGTACGACGTGCACGGCCGAGTCCCGTACGCGGGCGGCGAGCACCTTGGCCGGCCAGTCGGGCGTGCGGTGGCCGTCGCCGACGAACAGCAGGGCCCCGATGAGGGAGCGGACCATGTTGTGGCAGAAGGCGTCGGCCCGGACGGTGGCGGTGACGATCCCGTCGTCGCCCCGGGCCAGGCTCAGCTCCTGGAGGGTCCGGATGGTGGTGGCCCCCTCGCGCTTCTTGCAGTAGGCCGCGAAGTCGTGCTCCCCCAGCAGTCCGCGGGCGGCCTCGTTCATGGCGTCCACGTCGAGGGGCCAGTCGTGCCACAGGACGTGGCCGCGCAGCAGCGGGTCCACGCCGCCGGGGTTGTCGGTGACCCGGTAGGCGTAGCGCCGCCAGATCGCCGAGAACCGGGCGTTGAAGCCGCTGGGCGCCTCCCTGAGGGCCCACACCCGTACGTCCCTCGGCAGCCGCCCGGCGAGCCGCTTGAGCAGCTTCATGTGGTGCTCGGCCCACACCTCGCGCGGCAGGTCGACGTGGGCGACCTGGCCCCGGGCGTGCACCCCGGCGTCGGTCCGCCCCGCCACGGTCAGCTCGTGGATCTCCCGGGACCGCGTGACGGTCCGCAGCGCGTCCTCGATCTCCCCCTGCACGGTCCGCCGCCCACCGGCCTGCTTGGCCCACCCGGAGAACTCGGACCCGTCGTACGACAGATCAAGCCGCACCCGCACGAACCCGGCCTCTACTTCATCACTCACCCAGAGATCCTCTCACCCACACGAAAGCGGGCCCGCCCCTGTAAAAGGAACGGGCCCGCCAACGCCCTGAAGGGGCGCGGGGAACTGCGCGAGCAACCACGACGCAAGCCGCAGCCGCGACCGCACAGCCCCCGGCAGACGCTTACGCGTCCTTGGACTCCTCGGCGGGAGCCTCGTCGGCCTTGGCCGTGTCGACCTTGGCCTCGGAAACCTCGGCGGAGCCCTCCGCGTCCTTGGCGGCACGCTTCGTCGCGGCCTCGGCCTCGCCGGTGGCCTGCTGCGCCACGGTCAGCGCCTCGACCAGCTCGATGACGGCCATGGGCGCGTTGTCGCCACGGCGGTTACCGATCTTGGTGATCCGGGTGTAGCCACCGGGACGGTTCTCGTAGCGCGGGCCGATCTCGGTGAAGAGCGTGTGGACGATGCTCTTGTCCGTGATCACCTGGAGCACCTGACGGCGGTTGTGAAGGTCGCCCTTCTTCGCCTTGGTGACCAGACGCTCGGCGTACGGACGCAGCTTGCGCGCCTTCGCCTCGGTGGTGGTGATGCGACCGTGCTCGAACAGCGCCTTCGCGAGGTTCGCGAGGAGCAGCTTCTCGTGCGCGGCGCTGCCGCCCAGACGGGCACCCTTGGTGGGCTTCGGCATGGTGTTTCTCCTAGGTGTCTGCCCCGGCCGTATCAGGTACCGGAGTCAGTATCCGAGCAGGCGGTCGCCTGTCGGAGATCCGGAGGCAGCCCCGAAGGGGCGCCTCCGGAAGGGGCGCGGGGCGGTGTCGATATGCGACTCCGTCGCGTGGGCGCGACAGGCCACAGCGCACCCGCACCCGAGTACGGACCGGAAGGCCCGAGCTCTCAGTACTGCTCGGTCTCGACGAAGCCCGCATCCGCGTCGTCGTCGGCGCCGAAGGCGTCCGCGGCGGCGGTCGGGTCGAACCCGGGAGGCGAGTCCTTGAGCGCGAGGCCCATACCCGCCAGCTTCGCCTTGACCTCGTCGATCGACTTCGCACCGAAGTTGCGGATGTCGAGCAGGTCGGCCTCGGAGCGGGCGACGAGCTCACCCACGGAGTGGATGCCCTCACGCTTGAGGCAGTTGTACGACCGAACGGTGAGCTCCAGCTCCTCGATCGGCAGCGCCAGGTCGGCGGCGAGCGCGGCGTCCGTCGGGGACGGACCCATGTCGATGCCCTCGGCGTCGATGTTCAGCTCGCGGGCGAGACCGAACAGCTCGACCAGCGTCTTACCGGCGGAGGCCATGGCGTCACGCGGACGCATCGCCTGCTTGGTCTCGACGTCGACGATCAGCTTGTCGAAGTCGGTGCGCTGCTCGACACGCGTGGCCTCGACCTTGTACGTGACCTTGAGAACCGGCGAGTAGATCGAGTCGACCGGGATACGGCCGATCTCCTGGCCCACCTGCTTGTTCTGCACGGCGGAGACGTAGCCGCGACCGCGCTCGACGGTCAGCTCCATCTCCAGCTTGCCCTTGCCGTTGAGCGTGGCGAGGACGAGGTCGGGGTTGTGCACCTCGACACCGGCCGGGGGCGCGATGTCGGCGGCGGTGACCAGACCCGGGCCCTGCTTGCGCAGGTACATCACGACGGGCTCGTCGTGCTCCGAGGAGACGACCAGCTGCTTGATGTTGAGGATCAGGTCGGTGACGTCCTCCTTGACGCCCGGCACGGTGGTGAACTCGTGCAGGACACCGTCGATGCGGATGGACGTGACCGCCGCACCCGGGATCGAGGAGAGGAGCGTACGACGCAGGGAGTTGCCGAGGGTGTAGCCGAAGCCCGGCTCCAGCGGCTCGATGACGAACCGGGAGCGGAACTCGTCGACGACCTCTTCGGTCAACGAGGGACGCTGAGCGATCAGCATGTGCGGAATCCTTCAGTCAGGGGCGCCCGCTATTTGACGCCCGACCAGTACTGCAAGGGTACGGGCGATACGACCCGAAAGAGCCGTACCGCCCGTGAGAACCCTGGTGAAGCAAGATCAGACGCGTCGGGGACGACGCATCGGATCAGACGCGACGGCGCTTCGGCGGACGGCAGCCGTTGTGCGGGGTGGGCGTGACGTCCTGGATCGAGCCGACCTCGAGGCCGGTGGCCTGGAGGGAGCGGATCGCGGTCTCACGACCGGAACCCGGGCCCTTGACGAACACGTCGACCTTGCGCATGCCGTGCTCCTGGGCGCGGCGGGCAGCCGACTCGGCGGCCATCTGCGCGGCGAACGGCGTGGACTTCCGGGAGCCCTTGAAGCCGACGTGGCCGGCGGAGGCCCAGGAGATCACGTTGCCGGACGGGTCCGTGATCGAGACGATCGTGTTGTTGAACGTGCTCTTGATGTGCGCGTGGCCGTGAGCGACGTTCTTCTTTTCCTTGCGGCGCACCTTCTTGGCAGCGCCCTGACGTCCCTTGGGGGGCATGTCGTACTCCTACGGGAGGTGGTCGGTCCTACAGCGAAGACCGCTGGACGGCGAGTCCGCTGCGGACTACTTCTTGCCCGGCTTCTTCTTGCCGGCGATGGCGCGACGCGGGCCCTTGCGGGTGCGGGCGTTGGTGCTGGTGCGCTGGCCGCGGACGGGCAGACCGCGGCGGTGCCGCAGACCCTGGTAGGTGCCGATCTCGACCTTGCGGCGGATGTCGGCCTGGATCTCGCGACGGAGGTCACCCTCGGTCTTGATGTTGTTGTCGACGTACTCGCGGATCGCGACGAGCTGCTCCTCGGAGAGGTCGCGAACACGGGTGTTCGGGTCCACGCCGGTGGCAGCGAGCGTCTGCTGCGAGAGGGTCCGGCCGATGCCGAACACGTAGGTGAGGGCGATCTCCACGCGCTTTTCGCGCGGGATGTCAACACCGGAAACGCGTGCCATTCAATGGCTCCAGTTGATCTTCGGAGGTCTTCCACAGAACCGGCTCCCGGCCGCCGTATCAGGTACGGATCGGGTCCCCGGCCTCCGAACCGGGGGTATCGGGCACCTGGGCGCCCGGGCTCTGCGTATGAACAAATTCAGCTCGCGTCGCGCGAAGTCCTGCGAATCGCGGAGGGAACGGTCGTGCGTCAGCCCTGGCGCTGCTTGTGGCGCGGGTTGTCGCAGATGACCATGACCCGACCGTGACGGCGGATCACCCTGCACTTGTCGCAGATCTTCTTGACGCTCGGCTTGACCTTCATGGGATGTGAGGTTCTCCGGGTCAGTTGCCGGCGGCCCCGAGACCTTGCGGTCGCGGAACGTGGGCAAGATCTACTTGTACCGGTAGACGATCCGGCCACGCGTCAGGTCGTACGGAGACAGCTCCACCACGACCCGGTCGTCAGGGAGGATGCGGATGTAGTGCATACGCATCTTGCCGCTGATGTGTGCCAGAACCTGGTGGCCGTTCTGGAGCTCGACCCTGAACATGGCGTTCGGAAGAGACTCGACGACAGTGCCCTCGATCTCGATGGCACCTTGCTTCTTGGCCACGCTTCGCCCTTCGAATCGACTACCTTGATCGACTCCTGTGCGTGGTAACGAGCGCATGGAGACATGCGGGTGCACGAGAGCCGACGAGTCAGTCTACGTCAGCACCCCCGGAAAGGCGAAACGAGGAAGTCTGCCCCACGCCGGAGATCCTTATGCGAGCGGAACGGCGCCGCCGGGATCCCGAGCCCGCCTCGCCGCGGGGCGGCCTCTCGCGGGCTCGGCGCCGGGAGCGCCTCACGGGCTTCGAGCGGCCGCGCCGGCCTCCGACCGGCGGTGGCGGCTCCGGACCGGGATCAGCCCAGCGGATCCGGCGCCGCCGTGACACCCAGCTCCGCGAGCTTGGCCTTGCCTCCGGCCCATCCCCGACGCCCCTCTCGCGGGCTCGGCGCCGGGAGCGCCTCACGGGCTTCGAGCGGCTGCGCCGGCCTCCGACCGGCGGTGGCGGCTCCGGACCGGAATCAGCCCAGCGGATCCGGCGCCGCCGTGACACCCAGCTCCGCGAGCTTGGCCTTGCCTCCGTCGGGGGCGGTCAGGACCAGGGGACCCTGCTCCGTGAGGGCCACCGAGTGCTCCCAGTGGGAGGACCAGGTGCCGTCCGTCGTGATGACCGTCCAGTCGTCCTGCAGGACCTCGGTGCGCGGCGTGCCGAGGGAGACCATCGGCTCGATGGCCAGGCAGAAGCCGGGGACCAGCTTCGGGCCCTTGCCGCGCCGGCGGTCGACGTAGTTCAGCAGGTGCGGGTCCATGTGCATCTCGGTGCCGATGCCGTGGCCGCCGTAGTCCTCGATGATGCCGTACTTGCCGCCGCCGGGCTTGGGCTGGCGGCGGATGTACGTCTCGATGGCACGGGAGACGTCGACCAGCCGGTTGCCCTGCTTCATGGCCGCGATACCCGCCCACATCGACTCCTCGGTCACCCGGGAGAGCTCCACCAGCTCCGGGGAGTGGCCGGAGCCGACGAAGGCCGTGTAGGCGGCGTCGCCGTGCCACCCGTCGATGATCGCGCCGCAGTCGATGGAGATGACGTCGCCGTCCTTGAGGACCACCTCGTCGGACGGGATGCCGTGGACGACGACCTCGTTCACGGACGTGCAGATGGTCGCCGGGAAGCCGCCGTAGCCCAGGAAGTTCGGCTTGGCGTTGTGCTCCGTGAGCACCTTGCGCGCGACCTGGTCCAGGTCCTTGGTGGTGGCGCCGGGCACGGCGGCCTCACGCGTGGCCGCGTGGATGGCGGCGACGACCAGCCCCGCCTCACGCATCTTGGCGATCTGCTCGGGGGTCTTGATCTGCACCATGGGGGCTGCGGCCTTTCTGGACCGGAGAGACGACGAACGCTTCCAACGATACGGGGCGGGACCCGGGGGGCCCTCCCACCCCACAGCACAGCCGCGGCCCCCCTGAGCAAGGGACCGCGGCTGCAACCGGGCAGGAACTACTTGTCGCGCTTCAGCGCCTCCAGCGCACGGCCGGTGACCTCGTCCACCGGTCCCATCGCCGAGATGGTGACGACCAGGCCCTGCGCCTTGTAGTAGTCGATGATCGGTTCGGTCTGCGTGTGGTAGACCTCGAGCCGCTTGCGGACCGTCTCCTCGGAGTCGTCGTCCCGCTGGTACAGCTCGCCGCCGCAGACGTCGCAGACGCCCTCCTTGGCGGGCGGGGTGTACGTCACGTGGAAGACGTGCGCCGAGTTGTTGCGGCAGACGCGCCGCCCGGCGATCCGCTTGACGACCTCGTCCTCGGGGGCCTCCAGGTCCAGCACCGCGTCCAGCTGCATGCTCTCGGTCTCGAGCAGCTCGTCCAGTGCCTCGGCCTGGGACACGTTGCGCGGGAAGCCGTCCAGCAGGAAGCCGCCCTCGGCGTCGGGCTGCTCCATGCGGTCCTTCGCCATGGCGATGGTGACCTCGTCCGGGACCAGGTTGCCGGCGTCCATGTACGACTTCGCGAGCTTGCCCAGCTCGGTCTGCTGGCTGATGTTCGCGCGGAACAGGTCGCCCGTGGAGATGTGCGGAATGTGCAGCGTCTCGGCAAGGCGGGTGGCCTGCGTTCCCTTTCCGGCGCCCGGAGGCCCGACGAGGACGATTCGCATCAGCGGAGGAACCCTTCGTAATTGCGCTGCTGGAGCTGGCTCTCGATCTGCTTCACCGTCTCGAGACCGACACCCACGATGATCAGGATGCTGGTACCACCGAACGGGAAGTTCTGGTTTGCCCCGAAACCAGCCAACGCCATTGTCGGGACGAGAGCGATCAGACCCAGATACAGCGAACCCGGCCAGGTGATCCGGTTGAGTACGTAGCTCAGATACTCAGCGGTCGGTCGGCCAGCCCGGATGCCCGGGATGAAGCCACCATACTTCTTCATGTTGTCCGCGACTTCCTCGGGGTTGAACGAGATGGCCACGTAGAAGAAGGCGAAGAAGACGATCAGGAAGAAGTACAGGATGATGTGCGGCGTCGCGGCCGTGTCGGCGAGATTCTTCGTGATCCAGGTGGCCCAGCCCGCCGTCGAGTTCGAGAACTGGACGATCAGCGCCGGAATGTAGAGCAGCGACGAGGCGAAGATGACGGGGATGACACCCGCCTGGTTCACCTTGAGCGGGATGTACGTCGACGTACCGCCGTAGGAACGGCGGCCGATCATGCGCTTCGCGTACTGCACCGGGATGCGGCGCTGGGCCTGCTCCACGAAGACCACCAGGCCGACCATGACCAGGCCGACGAGGATCACGGTGCCGAATTCGATCCAGCCACCGGCCAGCTCGCCCTGCGTCTTGATGGCCCACAGGGCGGACGGGAAGGTCGCGGCGATCGAGATGAACATCAGGATCGACATGCCGTTGCCGATGCCGCGGTCGGTGATCAGCTCGCCGAGCCACATGACGACGCAGGTACCGGCGGTCATGCAGATCACCATGACGACGGTGGTGAAGATCGCCTGGTCGGGAACGATCTGCCCGGCGACGGTGCAGCCGGAGAAGAGGGCGCCGCTGCGGGCGGTGGCCACCAGGCCGGTGCCCTGCAGGATGGCGAGCGCGACGGTCAGGTAGCGGGTGTACTGCGTGATCTTCGCCGTACCCGCCTGGCCCTCCTTCTTGAGGGCTTCCAGGCGCGGGATCACCACGGTCAGCAGCTGCAGAATGATGCTCGCCGTGATGTACGGCATGATGCCGAGCGCGAAGACCGTGATCTGCAGCAGGGCGCCGCCGCTGAACATGTTGACCAGACCGAAGAGGCCCTGGTTGCCCGACGCCTGGTCCACGCACTCCTGGACGCTTTTGTAGTCGACGCCTGGAATCGGAACGTGGGTACCGAGCCGGTAGACCACGATGATGCCGAGCGTGAAGAGCAGCTTCTTGCGCAGGTCGGGCGTCTTGAACGCCCGGGCGAACGCGGTGAGCACGGTGCCTCCTGCGACCCCCGCGCTACTGCGTCAAGGGTGACGGTCTTGAGGTTCGACTGACGACATTAGTAAGGAACGGTCAACTGCCGCTCAGGGTGCCCCATGTGACGCACCCGTGAAAGAGGGCAGCGCAGGCCACCTTACCGGCGGACCACTGCCCTTGGAACGACCAACCGGGGATACCCCTATTTGTGGGGTATCCCCGGTCGGGATCGCTCAAGTCATCGAGACGCCTGAAGGGATCAGACGAGCTCGGTGACGGTACCGCCGGCGGCGGTGATCTTCTCCTTGGCGGAGCCGGAGACGGCGTCGACCGTCACCTGCAGCGCCACGGAGATCTCGCCCTGGCCGAGGACCTTGACGAGGCTGTTCTTGCGAACGGCACCCTTGGCCACGAGGCCCTCGACGGTGACCTCGCCACCCTCGGGGTACAGCGCGGCCAGCTTGTCGAGGTTCACGACCTGGAACTCGGTCTTGAACGGGTTCTTGAAGCCCTTCAGCTTCGGAAGACGCATGTGGAGGGGCATCTGGCCACCCTCGAAGCGCTCCGGAACCTGGTAACGGGCCTTCGTGCCCTTGGTACCACGACCGGCCGTCTTACCCTTCGACGCCTCACCACGACCCACACGGGTCTTGGCGGTCTTGGCGCCCGGGGCGGGACGGAGGTTGTGGATCTTGAGCGGGTTCTGCTCCGCCATGATCAGTCGACCTCCTCGACCGTCACGAGGTGGCGGACGGTGTGCACCATGCCGCGGAACTCGGGGCGGTCCTCCTTGACGACCTGCGTGTTGATGCCCTTGAGACCAAGGGAACGCAGGGTGTCACGGTGGTTCTGCTTGCTGCCGATGTAGGACTTGACCTGCGTAATCTTGAGCTGCGCCATGATTACGCACCCGCCCCGGCACGCGCACGGAGAAGAGCCGCGGGGGCGACGTCCTCGAGGGGCAGACCGCGGCGGGCCGCGATCTCCTCGGGACGCTGCAGGCCCTTGAGGGCCTCCACGGTCGCGTGCACGATGTTGATCTGGTTGTCGGAGCCGAGCGACTTCGACAGCACGTCGTGGATACCGGCGCACTCGAGCACGGCACGCACCGGACCACCGGCGATAACGCCGGTACCCGGGGACGCGGGCTTGAGCAGCACGACGCCGGCAGCCTTCTCACCCTGGATGGGGTGCGGGATGGTGCCCTGGATGCGGGGGACCTTGAAGAAGTGCTTCTTGGCCTCCTCAACGCCCTTGGCGATGGCGGCCGGCACCTCCTTGGCCTTGCCGTATCCGACACCCACGGTGCCGTCACCGTCGCCCACCACGACCAGCGCGGTGAAGCTGAAGCGACGACCACCCTTCACAACCTTGGCGACACGGTTGATCGCGACGACGCGCTCAACGTAAGCGGTCTTCTCGGCGGCAGCTGCGCCGCCGTCACGGCCCTTCCGGTCCCGCCGCTCGCCGCCACCGGCACCGCCACCGCGGCGCTGGGGTCCAGCCATTGGAATTACCTCTCTCTGTTTCCGCTAGCGATACGGAACCGGCTCAGAACTTCAGTCCGGCTTCGCGGGCGGCGTCCGCCAGGGCGGCGATGCGCCCGGCGTACTGGTTGCCACCACGGTCGAACACGACGGCCTCGACACCGGCGGCCTTGGCGCGCTCGGCGACCAGGGCACCGACCTGCTTGGCCTGCGCGGACTTGTCGGCCTCGCCACCGCGGATCGAGGTGTCCAGGGTGGACGCCGACGCAAGGGTGTGCCCCTTGAGGTCGTCGATCACCTGGGCCACGATGTGGCGGTTGGAGCGGGTAACGACCAGACGGGGACGCTCCGCCGTACCGGCGATCCGCTTGCGGATCCGGATGTGACGGCGCTTGATCGCGGCGCGCTTGTAGGCGTCGCCCTTGAGGATCTTCTGTCCGTATGCCATGGCTTACTTACCCGCCTTTCCGACCTTGCGGCGGATGACTTCGCCCTCGTACTTGACGCCCTTGGCCTTGTACGGGTCGGGCTTGCGCAGCTTGCGGATGTTGGCCGCAACCTCGCCGACCTTCTGCTTGTCGATGCCCTCGACCGAGAAGCGGGTCGGGGACTCCACCTTGAAGGTGATGCCCTCGGGGGCCTCGACGGTGATCGGGTGGCTGTAGCCGAGGGAGAACTCCAGGTTCGAACCCTTGGCGAGCACGCGGTAACCGACACCGCTGATCTCGAGCTTCTTCACGTAACCCTGGGTCACGCCGGTGATCATGTTCGCCACCAGCGTGCGGGACAGGCCGTGCAGGGCCTTGCTCTGACGCTCGTCGTTGGGGCGGGTGACGTTCAGAACGCCGTCCTCACCCTTGGCGATGTCGATCGGCGCCACGACGGTGTGAGTCAGCGAGCCCTTCGGGCCCTTGACCGAGACCGTACGGCCGTCGATGGTGACGTCCACGCCGGCGGGAACCGCGATGGGGAGCTTGCCGATGCGCGACATAGCTGTTTCCTCCGTTCCCTTCCGCTACCAGACGTAGGCGAGGACTTCCCCACCCACGCCCTTCTTGCCGGCCTGCTTGTCGGTGAGGAGCCCGTGTGACGTGGAGATGATCGCCACGCCGAGGCCACCCAGCACCTTGGGCAGGTTGGTGGACTTCGCGTACACCCGGAGACCGGGCTTGGAGATCCGCTTGATGCCCGCGATGGAGCGCTCACGGTTCGGGCCGAACTTCAGCTCGAGAACGAGGTTCTTGCCGACCTCGGCGTCCTCGACCTTCCAGCCCGTGATGAAGCCCTCCTGCTGGAGGATCTCCGCGATGTGAGACTTGATCTTGGACGCCGGCATCGTCACGGAGTCGTGGTACGCCGAGTTCGCGTTCCGCAGACGCGTAAGCATGTCTGCGATCGGATCAGTCATGGTCATGAATTGGCCTTCGGCCTCTCTCGCCGGGGTTTCCTGGTGCGCCATCCCTCTCCCCGATCCGAGACGGGACGGGTGCGGCGCGGTGGACCTACGGCGTAGTAAGTCGTACGGGCGGCAGACGCCCAACCCCACCAGCCTAAGGCATGGGGAGCCGGACCTCTGCCGACCCAGATGCTTACCGAGAGCCTGAATAACCCGGAATTACCGGATTACCAGGAGCTCTTGGTCACGCCCGGCAGCTCGCCACGGTGAGCCATCTCACGAAGGCACACGCGGCACAGGCCGAACTTGCGGTAGACGGAGTGCGGGCGGCCGCAGCGCTGGCAGCGGGTGTAGCCACGCACACCGAACTTGGGCTTGCGAGCAGCCTTAGCGATCAGAGCCTTCTTCGCCATCTCGCTCACGCCTCCTTGAACGGGAAGCCGAGGTGACGAAGGAGCGCGCGGCCCTCAGCGTCGTTGGTCGCCGTGGTGACCACGGTGATGTCCATACCCCGGACGCGGTCGATCTTGTCCTGGTCGATCTCGTGGAACATGACCTGCTCCGTGAGACCGAAGGTGTAGTTGCCACGGCCGTCGAACTGCTTGGGGGACAGGCCGCGGAAGTCGCGGATGCGCGGCAGCGCGAGCGACAGGGTGCGGTCCAGGAACTCCCACATGCGGTCGCCACGGAGCGTGACGTGGGCACCGATCGGCTGGCCCTCACGCAGCTTGAACTGCGCGATGGACTTGCGGGCCTTGGTGACGGCCGGCTTCTGACCGGTGATCGTGGTGAGGTCGCGGATGGCGCCCTCGATCAGCTTGGAGTCGCGGGCGGCGTCGCCCACACCCATGTTGACCACGATCTTGACGAGGCCGGGGATCTGCATGACGTTCTCGTAGGAGAACTCCTCACGCAGCTTGCCCGCGATCTCCTCGCGGTACTTCGTCTTCAGACGCGGAGTGGTGGTGGTCGTCATCAGATGTCCTCACCCGTCCGCTTGGCAACGCGGATCTTGTTGCCTTCGTCGTCGAAGCGGTAACCGACGCGCGTCACGACCTTGTTGCCGTCCTTCTCCACGACCAGCTGGACGTTGGAGACGTGGATCGGCGCCTCGGTGGTGACGATGCCGCCGGCCTGCGAACCGCGAGCGGTCGGCCCGGCCTTGGTGTGCTTCTTGACCCGGTTGACACCCTCGACCAGGACGCGGTCCTCGCGGGGGAAGGCCGCGATGACCTTGCCCTGCTTGCCCTTGTCCTTACCGGTGATGACCTGGACCAGGTCGCCCTTCTTGATCTTCATGCTCACAGCACCTCCGGCGCGAGGGAGATGATCTTCATGAACTTCTTCTCGCGCAGCTCACGGCCCACCGGGCCGAAGATACGGGTGCCACGAGGGTCGCCGTCGTTCTTCAGAATGACGGCGGCGTTCTCGTCGAAGCGGATGTACGAGCCGTCCGGACGGCGGCGCTCCTTGACGGTGCGAACGATGACCGCCTTGACGACGTCACCCTTCTTCACGTTGCCACCGGGGATCGCGTCCTTGACGGTGGCGACGATGACGTCACCGATACCCGCGTAGCGGCGGCCCGAGCCACCGAGCACACGGATGCAGAGGACTTCCTTCGCACCCGTGTTGTCGGCGACACGCAGCCGCGACTCCTGCTGGATCACGTCTATCTCCTGTTTGTCTGCCGGTTCCCCGGGAGCCGCTCAGTGAGCGGCTCCCGGAGCCTGGCGGAACTGACCTGCGGGGATTACCGCAGGAATTACTTGGCCTTCTCGAGGACCTCGACGACGCGCCAGCGCTTCGTCGCGGACAGCGGCCGGGTCTCCATGAGGAGGACGCGGTCGCCGACACCCGCGGCGTTCTGCTCGTCGTGAGCCTTGAGCTTGTTGGTACGGCGGATGACCTTGCCGTACAGCGCGTGCTTGACGCGGTCCTCGACGGCGACGACGACGGTCTTGTCCATCTTGTCGCTGACGACCAGACCCTCGCGCGTCTTGCGGAATCCGCGTGCCTCGGTGTTCTCAGTCACGTTGCTCTCGCTCATCAGGCGCTCTCCACCGTCTCGATGCCCAGCTCGCGCTCACGCATCAGGGTGTAGATCCGCGCGATGTCCTTACGGACGGCCTTGAGCCGACCGTGGTTCTCGAGCTGACCCGTCGCCGCCTGGAAGCGGAGGTTGAACAGCTCTTCCTTGGCCTCGCGGAGCTTCGCGAGAAGCTCCTCGTTGCCCAGCTCGCGCAGCTCGGACGCCTTGGTACCGGCCGACATCACGCTTCACCTGCCTCGCGCTTGACGATCCGGCACTTCATCGGCAGCTTGTGGGCCGCACGAGTCAGCGCCTCACGGGCGATCTTCTCGTTGGGGTAGGACAGCTCGAACATGACCCGGCCCGGGTGCACGTTCGCGATCCACCACTCGGGAGAACCCTTACCGGAACCCATGCGGGTCTCGGCCGGCTTCTTCGTGAGCGGGCGGTCCGGGTAGATGTTGATCCAGACCTTGCCGCCACGCTTGATGTGGCGGGTCATCGCGATACGGGCCGCCTCGATCTGGCGGTTGGTCACGTACGCCGGCGTGAGGGCCTGGATGCCGTACTCGCCGAACGCAACCGTCGTACCGCCCTTGGCCTGACCACGGCGCTTCGGGTGGTGCTGCTTGCGGTGCTTGACCCTACGGGGGATCAGCATTTCGGTCAGGCCTCCGTTCCGGTGCTCTCAGCCGGAGCGGCAGCGGCGGGCGCCTCGGCCTTGGGGGCCTCGGCGGCCGGAGCCGACTGCTGCTGCGGCTTGCGACCGCGCCGCTCGCCACCGCGGCCACCACGGGCCGGACGGTCGGCGCCACCGCGGGCCGGGCGGTTACCCGCACGGGCGGCAGCGTTCTCGGCGCGGACCTCGGCGATGTTCTTGACGTCGCCCTTGTAGATCCAGACCTTCACACCGATGCGGCCGAAGGTCGTCTTGGCCTCGAAGAAGCCGTAGTCCACGTTCGCGCGGAGCGTGTGCAGGGGCACACGGCCCTCGCGGTAGAACTCCGAGCGGGACATCTCGGCGCCGCCGAGGCGGCCACCGCACTGGATCTTGATGCCCTTGGCGCCGGCCTTCATGGCGGACTGCATGCTCTTGCGCATGGCCCGACGGAAGGAGACGCGGGAGGAGAGCTGCTCGGCGACGGCCTGGGCCACGAGCTGAGCGTCCGTCTCGGGGTTCTTGACCTCGAGGATGTTCAGCTGGACCTGCTTGCCGGTGAGCTTCTCGAGGTCGCCGCGGATGCGGTCGGCCTCGGCGCCGCGGCGGCCGATGACGATGCCCGGACGAGCCGTGTGGATGTCCACGCGGACGCGGTCACGGGTGCGCTCGATCTCGACCTTGGAGATGCCGGCGCGCTCCATGCCGGACGTCATCATCCGACGGATGGCGACGTCTTCCTTGACGTAGTCCTTGTACAGCTTGTCGGCGTACCAACGCGACTTGAAGTCGGTCGTGACACCGAGCCGGAACCCATGCGGGTTAACCTTCTGGCCCATTACCGGGTTCCTTCCTTGCTGCTGACGACCACGGTGATGTGGCTGGTCCGCTTGCGGATCCGGTAGGCGCGGCCCTGGGCGCGCGGACGGAACCGCTTCAGGGTCGGGCCCTCGTCGACGTACGCCTCGGAGATGTAGAGGCTGTCGGCGTCGGTGTGGTCGTAGTTGTGCGCGGCGTTGGCAATGGCGCTGTCCAGCACCTTGCCGACCGGCACGCTCGCGGCCTGCGGGGCGAAACGCAGGACCGCCTGAGCCTCCGTGGCATCCATGCCACGGATGAGGTCCACCACGCGGCGGGCCTTCATGGGCGTGACGCGGATGTACCGCGCCTGGGCCCTGGCTTCCATGGTTGTCCCTTCAGTGTTTGTCATGGTCTTTCACACCCCGCTGACTAGCGGCGCTTCGACTTCCGGTCGTCCTTGACGTGACCCCGGAAGGTGCGCGTCGGCGAGAACTCGCCGAGCTTGTGGCCGACCATGGACTCGGTGACAAACACCGGGATGTGGGTCTTGCCGTTGTGCACCGCGATCGTGTGGCCGAGCATCGCCGGGACGATCATCGAGCGACGGGACCAGGTCTTGATGACGTTCTTGGTACCGGCTTCGTTCTGCGTGTCCACCTTCTTGATCAGGTGGTCGTCGACGAAGGGTCCCTTCTTCAAGCTACGAGGCATCTCAACCCGTCCTTAGCGCTTCTTGTTCGTCTTGCGGCGGCGGACGATGTACTTGTTCGACGCCTTCTTGGGCGAACGAGTACGGCCTTCCTTCTTGCCCCACGGGGACACGGGGTGGCGACCACCGGAGGTCCGGCCCTCACCACCACCGTGCGGGTGGTCCACCGGGTTCATGACCACACCACGGACGGTCGGGCGAACGCCCAGCCACCGCTTGCGGCCCGCCTTGCCCCAGTTGATGTTGCTCTGCTCGGCGTTGCCGACCTCGCCGACGGTGGCGCGGCAGCGCACGTCGACCAGGCGGATCTCTCCGGACGGCATGCGCAGGTGGGCCATCGAGCCCTCCTTCGCGAGCAGCTGCACGGAGGCACCGGCGGAGCGGGCGAACTTGGCACCGCCACCGGGACGGAGCTCGATCGCGTGGATCGTGGTACCGACCGGGATGTTGCGGAGGGCCAGGTTGTTGCCCGGCTTGATGTCGGCCCCGGGACCGTTCTCGACGCGGTCACCCTGCTGCAGGTTGCGCGGGGCGAGGATGTAGCGCTTCTCGCCGTCGGCGTAGTGCAGCAGCGCGATGCGCGCGGTGCGGTTGGGGTCGTACTCGATGTGCGCGACCTTCGCCGGCACGCCGTCCTTGTCGTGACGACGGAAGTCGATCACGCGGTAGGCGCGCTTGTGTCCGCCACCCTGGTGGCGAACGGTCACACGACCGGCGTTGTTACGGCCGCCCTTGCTGTGCAGCGGGCGGACCAGCGACTTCTCCGGCGTGGACCGCGTGACCTCGACGAAGTCGGCGACGGAGGAGCCACGGCGGCCCGGCGTCGTCGGCTTGTACTTGCGGATTCCCATTTCTCAGTCCTCGTCCGATTCCGGACGATCCGGACCTCCGTCAGGAGGTCGGACCGCCGAAGATGTCGATACGGTCGCCCTCGGCAAGGGTCACGATCGCGCGCTTGCTGTCGGCACGCTTGCCGAAGCCGGTGCGGGTCCGCTTGCGCTTGCCCTGGCGGTTGATCGTGTTGACCCCGGTGACCTTGACCGAGAAGACCGCCTGGACGGCCTCCTTGATCTGGGTCTTGTTGGAGCCCGGCGCGACGATGAACGTGTACTTGTTCTCGTCGAGGAGCGCGTAGCTCTTCTCGGACACGACCGGCTTCAGCAGCACGTCACGGGGGTCCGTGAACGCCTTGCTGGCCGGGGTGACGACGGTGTTCTTGCCCTCGGCCTCGTGGCGGCGCGCCTTGGCGACGCGCGCGGCCTTGGCGGCCTTGGCGGCCTTCGAGGCGATGCTCGGGTGACGGGTAGCCATCAGGCCTCGCTCCCTTCGGTGTCAGCAGCCTGCGACTGAGGCGCGCCAGACACGAAGGACTCGAAAGCGGCCTGGGTGAAGACCACGTCGTCCGAGACGAGAACGTCGTACGTGTTCAGCTGGCCCGGCTCCAGGATGTGGATCTGGGGCAGGTTGCGGGCGGACAGCCACGCGGCCTCGTCGGCGCGGTCGACGACCAGGAGCAGGTTCTTGCGCTCCGAGATCTTGCCGAACAGCGTCCGGGCGGCCTTCGTCGACGGGTTGTCACCCTCGACGACGCCGGAGACGACGTGGATGCGGTTGTGACGCGCCCGGTCGGTGAGGGCGTGACGCAGGGCGGCAGCCTTCATCTTCTTCGGGGTGCGCTGCGAGTAGTCGCGCGGCACGGGACCGTGCACGACGCCACCACCGGCGAACTGCGGCGCGCGGGTCGAGCCCTGACGGGCGCGGCCGGTGCCCTTCTGGCGGTACGGCTTCTTGCCGCCACCACGGACTTCACCGCGGGTCTTGGTCTTGTGCGTGCCCTGGCGGGCAGCGGCCAGCTGTGCGACGACGACCTGGTGGATCAGCGGGATGCTGACCTTCTCGACGTCGAAGATCTCCGCGGGGAGTTCGACGGTCCCGGCCTTGTCGCCCGCCGGCGAAAGGATGTCAACAGTGCTCATCGGTTACCTCAGGCCCCCTTGGCCGCGGTGCGGACCAGGACGAGGCCGCCGTTCGGACCGGGAACCGCGCCCTTGATGAGCAGCAGACCCTTCTCCGCGTCAACGGCGTGGACGGTCAGGTTCTGGGTGGTGACCCGCTCGTTGCCCATGCGGCCGGCCATGCGGAGGCCCTTGAACACGCGGCCCGGGGTGGCGCAGCCACCGATGGAACCGGGCGAGCGGTGCTTGCGCTGGGTGCCGTGTCCGGCGCCGAGGCCCTTGAAGTTGTGACGCTTCATGACACCGGCGAAGCCCTTGCCCTTGCTCTTGCCGGTCACGTCGACCTTGATGCCGGCCTCGAAGACCTCGGCGGTGACTTCCTGACCGAGCGTGTACTCGGCGGCGTCGGCCGTACGGATCTCGACGAGGTGGCGGCGGGGGGTGACGTCGGCCTTGGCGAAGTGGCCCTTGAGGGGCTTGTTCACCTTGCGCGGGTCGATCTCGCCGAAGGCGATCTGGACGGACTCGTAGCCGTCGACATCGTTCGTGCGGACCTGGGTGACGACGTTGGGCCCGGCCTTGACGACGGTGACGGGAACAACGCGGTTGTTCTCGTCCCACACCTGCGTCATGCCGAGCTTCTCGCCCAGGATGCCCTTGATCTGCTTGGTCATCTTCAGATCACCGGCCTCAGAGCTTGATCTCGATGTCGACACCGGCCGGGAGGTCGAGTCGCATCAGAGAGTCAACGGTCTTGGGGGTCGGGTCGAGGATGTCGATCAGGCGCTTGTGCGTGCGCATCTCGAAGTGCTCGCGCGAGTCCTTGTACTTGTGCGGCGACTTGATGACGCAGTACACGTTCTTCTCAGTGGGCAGCGGCACCGGGCCCGCGACCGACGCACCAGTGCGAGTCACCGTCTCGACGATCTTCTTCGCCGAAGAGTCGATGACCTCGTGGTCGTAGGCCTTGAGCCGGATGCGGATCTTCTGTCCCGCCATGGCTACTTCGTAGTCCTGTCTCTCGTAACGCTCTGGACCCGGTGGTCCTTGTCCATTCCGCTCCCCCTCCGACCCACGCGGTCGGGCGTGTCGCACCCTCGCTGACACGGATGTCCCTCTTCGGGACTTCCCTGCATGGGAGTGCGGACCCTTCCGGAACCGCGGGCCGGGGGCGAGAGGCCCACCGGGTGCCTGGCCTGCACCCCGCTGACGCTTCCCGGAAGATTCCCGTACGTCCGCCCCTGATCAGAGGCGACGAGTACTGTGGGACTCGCTTCCGGTCCCCCCGGCGGGAGGCGCGCAGCATCGGCACTCGACCGAGCAACCCCGCTAGTCTGCCATACGGGACGCGGGGCTGGCCAATCGAAGCGGATGACTGTACCCCACGTCACCGATGGGTACACGCGGGGACGGGTTGCGGCTCAGCCGGCCCGGCCGTTCTCCGCGTTCCGCAGCCGTGCGAACGGCGCGTCCGGCCCCTTCTTGAGCAGCGTGGCACCGGCCGTTCCAAGAAGCGGTGGATCAGGCGGCTCAGCATGCGAGCAGGCGGATGCCGTCGATGACGTACAGGTGTCCGCCCGCGCGCTTGCCGGCCGGCGCGGGGCTGGAGCGGGCGGTGGGGTTCGGGCGAGCCTCCGCCCACCCTCCCCAGGGTGTTGGCGGAGGCTTCTGCTCCGGTTCACACGATGCCCGCCGAACGTCAGATGACGCCCTGCGCCAGCATCGCGTCGGCCACGCGCTCGAAGCCGGCGATGTTCGCGCCCGTCACGTAGTCGCCGGGGGCGCCGTAGCGGTCGGCGGTCTCGTGGCAGGTGGTGTGGATGTCGTTCATGATGCGGGTCAGCTCCTCCTCGACCCGCTGCGCCGTCCACGACGTACGGGCGTGGTTCTGCGCCATCTCCAGGGCGCTGACCGCGACGCCGCCCGCGTTGGCCGCCTTGCCGGGGCCGAAGGCGACGCCCGCGCGCTGGAGCAGGTGGACGGCCTCGGGCGTCGTCGGCATGTTGGCGCCCTCGGAGACCGCCTTCACGCCGTTGCGGACGAGGGTGGCGGCGTCGTTCTCGTCCAGCTCGTTCTGCGTGGCCGACGGGAGGGCCAGGTCCGCCGGGACCTCCCAGACGCGGCCGCCGGGCACGAAGCGGGCCGAGGCGCCCCGGCGCTCGGCGTACGTGTCGACGCGACCGCGCTCGACCTCCTTGACCTGCTTCAGCAGGTCCAGGTCGATGCCCTTCTCGTCGACGACGTAGCCGGAGGAGTCCGAGCAGGTCACGGCGTTCGCGCCGAGGGCGGCCAGCTTCTCGATCGTGTAGATCGCGACGTTCCCGGAGCCCGAGACGACCGCCGTCTGGCCCTCCAGGTCCTCGCCGCGCTCGCGCAGCATCGCCGCCGCGAAGAGGACGTTGCCGTAGCCGGTGGCCTCCGGGCGGATCAGCGAGCCGCCCCAGCCCGCGCCCTTGCCGGTGAGGACGCCGGCCTCCCAGCGGTTGGTGATCCGGCGGTACTGGCCGAAGAGGTAGCCGATCTCCCGGCCGCCGACGCCGATGTCGCCCGCCGGGACGTCGGTGTGCTCGCCGATGTGCCGGTACAGCTCCGTCATGAACGACTGGCAGAACCGCATGACCTCCGCGTCGCTGCGCCCGTGCGGGTCGAAGTCGCTGCCGCCCTTGCCGCCGCCGATGCCGAGGCCGGTCAGCGCGTTCTTGAAGACCTGCTCGAAGCCCAGGAACTTGATGACGCCCAGGTTGACGGAGGGGTGGAAGCGCAGACCGCCCTTGTACGGGCCCAGCGCGCTGTTGAACTCGACGCGGAAGCCCCGGTTGACGTGGACGCGCCCCTGGTCGTCCTGCCACGGCACCCGGAAGATGACCTGCCGCTCCGGCTCGACCAGCCGCTCGACGAGGCCCGGCTCGGCGTACTCGGGCCGGGCCGCGAGCACCGGTGCCAGCGTTTCCAGGACCTCGTGGGCGGCCTGGTGGAACTCCGGCTGGGCGGGGTTGCGGTGTTCGATCTCCGTGAGGAGGTGGTCGAGCGCGGTCCTGGTCTCGCTTCGCGTCGTCACAGGGGCCCTTTCTGGCACGGCTGACACCGGAGTCCTGCCGGACGGGGGGCTACGGCCCGTCCGGTCGGTCCGGTGAGGGGCGCTCGGCGCCGTTGCCGCGCGCGGGACACTTAAGTGTTACGCGCATGTAAACGTCCTGGCCAGCACCCGGTACAGAGTGCGACCACTATGTGAGACCCGACTATCTCATATCGGGTGATAGTGCGCTTTCAGGAAGCGGATGGTCTCCGAGCCCTGTCACGCGTCCCCGTTGAGCATCGCGGCGGTGAGGACGTTGCCGGCGACGCCCCAGCCGCCGTCGGGGACCTCGTCGACGAGGACGACGGTGGTGGGACGGGCCCGCTCGCCGTAGATCTCCGCGTACAGGTCGGTGGTGCGCTCGACGATCTTCTTCTTGTCCTCGGCGCTGATGGTGCCCGCGGGGACCTTGAAGTGGGCGAAAGGCATGGCTGATCTCCTGAGAGGTGGTGGTGTGGTGCTCGTGGTGGTGGGTGACGCGTCAGACCATGCCGCCGTTGGCGCGCAGGATCTGGCCGTTCACCCAGTGCCCCTCCGGGCCGGCGAGGAAGGCGACCACGGCGGCGATGTCCTCCGGGGTGCCCAGCCTCTCCAGGGGCGGGATCTTGGCGAGCTCGTCGATCCGCTCGGGCGTCTTGCCCTCGAGGAACAGGTCCGTGGCCGTGGGGCCGGGCGCGACGGTGTTCACGGTGATGTCCCGCCCGCGCAGCTCGCGGGCGAGGATCAGCGTCATCGCCTCCACGGCGCCCTTGCTGGCCGCGTACGCGCCGTAGGCGGGGAACTGCGTGCCGACGACGGACGTCGAGAACCCCACGAACGAGCCGCCCGCGCGCAGGCGCCGGGCGGCCTGCTGGGCGACGACGAAGGTGCCGCGGACGTTGGTGCGGTGCACGGCGTCGAACGCCGCCAGGTCGAGGTCGGCGATGGGTGCCAGGACCATCCGCCCGGCCGCGTTCACGACCACGTCGACGCCGCCGAACTCCTCCTCCGCCCGCTCGAACAGCGCGGCGACCTCCTTCTCCTCCGCCACGTCCGCCCGTACGGCGATCGCGCGCCCGCCGTCGGCGGTGATCGCCGCCACCGTCTCCTCGGCGGAGGCCGCGTCGCGGGCGTAGTTCACGACGACGGCCAGGCCGTCCCGGGCGAGCTTGCGGGACACCGCCCGGCCGATGCCGCGTGATCCGCCGGTGACGACGGCGACCCGTACGTCCGCCGGTGCGGGGGTGTCCTGGTTCGTGTCGGTGTTCGTGCTCGTGGTCATGTCCTCCACGATGCGCGGCATCGGCCCGCGCAACCAGGGGATGTCATCCCCTGGGTCGCCGACCCCGGCCGGGCGCAGAATGGGGGCCATGGCAGCTGTGAAGTACGCCGAGCTGGGGGCCTTCCTGCGATCGCGGAGGGAGCGCATCCGCCCGGCCGACGTCGGACTCCCGACCGGTCCCCGGCGCCGGGTGCCGGGGCTGCGCCGCGAGGAGGTCGCCCAGCTCGCCGGGGCGTCGGTGGACTACTACAACGAGCTGGAGCGCGGCGCCGGATCCCAGCCGTCCGAGCAGATGATCGCCGCGCTGGCGAGGGCGCTGCGGCTGTCCGCCGACGAGCGGGACTACCTCTACCGGCTCGCGGAGCGCCCGGTGCCCGTGCAGGGCGGGGCCGCCTCGCACGTGCACCCCGGCATGCTCGACCTGCTCGGCCGTCTGACGTCGACCCCGGCACAGGTGATCACCGACCTGCACGTCACCCTCGTACAGAATCCGCTCGCCGTGGCGCTGGTCGGGGACCAGTCAGGTTTCCGGGGGCCCCGGGCGAGCTTCGTCCACCGGTGGTTCACCGAGCCCGACACCCGGCGCCTGCATCCCGAGGCCGACCACGAGAGCCAGTCCCGCGCCTTCGTCGCGGATCTGCGGGCCGCCGCGGCGCGCAGGGACGCGAAGGACCCCGAGGTCGGCTCGATGATCCGTACGCTGCTCGGCGTCTCCCCCGAGTTCGCGGCGCTGTGGGCCGACCATGACGTGGCCTTCCGGCGGGACGACCGCAAACGCATCGTCCACCCCACTCTCGGCGTGATCGAGGTCAACTGCCTCAACCTGTTCAGCGAGGACGGACGTCAGCGGCTGCTCTGGTTCACACCGGCGGTCGGGACGGACAGCGCGGGGCTGCTGGATCTGCTCGGCGTCGTGGGGACGCAGGATGTCGGCGAGGCGTCGGTCAGCTCTCCGACGCGTACGGGAGGAAGATCGCCCAGGCGCGGGGAGTGACGGACAGGCGGGGCCCCTCTACGGTCTTGGAGTCGCGGATGTGGATGGTGCCGGGGGTGAGGGCCAGCTCGACGCAGGACTCACCGTCGTTGCCGCCGCTGTAGCTGCTCTTGAACCACGCCAGCTCGGACGCTTCCCCGGCGGTGGTCTTGCGGATCATGTCTCTCCCAGCAGTTGTTCGATGAAGGCCAGCGACTCCCGTGGCGAGAGTGCCTGTGCCCGGATCGTGCCATATCGCAGGTCAAGGATGCGCAGGTGTTTGGGGTCCGAAGTCGGCCGCCCGCTGAAGGCACCGTCCGCACGGCCGACCGCCGTGCCATCCGCGAACTTGAGCAGCTCGATCCTGCCGTCCATCCCGGAGTGGGTCTCGCAGTTCATCGGCATCACCTGGAGCACGACGTTGTGCAATCTCCCGACCTCCAACAGTCGTTCGAGTTGCTGACGCCAGGCCATTGTCCCCCCGATAGGGCGACGCAACACCCCTTCTTCCAGGACGAAGCTGAGCGCCGGAGCGGGGGACCGTTCGAAGACGGAACGCCGCGCGAGCCGGGCGGCCACCATGCGTTCCACGTCGTCCGGCGAGTACGGCGGCTGCGCCGCCTCGATCACAGCTCGGGCGTGCTCCGGGGTCTGCAACAGCCCCGCGACGATGTTGCACTCGTACACGCCGATCTCGACCGCCTTGGCCTCCAACTTCCCCAGCTCACGCACCTTCTTTGGGTACCGGACCTTCTTCACGTCCTCCCACGCCGCCGCGATGAGCCCGCCCGCGTCCAGCGCCTCATCAGCCTTGTCCAGGTACTCCCGTCGGGGAATCCGCTTGCCACCCTCGATCTTGTAGACCATGTCTTCGCCGTACCCGACCACCGTCCCGAACTCAGCGGCCCGCATCCCCACCGCCTCGCGACGCAGCTTCAATTGCCGCCCGACGGTTGTGATGACGGCGACTCCCCACTCGTCGTCCGGGTCGACCTCCCACCCTGGCTCATCCGCCTCGCTCTTGAGTCGATCCGTGTCCGCCTCGACTGTCATGCCGTACCTCTCCGTTGTGGCCGCTCGGGATGCACCAGCGCCCTACCCGTACTGACCGTCGTGACAGCCCCGGACACACCGGACAACCACCGGACAGTCACCGTACGTACCCGCTGAGTCACTTCTCACGGTACGCACACGACGCCACGCTGAGTGACGTGAACCAGAAATCCGCCGAACTCACGACCTCTGTCCGCAACTTCAGCGTGCAGCTCTCCCCCACCCCGCGCGGCGCCCGCCTCGCCCGCCTGCTCGCGACCGAGCAGCTCCGCACCTGGGGGCTGCCCCTGGACCCGGCACGCCTCCTCGTCGCCGAGCTGGCCGGCAACGCGGCGACCCACGGGCGCGTCCCCGGCCGCGATTTCCGGCTCACCCTCTACGTCGTCGGCGACACCCTCCGCATCGAGGTCACCGACACCCGGGGCGAAGAGCTGCCCCACCTCCGGACTCCCGCTCCCGACGCGGAATCCGGCCGTGGCCTGCTGCTCGTCGAAGGGCTGGCGGACCGTTGGGGAGTAACGGAGGACCGCTTTCCGCGCAAGACCGTCTGGGCCGAACTGCGCTTCACGCCACCGGGACCCACGTTCTGAGGTCGCGGTGCCGTCGGTGCCTTACCCATAAAAAGAACTCGGGGAAAAGAACCCCACCAAGCCCCACCCCTCCCGCCCGAGGCGCGCAATCACTCGGGCGGGTGAACATCACCGGCTCAGCTGGATTTTCGAGCCCCCGACTCCCCTACGCTCAGCGCACACAACCGCAAAAAGACTTCGGCCCCCGCCGGGACGGCAATCCCAGTGCGAGGGCCTGACCACCGAGGAAGATGAGGCCTTCCTGATGGGTACCCAAAACCCTAGCGCGCCCTCGCGCGCCCAGTCAGCCCCTGCCGACAATCCGACCCGTCCGCGTCGTCACGGCGGCGGCGTCATCCACGAGAACACCCGCCACACCACCCGCTTCGTGGTGATCGGCAACCACCTGGTCCAGCACAGGGAGCTGTCGCTGCTCGCGATCGGCCTCGGCTGCCACATCCAGTCGCTCCCGACCGGCACGGGCGCCGACATCAAGTCGCTCGCCGCACGCTTCCCGGAGGGCCCGACCCGCATCGCCGCCGCCCTGCGCGAGCTGGAGGCCCACGGCTACCTGCGCCGCGAACGCGTACGCACCTCCACCGGCCGCATCGTCACCCGCACGGTCTCCTGCAACCAGCCGAAGACACCCCGCCGCGAGCCGGCCGACACCGGCTGCCCCGACCGTCCGGTCCGGCCCGCCCGCCCGACAGTGCCGCCGCGCCCGGCAGAAGGCCCCCCGGGGCAAGCGGCCCCGCCCCACCCGCCTCGCACCGGCATCCGCAAGGCCCTCCCCGCCGTACCGCAGCCCAGCTGCACCGCCCCCGCGCTCCTCCAGCAGGCCACCGACCTCCTCACCACCCTGCGCCGACACGACCCCCGCCTGCTGCTGTCCGAGACCGACACCGCCCACCTGGCCCCCGGCGTCGCCGCCTGGCTGGAACGGGACGTCGCCTCCACCGCCGTACGCCAAGCCCTGATCTCCGACCTGCCGGACGATCCCCTGCGACGCCCCGCAGCCCTCCTCGCCCACCGCCTCACCGAGAAGTTGCCGCCCCCGCCCCCGTTCCGTGCGCCCTCCGCGGCCACGCCCCCGCCGCCCCGCCACGAACTGCGCAACTGCGACGGCTGCGACCACGCCTTCCGCGCCCCCGAGACCGAAGCCCTCTGCCGCGACTGCCAACGCCGCTCATTCCGGTAAGGAAACACATGGTCAGCCCGCCCCACGAGGCGATGCACCGCATCTTCCAGCACGACCCCGGACTGTTCAGTCGCGTCTCACGCTTCCTCGGGATCGACCTCCCGAAGCCCATCGGGGCTACCGCGCTGCCGACCGACCTCACCGAGGCCAGCCCCGTCGAACGCCGCGTGGACACGCTCCTGCGCTTCGAGACCGCAGAGCAGGGCTCGTTCCTCCTGGCCGTCGAGGCTCAGGGCAGGAAGGACCCGGACAAGCCCGCGAGCTGGGCGTACTACGTCTCATACCTGTGGACGAAGTACCGGCTGCCCGCAGTGCTCCTGGTCGTCTGTCAGGACTACAGCACAGCCAAATGGGCCCAGCAGGCGGTGAGCAGCGGGCCGCCTCACATGCCCACCCTGACCCTGCGCCCTCTTGTCGCCGGCCCGCACAACATGCCAGTGATCACCGACCCGGAGGAGGCCCGCGCCGACCTGGTTCTCGCCAGCTTGGCGGCCATCACACACGCCGCCGAGCCGGTCGTCAATGCGATACTGAAGGCCCTGTCCACAGCGTTGCGGGACGCGCCCGAAGCCCTCGCGGACCCCATCGTCGAATTCACCGCACAGGGCCTGGGCAACCACCCGGCCAAGCACCTCTGGAGGAACCTGGTGGCCGTGGACCTCTCCTTCTACAAGTCCTACATCTCCGAAGAAATCCGCGACGAGGGGCGCGCCCAGCAGGGCGCCCAGGACATCCTGCTCGTCCTGCGACAGCGCGGCCTCGACATCTCCGACGACGTCCGCACGCGCATCACGGAATGCGGCGACCCGGAAGTTCTCCGCGACTGGCTCGCGCGTGCCGTAACCGCGTCATCGGCCGAAGCGATCTTCGAGAGCGAATAGGTCGGCCTCGCACACAGGGCACTCTCCTGTCACGCCACCGTCGACACGCAGAACGGATGCCCCGCCGGATCCAGCAGCACCCGCCACCGGTCCGGCGCCGGCTGGAAGTCGGGCTTGGTCGCACCGAGGGCCAGCAGGCGGGCCTCCGCCGCGTCCAGGTCGTCGACGCCGAGGTCGATGTGGGCCTGCTTCTCCTGGGCGGGGTCCGGCCAGGTGGGGCGGCGGTAGTCGGCCAGGCGGTTGAAGCCGAGGCCGGCCGCGCCGTCCTGCGCGCCGCCGAGCAGGACGAAGTCGTCGGTGGAGTGGACGACGGGCAGGGCGAGGGCCTCGCCGTAGAAGCGGGCCAGTTCGGCGGGGTCGGGGCAGTCGAAGGTGACGGCCGAGTAGCGGAACGCGACGGGTGCCGAGGTGTTCTCCGTGGTGGTCATGGAGGAACCGTAGGACGTGACCAGGACAGGTTCGGTCCTGGTCACGTACCCGTGTTGTGGAAGACTCCGGCAACGTGCTCAGTACTTCCGCCCGGCTGCTGCGGCTGGTCTCCCTGCTCGCCGTCCGTCCCGCCTGGACCTGCGGTGAGCTGGCCGAGCGGATCGAGGTCACGGAGCGCACGGTGCGCCGGGACATCGCCCGGTTGCGGGAGCTGGGGTACGCCGTCGACTCCGACCCCGGGCCGTGGGGCGGCTACCGGCTGCGCCCCGGCACGCGGACGCCGCCGCTCATCCTCGACGACGAGGAGGCCCTCGCCGTGGCCGTCGGGCTGCGGGAGGCCGCGCTCAGCGGGGCGCTGGGCGGGGACCAGGCCGCCCTGTCGGCGCTGCTGAAACTGCGCCAGGTGCTGCCGGGGCGGGTCGCGGACCGGCTGGGTGACATGGACGCCGCCTTCGTGCAGACGCCGAGGTCCGGTGAGGCTCAGATAGCGCCGGGCATGCTGCTGGAGCTGGCGGCCGCCTGCCGACGGGCCGAGCGCGGCCGGATGGCGTACCGGGACCGGGAGGGGCGCGCCAGTGTCCGGGACGTCGACCCGTACCGCCTCGTCCACACCGGGCGGCGCTGGTACTTCGTCGCGCGGGACGTCGAGCGGGGCGAGTGGCGGACCTTCCGGGCCGACCGGGTCGAGCGGCTGCAGCCCACGGGCCGGCCGGTCGAGCTCACCGAGCCGCCGCCCGACCCGGCGCTCCTCGTCTCCCGCGCCACCGCCACCGGGCCGTACCCGCTGCGCGCCACGGTCCGGCTCCCGGTGCCCATGGACCGGGCGCTGCGGCTGATCCCGTCGACCGTGGGCGTCCACCGCCCCGACGGCCCGGACGCCACGATCGTCGACGTCGGCGGCCCGGACGCCGAGGGACTCACCACGTATCTGCTGGGCCTCGGCACCCCCCTGCGCGTGCTGTCGCCGGATTCCGTACGGCGGACGCTGGTGCGCCGTACCCGCGAACTCCTCGAAAGCAACGGGGGTGACGTGCCCTGACGGCACTTCGATCTACGCCGATGACGCACATCACCACTGGCCGAGCTGATTTATTACGGTCATGACAAACACCTCGCGACGCAGCGTTCTCGCCGCCCTCGCGGCCTCGGCCGCCACGGTCCCGCTCGGCGGTACGGCCTCCGCCTCCCCCGCGCGCGCCACCGCGCCGACCGCCTCACCGACCACCCCGTCGGTCGCCCCACTCGCCGCGCCGGCCGGTCTGACCGCGGCCCGTTCCTCCGTGACGCTCCCGCCCCTGGGCCCCTCGTACTTCAGCGGCCTCACCCTGGAGTCCCGGCTCACCGCCACCGTGTTGCCCGGCACCCCGGCCCGTACCGAGGTCACCTCCGGCGGCAGACGGGTCGCGCTGCTGACCCACGGCGCCCGCACCGTGCTGCTGCCCGGCCCTCAGCGGACGTTCACGGAGAACAAGAAGCCCTTCGTCGACGACTTCACGCGGACGCTGCCCGACACGTCGCTGCCCGCCGACGACCGCACGTACTGGGGCACCTCCCCGGGCGGCGGGAGCTGGTCCACCCTCGGGCCGGTGGACACCGACTACTCGGTGGTGCCGGGCACCGGCGCCATCGCCCTGACCACCGACTACGCCAGCCGCCACGCCAGCCTGCGGGACGGCGAGATCACCGACGTCGACGTACGCTCCGTCGCGCGGTTCGACAAGGTGCCGACCGGAGACGCCTGCTCCTACGCCCTCTCCTTCGGCTACCAGGACACCCACAACAGCTACCGGGCCCGGCTGTCCTTCACCACCTCCGGCGAGGTCCAGCTCAGGCTGGAGAAGGAGGCCGACGACACGGTCACCCAGCTCGCCCCGGCCGTGGCGCTCGCCACCGGCGTGCCCGCCGGCACCGACTGGACGATACGGGTCCGCCGCGAGGGCACCCGGATCCGGGCCAAGGCCTGGCGGTCCGCCGGCGCGGAGCCGTCCGGGTGGGCCTTCGACGTCACCGACGCCACCTTCGGCAAGGGCCGCGTCGGCCTGCGCGCACTCGCCAACCGCGGCTGTACGAACCTGCCGGTGACCCTGCTCGTCAGCCGGTTCCAGGTGGACGCCGCGAACTGGGCGGCGCCGCCGGTCGTCACCCACTCCGACTGGGTACGGGTCCTGCCCGAGCCCTTCGACGGCGCCTGGACACCGGAGCTGGAGAAGGTCGTGCGCGGCTGGGCCGGTTCCACGGCCCCGGACGTCCTCGCCCACGCGGCCATGTTCCTCGCCGGCGCGTCGCCCGTGGTCGCCGGTTCCGGTCCGGCCGAGGGCAGGCAGGTCATGGGCGAGGCGGGGTACGGCTACCTGGACCCGCAGGGATACCGCTACGAGGGCGCCGACTTCCACGAGTACATGAACAGCGGCTGGACCTTCCCGGACGGCACCCACACCGGCCCGTCCAGCAAGCAGGTCGGCAACCTGGACTGCTCCGGCTACACCCGCATGGTCTACGGCTACCACATGGGCGTGCCGCTGGCCGCGGGCGAGGACACCTCCGGCACCCGCCTGCCCCGCAAGTCCCGGGACATGGCGGACCACTCACCCGGCGTGCGCATCGCCCGGACCGACGGCACCAACCCGCCCGCCGCCGAGCAGCTCCAGCCCGGTGACCTCGTCCTGTTCAACGCCGACTCGGGCGACGACAAGGAGGTCGCCACGACGGACCACGTCGGCATCTACCTCGGCGCGGACACCGCCGGCGGGCGCCGCTTCCTCTCCAGCCGCAAGACGGTCAACGGTCCGACCATGTCCGACCTGGGCGGCAGCTCAACCCTCGACGGCACGGGCACGTACGCGAGGACGCTGCACACGGTGCACCGCATCTGAGGCGTCCACCGCACCGCCCAGGGAACCCGCACTGGTCTGTACCAGACTCTTGCCCTCGCTCCTCCCGCGCCGCAAGCTCACCTCATGGAGCTGGAGTTGCGGCATCTCAAGACGGTTCGGGCCATCGCCGACGCCGGGAGCCTCACCAGGGCGGCGACGGCTCTCGGTCTCGCGCAGCCCGCGCTGAGCGCACAGCTCAAGCGGATCGAACGGGCCCTGGGCGGCGCCCTGTTCGAGCGTGGACGGCACGGCGTGCGGGCCACCGCGCTGGGCGAACTGGTGCTGGAGCGGAGCCGGATCGTGCTGCCCGCGGTGACCGAGTTGCAGCAGGAGGCGGCGCGGTTCGCGCGGGCGCCGCGCACCGCGCGGCACCTCCGGCTGGGCGGCACCCACGGGCCGTTACTGGGCGCCCTGGTGGACCGGCTGGCGGACGTGGCGCCGGATGCCCGGATGACGACCTGCACCTCGTGGTCGGAACGGGAGCTGGCCGGGCAACTCGCGGAGGGGCGGCTGGACTTCGCTCTCGCGGGCACCTGCGGCTCCGCCTCCCCGCCCGGCGCCGAGGGGCTGGTGTGGCGGGAGGTCGCCGTGGACCCGGTGTTCGTCATGGTGCCCGCGGGTCACCCGCTCGCCCACCGGCCGGAGGTGGACCTGACCGAGCTGGCCGGTGAGGAGTGGGCCTGCGTACCCGGTGACGGCTGCTTCGGCGACTGCTTCGCCGCGTCGTGCGCCCGTGCCGGGTTCACCCCGCGCCGCATGTACGAGACGGACACCGCGTCCCTGGTGCATCTGGTGCAGGTGGGGCGGGCGGTGGGGCTGTGCCGGGCGACCTTCCCGACCACGCCCGGCATCGTCACCCGGCCGCTCACCGGCACGCCGCTGGCCTGGCGGCACCTGCTGGGCTGGCACGCGGTGACGCAACGGCAGGACACCGCCGCCACCGTGCTGGCGCAGGCCCGCATGGCGCACGCGGGTGTGGCGGCGAGCAGCGACAGTTACACGGAGTGGATGGCGGCGCACCGCGTCCCGTGACGCGACCATGGCACGTCCCGTGTCGCGCACCATGACGCGACCATGGCACGTCCCGTGTCGCACCATGACGCGATCACGGCACGTCCCGTGACGCGTCACGTGCGCCTTCCATAACGCCGGGGAGAGGGTCGACCGATGTCTTACGGGCGCCGGTCGCCCCTCCCTACGGTTTCGGCACCTCCCCACCGAAACCGAGGAGATCCCCCATGCCCCACCGACCGACCAGACCCGGCGTCAGAGCGGCGGGCGCCGCGCTCGCGGCGACGGCCGCCCTGCTCGTGGCCGGGCTCAGCGGCTCCGCGAGCGCCGGGACGGCTCCCGCCGGCTCCGCACCCACCGCGGCCGAGACCCTCCGCACCGACGCCGCGCCTCCCGCCCTGCTCCGGGCCATGCAGCGCGACCTCGGCCTCGACCGGCAGCAGGCCGAGCGCCGCCTCGTCAACGAGGCCGAGGCGGGCGCCACGGCGGGCCGGCTCCGCGCCGCGCTCGGTGGCGACTTCGCGGGCGCCTGGGTGCGGGGCGCCGAGTCCGGCACCCTGACCGTGGCGACGACGGACGCGGACGACGTCGCGGCGATCGAGGCGCGGGGGGCCGAGGCGGAGGTCGTACGCCACTCGCTCGCCGACCTGGACGCGGCCAAGGCCCGCCTGGACCGCGCGGCGGCCGGCCGGAACACCGCCGACGCACCCGTCTGGTACGTCGACACGCGCACCAACGCCCTCGTCGTCGAGGCCGTGCGCCCGGCGGCGGCCCACTCGCTGCTGGCGGCGGCCGGGGTCGAGCGGTCCCTCGCCCGCGTCGAGACGCGCACGGAGCGGCCCCGCACGTTCTACGACCTGCGCGGCGGCGAGGCGTACTACATCAACAACAGCGGTCGCTGCTCGATCGGCTTCCCGGTCACCAAGGGCACCCAGCAGGGCTTCGCCACCGCCGGTCACTGCGGACAGGCCGGCGCGAGCACGAGCGGCGCCAACCGGGTGGCCCAGGGCACCTTCCAGGGGTCGGTCTTCCCGGGCCGCGACATGGCGTGGGTAGCCACCAACTCCAGTTGGACGGCGACCCCGTACGTCAACGGTGCCGGCGGGCAGAACGTCCAGGTGACCGGCTCCACGCAGGCGCCGGTCGGCTCGTCCGTCTGCCGCTCCGGTTCGACGACCGGCTGGCACTGCGGCACCGTCCAGCAGCACGGCACCAGCGTGACCTACCCCGAGGGCACCATCAGCGGCGTCACCCGCACCACGGTGTGCGCCGAGCCCGGCGACTCCGGCGGCTCGTACATCTCCGGGAGCCAGGCGCAGGGCGTCACCTCGGGCGGCTCGGGCAACTGCAGCAGCGGCGGCGAGACCTTCTTCCAGCCGATCAACCCGCTGCTCCAGAACTACGGCCTCACCCTGAAGACGACCGGGGACGACGGCGGCCCGGAGGAGCCGCCGCCCGGCGGGACCTGGGCGGCCGGCACCGTCTACCAGCCGGGCGCCACGGTGACGTACGGCGGCGCCACCTACCGCTGCCTGCAGGGCCACCAGGCCCAGCAGGGCTGGGAACCTCCGAACGTCCCGGCGCTGTGGCAACGGGTGTGAGCCACGGCGGACGCTGAGGCATCGGAGGCACGGGGAGGGCCCGGGTGCACCTGTGGGGCACCCGGGCCCGGTCACGGCGTCACACCGTTCAGGTACGGGTCACGCGCCCGCAGTCTCCCGACTCGGCCCCGGTGAGGGGCTGACTGCGGTCATAGGGATCAGTCAGGGGCCCGGTGGCCGGGTCACCGTCGGCGGCGGCGTCGGCGAACCCGGGGTGCAGGTACCCGTCATGGACACCGCAGCTGGTGTTCCCGTGTTCGCTGAAGTACTTCTCCACCAGGAGCTTGCCCTCGGTCACGTCCCACCTGGCCGGGTCGTTCAAGGTCAGCGTCAGCACGCGGCGGACGATCGTACGCGCGACCCGGTCGTCGTCCCCGTGGGCCCGCACCAGCGGGTAGACGAAGGTGTAGTCCGCGTTGACCTTCACGACGCCCGGCTTCCCGGCGGCCAGGGTCATGTGGCCGCGGACCTTGACCACGTCACCGGCCAGGCGGGCCTCGGCCGGGTCGAAGCGGGTGAAGAGACGGAGCGGGTCGTGCTCCGCGTCCGGTTCGCTCAGTGACCGACGCAGCTTCGGCAGCAGCTCCGGCTGCTTCGGGTCGAGGACGGCCAGCGCCTTGCCCGGCCACTCGCCGCGCAGTACGGCGGGATCGAGATTGGCGGCGACCAGGAGCTCCTTGGTCCGGCGCAACGCGAACGCCACGTCGTCCTCGCTCATGCCGGACAGCGCCTTCGCCTGCGGTATCTCGATGGCGTCGGCGCCCTCGGCCCACCGCTCGGCCGGTGAGCCGCGGAACGGGTGCTCGCGCGTGGCCCGTTCCGACCCGGCGGCCTCCCCGGGAGCCCCGGTCGGCAGCGCGGTCTCGGCCGCCAGCGGCTTCCGGGAACCCCCGCCGTCCCCGCCGGGGAACAGGTCCAGCACCAGCGAGGGCCGTACGGCGACGACCGCGAGCACCGCCAGCGTCACCACACCGACCACCGCGCCCACCCCGCGCCGACGGGTCCGGCGGTCGTTCCCCGCCCGCGCCGCCGGGCCCGTACGCCACCCCGGCGGGGTGGTGGGCCGCTGTTCCCGCCGTGCCGCCTCGTCCTCCTCCCGCAACCGCCGGGCCACCATCCGCGCCCGCGCCGACGGCTCCTTGGGGGCCGCCGCCCCACCGCCCTCGGCGGCCTCCCGCAGGAACGACTCCAACTGCTCGTCGGACAGGGAAGGTGCTGGATCGTCGTCGGGACGGCCGGGAGGCGGGACGGTACTCACGGGCTCACTTTCCGGTCTGTGGTTCAGGGGTTCAGGGGTTCAGGGTTCACGGGTGAGGACAGGACCTTGTGACGGCCGACGGCGCCGCCGCCGCAGGATCAGGCCCGCAGGTACGCCAGGACCGCCAGCACCCTGCGGTGGGTCTCGTCCGCCGGGGGCAGGTCGAGCTTGGTGAGGATGCTGCCGATGTGCTTGCCCACGGCGGCCTCGGAGACGACGAGTTCGCGGGCGACGGCGCCGTTGGACTTGCCCTCCGCGATCAGGGCCAGCACCTCCCGCTCGCGCGGGCTGAGCCGCTCCAGGGGGTCGCGGCGGCGGCGCAGCAGCTGGCGCACCACCTCGGGGTCGACGACCGTGCCGCCGTCCGCCACCTCGGACAGGGCGTCGACGAACTCCTCGACCTGGCCGACGCGGTCCTTCAGCAGGTAGCCGACGCCCGTGCCGTCGCCGGAGTCCAGCAGTTCGGCGGCGTAGGCCCGCTGGACGTACTGGCTGAGGACGAGGACGGGCAGGGTGGGACGCTTCTCCCGCAGCCGCACCGCCGCGTGCAGGCCCTCGTCCTGGAAGCCGGGCGGCATGCGGACGTCGGTGACGACGATGTCCGGGGTGTGCTCCTCCACGGCCGCGACGAGCGCCTCCGCGTCGCCCACGGCCGCCACGACCTCGTGGCCGCAGCGGCCGAGCAGGCCGATCAGCCCGTCCCGCAGCAGCACGCTGTCCTCGGCCAGTACTACGCGAAGCGTTCGGTCAACTCGCAAGGAATCTCCACGCGCAACAGGGTCGGGCCACCCGGCGGACTGGACAGGGAGAGTCTGCCATCCAGTACGGACACCCGGTCGGCGAGTCCGGTCAGCCCGCTGCCCGCCCCGGCCTCGGCGCCGCCCCTGCCGTCGTCGCGGACCTCCAGGAACAGCCGTCCGTCACGGTGGCCGCCGGTCACCTCCGCGCGGTCGGCGCCACTGTGCCTGGCGACGTTGGCGAGGGCCTCGCACACCACGAAGTAGGCGGCGGCCTCCACTGCCTGGGGCGGCCTGCCGGGCAGCTCCAGGCGGACGTCGACGGGGACGGCGGACCGGTCGGCGGCGTCGTCGACGGCGGCCTGAAGGCCGTAGTCGGCGAGCACCTTGGGGTGGATGCCGTGGATCAGCTCACGCAGTTCCTCCAGCGCCTTCCCCGCCTCCCCGTGGGCCTTGGCCAGTTGGTCGGCCAGGGGGCCGGGCGGTGCGTCGAGGCGGGCCAGGCCGAGGGCCATCGTCAGGGCGACGAGGCGCTGTTGGGCACCGTCGTGCAGGTCGCGTTCGATCCGGCGCCGCTCGGCTTCGAAGGCGTCCACCAACCGCACGCGGGAGCGGGTGAGTTCGACGACCCTGTCACCCAGGTCGCCCTCACGCGGGGTCCCCACGAGTACGCGGGCGAGCTCGGCCCGCGCGCCGGCCACCAGGCCCAGCGCGTAGGCGCCCAGGGCGAGGAGCAGCAGCCCCAGCACCGCCACCGCGAACGCGGTCGGCCAGGTGGTGACCGTCCACTGCTTGAGCACCTTGGCCTCCTCGCCGTCGCCGACGGTGGCCATCAGCAGCGGGGTGGCGACCGTGGCGAGCGGCAGGGCCAGGGCGGTGGTGACGGCGAGGGCGTCCACCGGCCAGAGCAGGCCCGCGAACAGCAGGGCGTAGCCGAGTTCCCGCCAGGTCGCCGGCTCCCGCAGGCGGGTGGTCAGCCACGCCCACAGGCCCGCGGCGGCGGGCTGCCGGTGCCGGCCGGATGCCGGGTCGCGGTCGACCAGGCGCAGCCGGAGCCGTTCCAGCTGGGCGACGGGGAGGCCGGCGAGGGCGGTGAGGAGCAGCAGCGGCAGGCCCACCAGGACGATGGCGAGGACGCCGCCGACGGTCACCGCGGCGGCGATCCCCACCAGGGTCACGGCACCGGCCACCGCCCCGGTCAGCAGGTAGGCGAGCGAGCGCCACGGCCAGGCGGACAGCAGGAAGCCGGGGCGGGCCATGGCCTGCCACACATTCCGAGGGTGCATGCGGATCACCGTAGAGCCGGGGTGAGCGGCGGGACCATCGGCCCAGGGGGAGGACCGGGGGTATGGCCCGCCCTACCCCGTTTCTCGCCCCTGCCGCACTGCGCCGGGGTGGTCGCGGACGGTTTCGTGGGGTCACCGACGCAGAAGCCGACGAGTGACGAGTGGGGACAGACGAGATGAACGACGACGCGATCCGGTTGCGTTCCGTCAGCAGGCGGTACGGGTCGGGCGACAGTGCCGTGACGGCCCTCGACGAGGTCTCCCTCGTCTTCCCCAGGGGCACGTTCACCGCCGTGATGGGCCCCTCCGGATCGGGGAAGTCGACCCTCCTGCAGTGCGCCGCCGGGCTGGACCGGCCCACGTCGGGATCGGTGGTCCTCGGCGGTACCGAGCTGACCGGGCTGAGCGAGAGAAGGCTGACCCTGCTGCGCCGTGAGCGCATCGGGTTCGTGTTCCAGGCGTTCAACCTGCTGCCGTCGCTGACCGCCGAGCAGAACGTGGCGCTCCCCCTGCGCCTGGCCGGCCGCCGCCCCTCCCGGGCCCGGGTGCGCGAGGTGCTGGCGGGGGTCGGCCTCGGCGACCGCGCCCGGCACCGGCCGACCGAGATGTCCGGCGGCCAGCAGCAGCGCGTCGCCCTGGCCCGTGCGCTGATCACCCGACCCGAGGTGCTGTTCGCCGACGAGCCGACCGGCGCCCTGGACTCACGGACCGGCCGCGAGGTGCTGACGCTGCTGCGCGGCATGGTCGACGGGGAGGGCCAGACGGTCGTCATGGTCACGCACGACCCGGTGGCCGCCTCCTACGCCGACCGCGTGCTCTTCCTCGTCGACGGCCGGGTCCACGACGAGCTGACCGGCGCCGACGCCACCGCCGTGGCCGCCCGGATGACCACGCTGGAGGCGGTCCCGTGCTGAGCACCGGCCCCCGCCCCCACGGGACCGCCCACGACGCCCCCCACGCCGGCCCGGACAACGGCGAGTCCATCGGAACCGATGCCGACACCAACACCAACACCGACACCGACACCGACGCCGACACCACCCGCACGACCACGCCGGAGGCCGCCCCGTGCTGAGCACCGCCCTGCGCACCCTGCGCACCCGCTGGGTCACCTTCGCCGGCAGTTTCGTCGCGCTGTCGCTGGGTGTCGCCCTGCTCGTCGTGACGGGGCTGGCCCTGGCCTCCTCGCTGGACGCGCCCGAGCGTGCGCCGGAGCGGTTCGCCGCCGCGCCGGTGGTCGTCCGGGGCCAGGACACCCTGCGGGTGCCGACGCCGATCGGCGACCGTACGGCGGAGCTGGCGCAGCCGCGGGCCGTGCCCGCCGGGACCGTCGCGAGGCTGGAGCGGCTCGGCCCGGTCGTCGAGGACCGGTCCTTCCCGGTACGCGCCGACGACCGACGCGGGCCCGGGGGCCTGACCGGTGAACTACCCGGTGAGCTTTCCGGGGACCTGCCCGGTGAACTACCCGGTGAACTACCCGGTGAACTGCCCGGGGATCTGCCCGATGAACTGCCCCGGGACCTGCCCGGTGACCTGGTGGGCCACCCCTGGTCGACCGCCGCGTTCGCTCCCTACGGCATCGACGCGGGCCGCGCGCCGCGCACGGCCGACGAGGTCGTCGTCACCGGCGGCTGGGCCGCGCCGGGCGAGCGGCTGCGGACGGACCGGGGCACCCTGCGGGTCGTGGGCACCGTGCCCGACCTCGGATTCGAGGACGCCGTCTTCTTCACCGACGCGCGGGCCGCCCGGCTCGCCCCGTTCAGCGTGCAGTTGGTGGTCGCCGCGGAGGCGTCCGCGGTACGGGACGCGGTGCGGGGCAGCGCGGGCGTCCAGGTGCTCACCGGGGACGACCGGCGCTACGCCGACGCCGACCCCGGCCGGGACGGCGAGGCGCTGACCGCGCTGAACGCCCTGTTCGGCACGGCCGGCGGCGTCACCGCCTTCGTCTCGGTGTTCGTCGTGGCGTCCACGTTCGCGTTCACGGTCGCGCAGCGGCGGCGGGAGTTCGGGCTGCTCCGCACCGCGGGCGCGACGCCGGGGCAGGTCCGCCGGATGGTGCTGGCCGAGGCCCTCGGGGTGGGTGTGCTCGCCTCCGCGACCGGCTGCGCGCTCGGTTCGTACGGCGCCCCGCGGCTGGCGGCGTGGGTGGTCGACGAGGGCCTGGCACCGGCCTGGTTCGCCATCGGCGACCACACCTGGCCGTACCACACGGCCTTCTGGACGGGACTGCTCGTCGCCCTGTGCGGCGTGGTCGCGGCGTCCTGGCGGGCCGGCCGGACCGGCCCCGCGCAGGCGCTGCGCGAGGCGTCCGTGGACACCGGGACCATGACCCGGGGGCGGTGGCTGTTCGGCGGGGGCCTGCTGCTGACCTCGCTGGTGACGCTCGCCCTCGCCCTGGCCGGCGATCCCGGGGACCTGCTGCACCGCAAGACGTACGTGAGCCGACCGATGCTGCTGATCACCGCGGTCGCGCTGCTCGCCCCCGTCGTGGTGCGTCCGCTGACCCGGCTGCTGGCCTGGCCGCCGGCGCTGCTGCCGGGCGCGGCGGGCATGCTGGTGCGGGAGAACGCCGCCGCCCGGGTGCGGCGCACGGCGGCGATCGCGGCGCCCGTCCTCGTGACGGTGGCCCTCGCGGGCTCGCTGCTCGGCACCACGGCGACGCTGAACGAGGCGAGGGCCACCGAGACCCGCGAGCAGACCTCCGCCGACCTCGTGGTCACGGCGGCGGGCGGCTCCGGCTTCGACGCGAGGACCGTGGACCGGCTGCGCGCGGTGCCCGGGGCGGTGGTCTCCCCGACCTCGTCGAGTGCCGTGTACGTCCTGGAGGAGGGCGTGGCGCTCATCAGGTCCGACGCACGTGCCGTCGCCGACCCCCGGGCGCTGGCGGCCACCTCCCGGCTGCCGCTCGCGGCGGGGAGGGTGACCGACCTGGACGACGGTTCGATCATCGTCAACGAGGAGTGGGAACGGCACTCCGTCGGTGACAGCGTGCGGGTGTGGCTCGGCGACGGCACGCCGAGGACGCTGCGCGTCGCGGCCGTGATGCACACCGGTACCGGCGACAACGGGGTCTACGTCACCTCCGCCAACGCCCCGGGTGCCGCGGTCGGCCGGGTGGACGTCGCCGTCGCGGACGGCGCCGACGCCGGCGCGGTGGCCAAGGGGCTGCGCGAGGCGGTGGGGCCGACCGGCGCACAGGTGTCGAGCAGGGACGAGTGGGTCGCGGCGGCCTACCCGGAGACCAACGGCACCACCCGGACCGGCTTGTTCCTGGTCCTCGGCATCGCCCTGCTGTACACCGGGATCTCCCTGGTCAACACCATGGTGATGGCCACCTCCGACCGGGTGCGCGACCTGGCCGTGCTGCGGCTGGCCGGAGCCACCAGGGGGCAGGTGCTGCGACTGGTCGGCGCGGAGTCGCTGACGGTGGTCGCGGTCGGCGCGGTGCTGGGGCTGGTCGTGGCCGGGCTCAACCTGGCCGGGGTGTGGGGGGCGCTGGGCCTTCTGTCGGTGCACAGCACCGTCGAACTGCCGTGGACGCTCCTCGGCGGGGTCGTGGGTGCCTGCGCGGTCCTCGCGGTGGTCGCCTCGGTGGTCCCGGCGGGGGTGGCACTGCGGCGCCGTGCCGCGGAACTGGCGGGAACGCGGGAGTGAGCTGACGCGCGAGCGCGGGGTCCCCACGCGAAAGGGCCCGTACGACCGGAGTCGTACGGGCCCTTTCAGGCATCAGCCCATGTCAGGTCAGGTCGACCGACAAGCAAGCGGAGCTTACTTGTTGATCTTGGTGACCTGGCCGGCGCCCACGGTCCGGCCACCCTCGCGGATGGCGAACTTCAGGCCCTCTTCCATGGCGACGGGCTGGATGAGCTCCACCTTCATCTCGGTGTTGTCACCCGGCATGACCATCTCGGTGCCCTCGGGGAGGGTCACGACGCCGGTCACGTCCGTCGTACGGAAGTAGAACTGCGGACGGTAGTTGTTGAAGAACGGCGTGTGGCGGCCACCCTCGTCCTTGGACAGGATGTAGGCCTGCGCCTCGAACTCGGTGTGCGGGGTGACCGAGCCCGGCTTGATGATGACCTGGCCGCGCTCGACGTCCTCGCGCTTGATGCCACGGAGGAGCAGACCGACGTTCTCACCGGCCTGGCCCTCGTCGAGGAGCTTCCGGAACATCTCGATACCGGTGACCGTGGTGGTGGTCTTCTCGGTCTTGATGCCGATGATGTCGACGGTCTCGTTGACCTTGAGGACACCACGCTCGATGCGGCCGGTGACGACCGTACCGCGACCGGTGATGGTGAAGACGTCCTCGATCGGCATCAGGAACGGCTTGTCGACGTCACGCTCGGGCTCCGGGATGGCCTCGTCGACGGCCTTCATGAGCTCGAGGACCGAGTTGCCCCACTCCTTGTCGCCCTCGAGGGCCTTCAGAGCGGAGACCTTGACGACGGGAACGTCGTCGCCCGGGAACTCGTACTCGGAGAGGAGCTCACGCACCTCGAGCTCGACGAGCTCCAGGATCTCCTCGTCGTCCACCATGTCGGCCTTGTTCAGCGCGACGACGATGTACGGAACGCCGACCTGGCGGGCCAGGAGCACGTGCTCCTTGGTCTGCGGCATCGGGCCGTCGGTGGCGGCGACCACGAGGATGGCGCCGTCCATCTGCGCCGCACCCGTGATCATGTTCTTGATGTAGTCCGCGTGACCGGGGCAGTCGACGTGGGCGTAGTGACGCGTCTCGGTCTGGTACTCGACGTGCGCGATGGAGATGGTGATACCGCGCTGGCGCTCCTCAGGAGCCTTGTCGATCTGGTCGAAGGCCGAGGCCTCGTTCAGGTCCGGGTACGCGTCGTGCAGCACCTTGGTAATGGCGGCCGTGAGGGTCGTCTTACCGTGGTCGATGTGACCGATGGTGCCGATGTTGACGTGCGGCTTAGTCCGCTCGAACTTCGCCTTCGCCACTGGGGTCCTCCTGTGGAGTGGTTCTGTACGCCTTACTCATCGGCGCCAGGTGATCTTTGCTGGGAAACCCGGGCCCGGGACATTCCGCCGGGTTGGCGGCGGAATGCCCCTTGCAGGCTCCGGGGTCAAGCCTAAGGCGTGGGAACGTGGTCCGTTAAACGGAGTCCGTTACTCGCCCTTGGCCTTCGCGATGATCTCCTCGGCGACGTTCCGGGGAACCTCGGCGTAGGAGTCGAACTGCATCGAGTAGCTTGCGCGACCCGACGTCTTGCTGCGGAGGTCTCCGACGTAGCCGAACATCTCCGACAGGGGCACGAGGCCCTTCACGACGCGGGCACCCGCCCGCTCCTCCATGGCCTGGATCTGGCCACGGCGGGAGTTGATGTCGCCGATGACCTCACCCATGTAGTCCTCGGGCGTGGTGACCTCGACGGCCATCATCGGCTCCAGGAGCACGGGCGAAGCCTTGCGCGCGGCCTCCTTGAAGGCCTGCGAACCGGCGATCTTGAACGCGAGTTCGGAGGAGTCGACCTCGTGGTAGCCACCGTCGATGAGCGTGACGCGGACGCCCGTCATCTCGTAGCCGGCCAGGATGCCGAACTGCATGGCCTCCTGCGCACCGGCGTCGACCGAAGGGATGTACTCCTTCGGGATGCGGCCACCGGTCACCTTGTTCACGAACTCGTACGAGGCGTCGCCGCCCTCGATCGGCTCGATCGCGATCTGCACCTTGGCGAACTGACCGGTACCACCGGTCTGCTTCTTGTGGGTGTAGTCCACGCGCTCGACGGTCTTGCGAATCGTCTCACGGTAGGCGACCTGCGGCTTGCCGACGTTGGCCTCGACCTTGAACTCGCGCTTCATCCGGTCGACCAGCACCTCGAGGTGAAGCTCGCCCATACCGCCGATGACGGTCTGGCCGGTCTCCTCGTTGGTGTGCACCTGGAAGGAGGGGTCCTCCTCCGCGAGACGCTGGATGGCGACACCCAGCTTCTCCTGGTCGCCCTTGGACTTGGGCTCGATCGCGACCTCGATGACCGGCGCCGGGAAGTCCATGGACTCCAGGATCACCGGGTTCTTCTCGTCCGCGAGCGTCTCACCGGTGGTGGTCTGCTTCAGGCCCATGACGGCGACGATGTCGCCGGCGCCCACCGACTCGATCTCCTCACGCTTGTTGGCGTGCATGCGGTAGATCTTGCCGATGCGCTCCTTGCGGCCCTTGACGGAGTTCAGCACGGCGGTGCCGGACTCCAGACGGCCGGAGTACACGCGGACGAAGGTGAGCTTACCGAGGTGCGGGTCGCTCATGATCTTGAACGCCAGCGCGGAGAGGGGCTCGTCCTCCGACGGCTTGCGCTTGACGACGACCTCGGGGTCCTTGACGTCGTGGCCCTCGATGGCCTCGACGTCGAGCGGGGTCGGCAGGTAGCGCACGACCGCGTCGAGCAGGGGCTGGACGCCCTTGTTCTTGAACGCGGTGCCGCAGAACACCGGGGTGACCGTGGTGTCGCTGGACTTGCCGGACGCGATGGTGATGCGACGGATCGCGGCGTACAGCTGCTCCTCGGTGGGCTCCTGGCCCTCCAGGAACAGCTCCATGATCTCTTCGTCGTTCTCCGCGACGGCCTCGACCAGCTTGCCGCGCCACTCCTCGGCGGCCTCGGTGTGCGTGGCCGGGATGTCGACGGTGTCGTACATCTCGCCCTTGGCCGCGTCGGCGGACCACACGAGCGCCTTCATGCGGACCAGGTCCACGACGCCCTGGAAGTCGGCCTCGGCGCCGATCGGGAGCTGCATGACGAGCGGCTGGGCGCCCAGGCGGTCCGAGATCATGTCCACGCAGCGGTGGAACTCGGCGCCGGTACGGTCCAGCTTGTTGACGAAGCAGATGCGCGGCACGCCGTAACGGTCGGCCTGACGCCACACCGTCTCGGACTGCGGCTCGACACCGGCGACACCGTCGAACACGGTCACGGCACCGTCGAGCACACGCAGGGAACGCTCCACCTCGACGGTGAAGTCGACGTGCCCCGGGGTGTCGATGATGTTGATCGTGTAGTCGTTGTCCTCGAGCGGCCAGTGACAGGTGGTCGCAGCAGACGTGATCGTGATGCCACGCTCCTGCTCCTGCTCCATCCAGTCCATCGTGGCGGCGCCGTCGTGGACCTCACCGATCTTGTACGACACACCGGTGTAGAACAGGATCCGCTCGGTGGTGGTCGTCTTGCCCGCGTCGATGTGGGCCATGATCCCGATGTTGCGGACCTTGGCCAGGTCAAGTGAAGTGGTAGCCATAAGGCTTCAGTCTTCTCTCGGTCTCGATGTGGGTAGCGACTACCAGCGGTAGTGCGCGAAGGCCTTGTTGGACTCGGCCATCTTGTGCGTGTCCTCGCGCTTCTTCACAGCGGCACCGAGGCCGTTGGAGGCGTCGAGGAGCTCGTTGAGCAGACGCTCGGTCATGGTCTTCTCGCGACGGGCGCGGGAGTAACCGACGAGCCAGCGCAGCGCGAGCGTGTTGGCACGACCGGGCTTGACCTCGATCGGGACCTGGTACGTCGCACCACCGACACGGCGGGACTTGACCTCGAGGGTCGGCTTGATGTTCTCCAGAGCGCGCTTCAGCGTGATGACCGGGTCGTTGCCGGTCTTCTCGCGCAGGCCCTCCATGGCGCCGTAGACGATGCGCTCGGCGGTGGAGCGCTTGCCGTTCAGCAGCACCTTGTTGATCAGGGAGGTCACCAGAGGAGAACCGTAGACCGGGTCGATGATGACCGGGCGCTTCGGGGCGGGGCCCTTACGAGGCATTCTTACTTCTCCTTCTTGGCGCCGTAGCGGCTGCGGGCCTGCTTGCGGTTCTTCACACCCTGGGTGTCAAGCGAACCGCGGATGATCTTGTAACGAACACCCGGCAGGTCCTTCACACGGCCGCCGCGCACGAGCACGATGGAGTGCTCCTGCAGGTTGTGCCCCTCACCCGGAATGTAAGCAGTGACCTCGATCCCGCTGGTCAGACGCACACGCGCGACCTTACGCAGGGCCGAGTTCGGCTTCTTCGGGGTGGTCGTGAACACACGCGTGCAGACGCCACGACGCTGAGGGGAACCCTCGAGTGCGGGCGTCTTGTTCTTCTCGACCTTGTCCTGCCGGCCCTTACGGACCAGCTGCTGGATCGTAGGCACTACTTCTCCGGTTTCTGTGTGCCGAATGGTGAAGCTAACCTGGAACAACTCCGACCCACGCGGTCGGGTGTGTCGAATGCCGCGGATCCGCCCGCCAGGCGGAGGGAAGCGCGTATTGCGGTGGCCGGTGACGGCCCCCAGTGCGGTTCAAGGCACGCACAAGGGCCAGGGCACACCCCAGGCACAAGGTCTGAGCGTACCTATCGCATTCGCTGTGGTCAAAACAAATGCGCGGGACCGGCGGCGACACCCGGCTCGCACCGGTTTCCCCCGAATCGTACGGCCGCACCACACGGTCATGGACCACACCCGATCGGCGGCACCCGGCCCCGGCGACACGCGACCCGTCCAGCGGGCGGACGGTGACGCGCGCGGGCGCGTCGGCCGCGAGGCCGGTGCTGCCGCCGTCCCCGGCGCTCCACCGTCTCAGATCCGCGGCACCGGGACGCGCGGGCCGTCCGGGTCGGCCGGGGCCATCCGTGGCCCCGGCGGGCGGGCGGCGCCGTGCGTGGACGCGTCGGCCGCGAGGCCGTCGGTGCCGTCCACGTCGTCGGTGTCGTGGGCGTCGTGGGCCGCCGGTCCGGCGCTGTCCGAGGCGGGTTCCGTGGTGGCGTCGGGTACGGGCTCGGCACGCCGGGCCGGGGCCGTGCCCGGGTCGTCGCCGGGAGCACCGCCACCGGCGGGGGACGACGTCGCCGTGTCGTGGCGGACGAAGTACGTCGGCCGGTTCTGCACGGCCGTGTAGATGCGCCCGACGTACTCGCCGAGCAGGCCGACGCAGATCAGCTGGACGGCGCCGATGAAGACCACCCCGGTGAAGAGGGAGGTCCAGCCGGGCACCGTGCGGCCCAGGGCGAAGGCGGTCAGCGTGTAGACCAGCAGCCCCAGGCAGACGACGAAGGCGCCGGCGCCCAGCCAGGTGGCGATCCGCAGCGGGGCCGCGGAGAAACCGGTGACGCTGTCGACCGCGAGGCGGATCATCCGGCCCAGCGGGTACTTCGTGCGGCCCGCGCTGCGCGGCGCGCGCTCGTACGTCACCTGCCCGCTCGGGAAACCCAGCCAGGGCACGAGGAGCCGGTAGACCCGCTGCTGGTCCGGCAGCGCCTTCAGGGCGTCCACCGCGGCCCGGCTGAGCAGCCGGAAGTCGCCCGCCTGCGCGGTGACCGAGGGGCCCGCCAGGCGCCGCATCAGCCGGTAGTAGACGCCGGCCGACCACCGCTTGAACCCGGTGTCACTGCTGCGGTCGGCCCGGACGCCGTAGACGATGTCGAGGCCCTCGGCGCGGGCCAGCGCCAGCATGTCGGCGATCTTCTCCGGCGGGTCCTGGAGGTCCGCGTCCAGGCTCACCACGTAGGCGCCCACCGCCCGGTCCAGCCCGGCGGTGAGGGCCGCCTGGTGGCCGGAGTTGCGCCGCAGCCCGACCACGCGCAGTTCCGGCCAGCCCAGCCGGAAGGCGGCGAGCAGCTCCGCCGTGCGGTCACCGCTGCCGTCGTCCACCGCGACCACCTCGTGGGGGACGCCCAGCTCCGTCAGGACCGGACGCAACCTGCTGACCAGCGCGGGCAGGACCTCTTCCTCGTTGTACATCGGAATGACGACCGACAGCACGACCGGTTCGTGCTGCTCCGCGTCCCGTTCCTCGGGCACCGCGCCTCCCCTCACCCTGACACTGAGTACGGATGTGCGACTCTTGTGCGATCTTATGGCAGCAATTGACGGTTGAGGGTGGACTCAGGGGGATGACGGCCATGGACACGGCTGCCGACGGCACGGTCACCGACGGGTCGGCCGGCGCAGGGAAACGGCCTGCCGACGAGCCCCGGGAACGCTCCTGGCGGACCTGGCCCCCCGCCCTGCCGTCCGGCGCCCGGCCCTACCTGGCCCCGCTCGTCCTGTACGGCGTCACGAAGCTGGTCGGCCTCGCGGTCTTCGCCTCCCTGCTGGAGTACGCCGGGGACTACCGGGGGAAGAACCCGCGCTTCGGCGGCGGCGCCCACTGGTGGGACGTCCTGGCCACCTGGGACGGCTGGTGGTACCTCCAGGTCGCCGAGCACGGCTACCACCCCGCGCTGGTGCGGCTCGACTCCGAGGGCCTGTTCACGGTCCAGCAGAACTCGGTCGCCTTCTTCCCCCTCTACCCGGCCCTGATCCGCATGGTCTCGGAGTCCACGGGCCTCGGCCTGTACGGCTCCGGGATCCTGGTGTCCGTCCTGTCCTCGTTCGTCGCCGCGGCCGGGATCTACGCCGTGATCTCCCTGATCTCGGGAGCCCGGGCCGGCACCGTCGCCGCCGGGCTGTGGGCCGTGGCCCCCGGCGCCGGCGTCGAGTGGGCGGTGTACTCCGAGTCCCTGTTCGTGGCCATCGCCGCCTGGACCTGCTACGCCGTGATGACCCGGCGCTGGGTGGCGGCAGGCCTGCTCGCCTTCACCGCGGGCCTGAACCGGCCCACGTCCGCCGTGCTCATCGGCGCCGTGGGGCTCGCCGCGCTGGTGACGCTCGCGCGCCCCGCGAGCCGACGCGAACACGGCGTGCGCGGCCCGGTGTACGCCATGGTCGTCGCGCCCCTGGGTCTGCTGGGCTACATCGCCTGGGTCGGCCACAGCACCGGCGAGGCCACCGCGTACTTCACCCTGCAGCGCGAGGGCTGGGCGCACTTCTTCGACTACGGCGCCTACACCGTGGACGTGTTGCGCAACCTCACGGTGGGGCGCGGCGACTACCCCTTCGCCTTCTCCACCCCGGACCTGCTGTCCCTGCAACTGGTCCTGGCGCTGCCCTTCCTGATCGCCCTGATGCTGCGCAAGCGGCCCCCGCTGGTGCTGGTCGCGTACACCCTGGCGACGATCGTCACCGTCCTCGGCACCCAGCAGATGTTCGGCAACACGATGCGCTACCTGCTGCCCGCCTTCCCGCTGCTCCTCGCCCCGGCCGTGGCCCTGAGCCGCCTGAAGCGCCCGAGCCTGGTGGTCTTCTTCGCCACGGCCGCTGTCGCCTCCGGCTGGTACGCCCATTACGTCATCTTCGAGCTGGGCGTGCCGTAGCGGCCCCGCGGCACGGCCTTTGGACCCGCACCCCGGCGGGCCGGACACCTTTCACAGCGCGTCGCCGTCCGGGGTGCCGGCGTGTCCGCCGTCGGCCGGCCGGCGGCGGTTGGTGCGGAGCCGAGGAATCGTCGGTGCGCGGGAGCTGGGGCTCTTGGGAACCAGCGCGGGCGGGGTGGTGGCGGGCTGCCTGTCCTGGCGCGGGTTCTCCTGGGCCGGGCGGCCGGCGGAGCCCGCCCGCGCATCCGGGTCACGGCCGTCGCCACCGTTGCCGCGCGCGTCGCCGGCGCCGCGGCCGGCCGCTTCCGGTCCCTCCCGCCGCAGGGGTATCACCACCGCCTGACCCGGTGTGCGCCGCACCGGACGTGGCGTACGTCCGCTCGCGGCCCTCGCCTCCGCGAGCGCGGGTTCGTAGCAGGCCGCGGCGTCACGCCAGCCGCTGGCGTACGCCGCTGTCTCCCGGCGGTCCATCTCCGCCCGCAGCAGCACCATGACCTCGTCGGGCGAGTGACGGTCGAGGTAGTGGCCGAGTGTGGCGAGGAGGCCCGCGTAATCGTCCGGTCCGGGGGCGCCGGGCGGGATCGTGTCATGATCCCGGCCGTCGGGACCGGCAGGCGGGCGGCGGTCGGCCGCGGTGCCGTCGCCGTAGTCGGCCGCCGCGGAGTTGCCGTGGCCGGCCGCCGCGGGGTCGTCGGAGGGGGCATCGTCGGATGCGAGTGGGGCTTGCTCGTCCTGCTCAGCCATGAAGAACCCCCGTCCCACCCGAAGTGCCGGCCCTGGGTTCGCGGCAGATCCGTGTCCCGGACGACGCGCGCACCACCTCGCCCGAAGGGCGTGCGCCGACGCTGATGTGTGCGCCTGCTGTGGTGGGGGGACAGGCCACCACAGTTTACGGGCCACCCTCTGGGCCCCCTCGGCCAGGCACAGTGCAAGATCCACACCCGCCCGCTGCCGGGCCGCCCGCTGCCGGGGACCACGGGGTACGCGCGAACGCCGGGTCAGTCGGACGCCAGCGGCGCCCTTTCCTCGTGCGTCGCGGCGGACGTGCCGGGGAGGAACTGGCCCGCGATCCTGATGAACATCTCCCGCTGCTCGGCGGCGACGCCCAGTCCGTCGGCGGCCTCCTCCAGCGTGAGACGGCGCTCTCCCGCGGCGCCCGCGGTCGGCGCGGACGGCAGGGGCAGGTCGTCCTCGGTGAGGCGGCCGGAACGGATGAGCATGTCGCGCACCGGCACCTGGAGCACCTGGGCCAGCCTGCGCGTCGTCTCCAGGTCGGGCATGCTCTGGCGCTGGAGCAGCCGGGTGATGGCCGCCCGGTGCACTCCGGCCTCGTCGGCGAGGCGGGACTTGCCGCCACCACGCGGGCTGTCGATGTCGAAGCCGCGCCGGCGGATCAGCTCTTCGATCCAGGCCGCGAAGCGGTCGAGCTCTCCTGTGGTCACGTGCGGGTCGCCTCCCTCCAGAGCGGCTATCAGCGTATCGCGCTTGCGCGCAAGGAATTACCCGCTCACGCCGTCTCGTTTGTGAGGATTCTGTCGAGCTAAAGGGAGGCAGGATTGCCACTTTGAGCTTGCGTGCGAGCGCGCAACATGTCAGTGTGCGTGCTCGCAACAAAAAATGCGCCCGGGGAGAAAGGACCACCGATGTCCGCACCGACCGACGACCAGAAGACGGCCCGTGACGCCATGCTCTGGATCGAACTGCTGCTGCGGCAGTTCCCGGAGCTGCTCGACGAGCTGGCGCCCGCGCACCACTCCCCCTCGGCACCGCCGCGGGACACGCCGAAGCCGCCCGCCCCGGCGGGTCGCACCCACGCCGAACGGGCGGAGGCGCTGCGGACCGAGCAGCTGCACGGACTCACGCCGTCCGGCCCCTCCACCGCCCCCCTGCGGCTGCACGTCTCCGACGCCATCCGCGACATCACCGACGGCGTGGTGGAGCTCGACGAGGCCGTGCACGACAGGCTGCGACTGCCCCGCCCCCGCCGCGCCCAGGTGGCCGAGCGGTTGCTGCGCGTCGCCGCGCTGCTCGACCGGGCCACCGGCGACACGCTGCTCACGGAGCACATCCGCGACGAGGTCCGCCGGATGGCACGGCGCTGCACACGCGCGCTGGGAGCGGCGGAACCGGTGGTGAGGATCGGCGGCCGCTGCCCGTGGTGCGACTCGGTCTCCCTGCGCGCCCTCCCGGCCCGGCGAGCGGTGCTGTGCGTCAACCCCGCCTGCCGGTGCGCCGACCGGGACTGCGACTGCCGTACGGACCCGGCGCACCGCCACGCCTGGAGCGAGGGCGAGTGGGCACGGCTGGCGGCGGAGTCCGGCGCGGACCTCACGGAACTGACCGGCGCGACGGCCGACACCGCGGACCGGGAGGTACGGCGATGACGGCGGCGACGCTGCTCACGGGAGCGCTGGCCGCCACCGAGGCGGGCGTGACCCCGGCGACCATCCGCAAGTGGGTCCAGCTGGGCCGCCTCTCCCCCGCCGGGAAGCAGGGGCGCGCCCAGCTGTTCCGGCTGGAGGACGTCTTCGCCGCGGAACGCGCCGCGCGAGGAGGGCGGCCGGGCGCGGCCGGCTGAGGCACGGCGACGGATGAACGGTCAAGAGGGGCGGTCCACATGGGCCGCCCCTCTTTCGTGCCTTGTGACCCCGCCCTGCGCCCCTGCCACGCGCGTCCGCTTCGCGCGGCTACTTCCCCGGCCCGGCGGGCATCCGGAACACCTGCGCTTCGTCCTGCGCGCCGTCCGCGGCCAGGACCACCGCCTCGCGCCAGCCGCAACGGAACCCCCGCGTCTCCGACTCCATGGCGATCCGCGCCCCGACCTTGCCGACGACGGCGGCGAGCGTGCGGGCGACCTCGGCGGTGTACGTACCCGATTCCCCCGATTCCGCGGCCACTTCGACCACGGCGTCCACGACGTCGGCCAGTCGCTCCTGGGCACTGATCACCATCACGCTCCCGTTCACCCGCTCCACAGCTCCTTCGTGCTCGCGCCTCCGCAACGGCGCTCCCGCTTCCGAACCGCCACCTCTCGAATGTGTGTTCGATACCAGCAGACTAACAAACCGGGTGCCGCGGTGCGGGAGTTACCGATGCGCCAAAGGGGGACGGCGGCGGTGCGCCCGTGACCCCGCGCCGACCTCGCTTGATTGCGTACTCGCACTAGTTAGTTGCGCACACGCACAATGTGCGTCACACTTGGTGCAGCGGCGGAGCTGCGCCCACCTTCCCTCCCGGGCGCGGCTCCGCCGTTCGCGTTCCTGCCCGCCGGGGCGGCCACCACGGAGCAGCCCACCCCGAAGCAGGCCTCCACGAAGCAGGCCCACCACGAACAGGAGTGATGCCCCGTCATGAGTTCACCTCCGAGCGCCTTCCCCGATGTGGAGGCCATCGTCGTGGAACTCCTCTCCGACCGCCCCGATCTCGCGGAGGCGGTCGTGGACGAGACCCCGCCGCCCGGCTTCGACGGCACCCAGCCGGCGGTGATCGTCTCCCGGCGCGGCGGCGCGTGGGTCGACGACCTCCACCTGGACCAGCCGCTGATCGAGCTGGAGGCCTACGGGCCGGACAAGCCGACCGCGCACCGCCTGGCGAACGCCGCCCGGGCCGAGCTGCTCGCGGCCACCGGCCGGACGTACGGGACGAACGTCGTGATCAGCGACGTGGTCGAGGCCGACGGCCCGCGCTGGCTGCCCGAGTACCTGTACCCGGCGGCCAACCGCTACCTCTGCGTGCTGCGCGTCTCCCTGCGCATCGGCTGACCCGCGACACCGCCCACCCCGGCGCGGGCCGGTTCCCGCGCCCCACAGACGAGGCCCCGCCGACCGGCGGGGCCTTCGCCGTACCCACGGCAGGCACCACCACCCAGGAAAACCCACCCAAGGAGACATCCATGGCAGGCAACAACTCGTCCGAGATCCGCGTCGCCGGCACCGGCCGCGTCCTCATCGCGGACGTCAACGCGCCCCTCCCGGCGGCCTTCTCCGACAACCCCGCGACCGACTGGGGGTCGGCGTGGACGGACCTCGGTTACACCTCCACCGACGGTGTGACCTTCGCCAAGAAGGACAAGCTGGACCCGGTCGAGACGTGGCAGTCGATCAGCCCGGCCCGGTTCGTCTACGCGGACCGCGACCTGACGCTGAAGTTCTCCATGCTGCAGTTCAACGAGGACACGCTGCCCCTCTTCCTGGGCGGCAAGTCGGCGGACTTCCGCCGGGACGCCACCTCCGACGTCGTCCAGTTCGACGTGCCGGACGGCCCGACCTTCGACGAGCGCGCGCTCGGCCTGGAGTTCACCGACGGCTCCGCGGTCACCTACCGCTTCGTCATCCCGCGCGGCCAGGTGACGGCCACCGACGACATCAAGCTCGCCCGCAAGGCGGCCGCGCTGCTCGGCGTCACCTTCACCGCCCTGTCCCCGGGTGACGGCCAGGCCCTGGCCACCTTCGTCATGAAGGACGCGGCCTACAAGGTGCCGGCCGCCTCCTGACACCCGCCCACCTCACCTCCGCGCAAGGAGACCACGCACCCATGGCTTCATTCGACGTCAACGCCGCCCGCGCCCAGCGCATGGAGGCGCTCGGCCGCTCCTGGTCGTTCGCCCTGGACGGCGACACCTTCGAACTGCCCACCGAACTGAGCCGCGCCACCGCCAGGGCGCTCGGCGGACTCGACGACAACGACGTCGACGGGCTGCTGAAGCTGCTGCTGGGCGACAAGCAGTACGGCCGCTTCGAGCAGCACGACGTCACCATGCAGGACATCGCCGCGATCCTCGAGGCGTACGGCAAGGAGACCGGGCTCGGCCTGGGGGAAGACTGAGCCTCGACGCGTTCGTCGAAGAACACGCCGAGGCTCTGGAAGCCGACCTGCTGCGGCACTTCGGTGTGGACCTGCTCGACTGGCACCGCGGCCGGCTGTCCTCCCGCCGGCTCGCGGTGCTGGTCAAGCACATGCCACGCGACAGCGCCCTCGCCCAGGAACTCCACGGCGACGGCGCCGAATGGGGCGTCACCGACTACCTGCTGGCCGCCGCCGTGGACCACCTCGCGGCGGCCAACTGGATGTTCGCCTCCGTCAACAGCGACGAGGACTCCGAACCGCCGGAGCCTCCTGTTCCGGTTCCCAGACCCGACGCGGTCCGTCCGGCCGGCCCGCCGGAGGACGAAGAGCCCGCACCGCCGGAGATGCCGGACCGGACGGACCTTCTGCGCTTCTTCGCCTGATTCCGGCCGCCGGCCCCCGGCTTCGGCCCCAACCCAACCCAATCCCCACCTCAATCCCAGCGCGTTCAGGAAACAGCGACGATGAAGAACCACCCGGCCAGAACTCCGCCGACCAGGGCCACGCACGACTCGATGACGAACAGCGCCCAGTGGAATTTCTCCTGACGCGTTTCAGGCACCAGCCGTCCGTTCCGCATGCGCCTGGATCCGATGCCCCTGGACCGCGCGAGCCGCTTTCGCTGCCGCTTCGACCGGGGCAGCTCCTCGAGCACCCAGAACGTCGCTTCCGCCCACTTCCTGACCCCGCCCTCACGCAGGCCCTTGAAGAACCCCTTGAGCAGCACCGCGGTCACCCCGAGCGGAAGAACCGCTATCACGCCGGCCAGTACGGCCCACAGGACGCTGTCCGCGGTGACCGCGTTCCACGCGAAGGCCAGCCCGGTGCCCGCCGCCCCGTAGATCAGGGAAAGGCCGCTGAAAACCATGGCCGGCCCCGACCATCCGACGCGCCGGTCCAGAAGGCCGAAGACCAGAACACCGGCGACGAAGACCGGGGCGCCGAGGCCGAGCAGCGCCGACCCCTCCTCACAGGCGCCGGCCCTCCGGGCGCCGCAGTCCGCCTGATCCCCCACCCGGCTGAACAGCTCGATCAGGAGCGTCGCTCCGCAGAACTGGAGAAATACCCCGACACCTACAAACAGATGACGGAGCGGCGCATTACCGCCCGAAGCATTCACTGTCGCACCTGTGTCGACTGAATCACTCACTCGGCCGACGGTACCAGAGGACGGCGAGGATCACGATGAGCAGTCCCGAGGAACAGATAAGGCAGATCAGAGAGGATCTGACCGCACAGAACACACGACTCACGAGCGAGATACAGAAAAAGCTCGACAAGGACAAACTCTCCTTCCTCGTGGAGAAGGACAAAAACAAGCAGGCAGAGCAGAAGACCTTCGAAGCCTCCCTGAAGCAACTGATATCGACCGAAGTCGAAAAGGCCGGACAGTCCGTCTGGAAACCTGATTCACGATGGTACAAAACCCCGGAATTCATGGGCTTCGTGAGCGCCCTGACCGGGGCCGCGATCGGAGGCACCCTGGCCTCCATGGGGCTCACCTTCGTGAAGTACGACTTCGCGCTGTTCGACCTGACGGAGAAGGTCAACCGCGCCATCCTGCGCGTCGCGAACCACGTCACGAAGCGCGACCGCTGGCAGGACCAGTTCCGCACCAGCCAGCACAAGGCGGAACTGGAACTCAACCGGCGTTTCCACGACCTCGACCATCGGCTGTCCCGGCGGATCAAGGACGTCGCGAAGAAGCTGAACAAGCGGATCGACGGCCTGGACCGGCGGGTCGCCGAGAACACCCGGGCCCGCAGGAACGTGCAGGACGCCCGGGACCGGGTCAGGACCGTGGCCGCCTCACCCGGAACCATCCCGTCCACACGCACCGCCGCCGCCGAACTCAACGAGTTGCACACACGCATCGATCAACTGGTCGCGGCCCTCGGGTGATCCGCGCGGGGCACGTTCCCCTGCCGAGAAAGAGGTGCACACATGTCCCTGGTCCGATCCCTCGGGAGGGCCACAACCTCCCTCAACACGTTCAAGGGCGCAACGCAGGGAGCCGGCAAGGCGGCGGGCGGGCTCGGCCAGAACTCCGCGGCCGGCGAACGCGAGCTCAGGAAACTCAAGACCTCCGCCCAGGGCTCCGCCCGCGAGCTGACCGGCATCCAGCGCGCCGCCGACAAGGCCGAACGGTCGATGTCCAAGGCCGGCAAGACCGGGCAGAAGAGCGGGACCCAGGTCGGCAAGTTCAAGTCCGGGGCCGACAAGGCCTCCAAGGGCATGAAAGGGCTCAACAAGTCGATGAAGGGCAACCTCATCGGCCAGTTGCTCTCCCTGCTCGCCCCGCTCGTCCAGAAGGTGGTCGAGATGGCCACCCGGTCGAAGACCATGCAGAAGGTCCTCAAGGTCGCCTTCGACGCGATCAAGAAGGTCATCAGCTCGGTCATGAAGGCCGTCGGGCCGATCATGAAGCAGGCCGGCGCACTGATCAAGAAGGTCTGGGACGGCATCAAGAAGGCCGTCACCGTCGTCATCAAGGCCGTCGCCAAGGTCATCACGACCTACTTCAACGCCTGGAAGAAGATCATCACGACGGTGATGAACGCCGTCAAGAAGGTGATCTCCAGCGTCTGGAACGGCATCAAGAACATCATCACACCGGTCGTCAACTGGATACGGAACGTCGTTCCGCAGGCCTTCAGCAAGGTCAAGGAGAAGCTGTCCAGCGTCTGGGGCGGGCTGAAGGACATCGCCGGCCGGGCCTTCGACAAGATCAAGGGAGCGGTGAAGGGCCCGATCAACTCCGTCATCGGACTCATCAACTCCGCGATCGACAAACTCAACCGCATCAAGGTCTCGATCCCCGGCTGGGTCCCCGGCGTCGGCGGCAAGACCTTCGGCATCAGCCTGCCGAAGATCCCGCAGCTGGCCGCGGGCGGCATCGTCCAGCCCCGCAACGGCGGCGTGCACGCGATCGTCGCCGAGGCCGGTGAGGCCGAGGCCGTGCTGCCGCTGTCCAAGCTGGACCGGCTGCTGCGGCACACCGCGCGCCGCAACCGGGCCGACACCCTCAACGCCACGGCCGGCGCGGTGTCCGGCTTCCAGATCGAGAACTACTACGAGGCGTCCACGGCCGACCTCCAGGAGACCGCCGCCGCCCTGTTCTTCCTGTCCAAGGCACGCGGATGAGCGCCGCCGCGATCGGTGCCGGCCGGGACCCGTTCGCGGGCGTGGCCCCCGCGCTGAACTCCCTGCGCACCCACCTCAACGGCGCCGCCCGGTCCGTACGGTCCGCCGCGCAGGGCGCCGGCCGGATCGCGACGGCCGCCGACCGGATCAGGGGCGGGGCCACCTCCGCCGGCACCGCGGTGAAGCAGATCCGGACCCGCGCGGACGCGTCCGGCAGGTCCCTCACCAAGGCGGGCCGCACCGCCGGCCGCACGGCGAGCCAGTTGCGCACCGGCGGTGGCAAGGCCCGCAGCACCCTCGCACCGCTCAACTCCGTCGCCGCCGAGGGCGCCGCCTTCAGCGGCGTCGTCGGCACACTCGCCCAGGGCTCGGGCACGGTCTCCACCCTCATGGGCCTCTTCGGCGGCGCCCTCACCGTCGCCTCCGGCGCCATGACCGCCGTCAACGTCGCCATGCGCGCCAACCCGCTGGGGTTCGTCCTCGGCCTGGTCGCGCCGCTGGCCGGCTACCTGATCGAGTACGCCGTCAACTCCGAGACAGGTCAGAAGATCATCAAGCAGGTCTTCGACCAGGTCCTCAAGGTGTTCCAGACCGTCCTGAAATTCCTCGGCCCCGTCCTCAAGGCGTACGCCACCGTGATCTCGGCCTACTTCAAGGCCGCCACCAAGGTCGTCACCACGGTCCTGACCGTGGTGGGCGCCGCGCTCTCCAAGGGCTTCAACGGGGCACGGAGCGCCGTCGGCTCGGCCACCAGCGCCCTGTCCGGCATCATCCGCCGCGCCTGGAACGGGTTCCGCACGGTGATCCAGCCCGTCCTGGACTGGATCACCAAGAAGATCCCCGACATGTTCACCCGGGTCAAGGACGCCACGTCCAAGACCCTGAACGGCATCGGCGGCTTCATCAGCACCGGCATGCAGGGCGTCATGGCCGCCGTCACCGGACCGGTCAAGGCCCTGATCTCCTTCGCGAACTGGGTCATCGACGGCCTGAACAAGCTCAGCTTCAGCTTCTTCGGCAAGAAGTTCGGCGTCGACCTTCCCAAGATCCCGCAGCTCGCCGAGGGCGGCGTCGTCCGGCCCGCGGGCGTCGAGGGCCCCGCCACCGTGCTGCCGCTCTCCGCGCTGAGCCGGCTGCGTCCCGCCGAGGCCGCGCGCGGGACCCGGCGCCCCACCGGTTCGCCGGACCGTGCCCGGCTGCGCTCCTACCACGCGACGGAGGGCAACGGCCCGCTCGCCGTCGCCGCCGACCTGCTGTTCCTCTACACGGCGGCGGCATGAGCACCCACCCGCCCCACGACTGAAGCGAGGTGACGGCCTTCATGGCCGCGACCATGGCCGAGAACACCACCCCACCCGCCCCGGAAACCGCACCCGGCTCACTGATCACCCGCGACGGGCAGATCCAGTGGGCCGGACTGCTGATGGGCCCCGGCACGCCGTACGAGATCGACCGCACCGGCATCACCGGCTGGGACGACCTGCCGGTGCTCGACACCGGGGACATCGTCCGCCCCGACCAGCACGGAGCCTGGCCCGGCGCCCGCTGGGCCCAGCCCCGGCTCGTCGGGGCGTCCGTCTGGCTGCTGCCCCGGACGACCGGTCAGGCCCTCGGCGTCGTCGCCGCCTTCCGGGCCGCCACCGGCGCGGACGGCGGCGAGCAGTGGCTGGCCGTGCGGCTGCACGGGGAGACGCTGGCCGTACGGGCCCGCGTCAGCCGCCGGGTCGTACCGCAGGACCGTTCCTTCGTGGTGCACGGCGCGTCCCGGGCCAGCCTCCAGTGGACCGCCACGGACCCGCGCCGCTTCGGCGCCGTGCTGCGGGAGACCAAGACCTCGCTGCCCGTCGCCGAACCCGGACTGGACTGGCCCGAGGAGCCCGGGACCACCGCGGCGGGGCTGCGGTGGCCGCTGGAGTGGGGCGGGACCGGCACCGCCGGCACCTGCACCGCCGTCAACGAGGGCGGGGCCGCGGCCCACCCGGTGATCGAGTTCCGGGGCCCGGTCCGGCAGCCCACCCTGACCCGGCTCGGTGACGGCCGACGGCTCCAGTACGACATCGTGCTCGGCCCCCAGGACGTCCTGACCGTCGACACCGAGTCCGGCACGGTCCTGCTCAACGGGACCGCGTCCCGCCTCTACACCGCGACCCCCGCCTCCGCCCCCGAGCAGCTGTTCCACCTCCCGCCCGGCAGCACGGAGCTCGCCTTCCGCGCCGCCGACACCACCCCGGACCCGCGGGCCTCGGTCACCCTGCGCTGGCGAGACGCGCACTGGTGACCCGGCCGGGCCCCCGACTCCCGCACCCATCCCTTCCCAGGAGGACACCATGCCCGTACGCAGCGCCTGGCTGATCAACCGCACCGAGACCGAAACCGGCCAGTCCCGGGCCGACACCCGCCTCGCCCCCGTCGGCACCATGGCCCCGGCCGGCGCACTGACCACCGCGAGCGGCGTGCTGCCCGGGTCCGTCGCCGGCGAGGACCTCATGTCCGCGCTGTACGTGTTCGGCGAGAGCGCCGGCATGAACGTGACCGTCGCCCCGGGCCGCGCGGTGATCCAGGGCCAGGGACCGGCCGGGGCCTACCCGGTCGTCCTCACCGACCACACCACCCTCACCCTCGACGACGGCAACGCCACCAACCCGCGCATCGACCTGGTCGTCCTGCGCGTCCGCGACGCCCAGTTCGACGGCGGCGACCGCACCGAAGCCACCCTGGAGATCGTCAAGGGCGAGGCGTCCGCCACCCCGACCCCGCCGCAGACACCGCCCGCCTCGCTCCCGCTGGCCCGGATCACCGTCCCCGCCGGCGCCTCGGTCGGCACGGGCGGCATCGTCTGGGACGACGCCGTCTACGACCTGCGCGTGCCCACCGTGGGCATCGGCGGCATCCTGGCCGAGTCCTGGAGCCGTGACGTCCCGGGCGGCTACCCGGGCCAGTACCGCGACACCTCCAGCGCCCTGCAGCGCTGGGACGGCACCCGCTGGGCCACCTACCCCCGCGAGGTCGGCGGCATCGCCCCGCAGGGAGCGCTCGCCGCCGGCGAGTACCCCGGCCAGTACCGCGACGAGGCCGGAGCGCTGCAGCGCTGGGACGGCACCGTGTGGCGGCCGGCCGTCCCCTCCACCGCCTGGGCGTACAACAACGACGGCGGCTCCTGCGCCTCCACCTCCTGGGTGGAGGCGGTCGACGGCACCAACGGCCCCACCATCAGCGCCTCCTTCACCGTCCCGGTGACCGGAGCGGTCCTGGTGACCGTGGGCTTCATGGGCCACACCGGAGTCGACGGGCAGTGGTGCCGGATGGGCGTCAACATCCGCAAGGACGGGGCCCTGGTGGTGCCCGCCGACGAGGTCCGCTCGGCGACCGTCGGCTCCAAGGCCATGACGTCCGTGGCGATGACCTTCCGCGTCACCGGACTGAAGCGGGGCGCCGAGTACACGGCGGTCTCCGCCTACGTCTCCTCGGCGGCCAGCAACACGGGCTGGTTCGACAACCGCTACATCCGCGTCGACCCGCTCGTGTGAGGACACCGATGACCGCATCCGTCACTACGCCCGTCTACCGGGCGCTCTTCTGCGACCTGCGCACCGACCGCCTGCTGGACGTGCTGCCGCTCACGGAGACCAAGTTCGACGACTACATAGGAAAACCCGGTTCGCTCACCGCCACCGTCCCCCTGCCCCAGGCCCCCCTGGCCGCCCGGGCACGGGCCGCGCTCCAGCCCGGCCGCCCCGCGGTCTGGCTGGAGCGCGACGGCGACATCTGGTGGGGCGGGATCCTGTGGACCTGCACCCCGGTCTCCGACGAACAGGGCCGGCTGCAGGTGCAGTTCCAGGCCGGCACCTTCGACTCGTACCTGGACCACCGCATCCTCGGCCAGGACCTGTCGGGCGTCGGCACGGACCAGTTCGACATCGCCCGCGCCCTGATCGGCCACGCGCAGGCGCAGCCCGGCGGCGACATAGGAATCAGCCTGGGCCACGAACGGTCCGGGGTGGTGCGGGACTACGCGTACGCCTACTCCGCGCTCGCCCGGGTCCGGGAACTCGTGGACAAGCTCGGCCAACTGAGCGACGGATTCGAGTGGCGCATCCACTGCTACCGGGACGCGGAGGGCCGCCGGGTCAAGCGCCTCCAGCTCGGCCACCCGAAGATCCACACCGGGCACACGGACATCGTGCTGGACCACCCCGGCCCCGTGCTCACCTACAGCCTGCCGACGGACTCCACCGTGCAGGCGAACGTGTGGGTGGCACGCGGCGAGTCCGCCAACACGGACCAGTCCCAGGACTCCCAGCCGCTGACCGCGAGCGAGGAGTCCCCCGGCGACCTGGCCGCGGGCTGGCCGCGCCTGGAGAGCACCTCCGACCACGGCGGGGTCACGGACCAGGCCACCCTGCGCTCCCTGGCCCGCGCCGAACTCGCCCGGCAGAACCGCCCGGAGGTCATCCCCGAGCTCACCGTGCTGCTGGACGGGCGGATCACCCCCGCGCTGCTCGGGGCCGGCATCCGGCTGCGGATCCACGACCTGTGGCACCACGAAGGGCTCGACACCACGTACCGGATCGTCGGCATGGCCGTCACCCCGCCGCAGCGCACCAAGCCCGAGACCGCCGTCCTCTACCTGGAAGGAGTGTGACCCGTGGCGATCATCCCCACCGATCTGCTCGACCGCATCCGTGCGCTGGAACGCCAGGTCAGGGAGTTGATGGGCAGCGCCAACACCACCCCGGCGCAGAACCGGATCATGGGCGGCGAGGTGGTCATCGGCGACCGGGGCCGGCTGCGGGTGCGCACCTCGGGCGACGAGGACCTCCTCTACCTGGGGCGGGTCCAGCCGGACCGGGGCACCGACCGCCCGCAGCAGGGGTTCGTCGTGCGCCGCGACGACGGCTCGCTGGCCCTGACCGTGTGGACGGCGGCACCCGACACCCTGCCGGTCCAGCCGGTCCAGGTCATCGACCGCCGGGGCAACGTCGTCCTCGCCGACGACGCGGCGCGCGGTGGGCTGGCCCGGCCCTACATCCCGTACCCACTGCCCGCCCCCGCCGACGCGGCCCGGTGGGAGTCCACCGGTGCCACCACCTGGACGACGCTCTTCCGGGGGCCGGGCATCGTCCAGCACCCCCGCCTGCACTGCGCCGTCGCCGCCGAGGGCAGCGCGGGCGCCGAGGTCCGGCTGCTCGTCGACGGCGTCCAGACCGGCCCGGTGGGCACGCCGGGCGACGGGCTGGTGTTCACCGAGCGCATGCGCGCCGACTACGGCGCCACCGTCACCTTCGAGGTCCAGGCCAGGGTCGCCGCCGCCGGGGACACCCTGCGCTGCCGGCCGCTCGCCCTGTACGGCATCCAGTCCTGACGCCGGTCGTCGCCGCCGGCCGACCCCCGTCACCGCGGACGGCAACCACACTCACCACCGAGGAGGGCATCCGAGTGCTGCCTGAAAGCATCCCCACCGTCACCGTCACCGCCCGCTACCTGACTCCCGACGGCCGCCCGATGAGCGGCACCGTCGAGTTCCGGCCGCCGGCGCTGCTCACCCACGCCGAGGCGGACCTCTTCCTGGGCGGCCCGACCCGCGCCACCCTCGACGCCGAGGGCAGGATCAGCGTCGTCCTGCCGGCCACCGACGGCCCCGGCTGGAACCCCGTGGACTGGACGTACACGGTCACCGAGAAGCTCGCCGGGCTCGCCCGCGGCGGGCGCACGTACCAGATCGCGCTGTCGGCGGCGCTCCCCGCGGTCGACCTCGCCGACATCGCACCGGCCGACCCCGGCACCCCGCAGTACGTGGCCGTGCCGGGGCCGCCGGGGCCCGCCGGTGAGCTCGGCCCGCAGGGCCCGGCCGGGCCGGCCGGCGCGGTGCACTCCGTCAACGGTCACACCGAGGCCGACATCGTGCTCAGCGCCGCCGACGTGTCCGCCCTGTCCTCCACGTCGGCCGGCGCCCCCGGCGGGGTGGCCACGCTCGGCGCCGACGGGCTGGTCCCGGCCGCCCAGCTCCCCGCCGGTGGCGGCGCCGTCGCCTCCGTCAACGGACAGACCGGCGACGTCCGGCTGACCGCCGACGACCTGGGCGCGCTGACGCAGGTGACGGGCGACGCCCGGTACCTGCCCCTGGGCGGTGCCCCGGTGCGGTCGGTCAACGGACTCACCGGCGAGGTCGTCCTCACCGCGTCCGCCGTGTCGGCGGTGCCCGCGGGCGAGGCGCTCCTGCTCGCCGGCGACCAGAGCATCCAGGGCACCAAGACCTTCGCCACCCCGCCGGTCACCACGGCCGCGCCCGCCACGGCCGACGCGCTGACCCGCCGCGGCTACGTGGACGCGGTCTCCTCCGCGGGCACCTGGTCCCCGTCGGCGGTGGGCTTCCACGGCTGGTCGTTCGACCCGGCGGCGAGCTCCGCCAACTCGGTGCAGTACTGCATCAACGGCTGGGTGTACCTCATCGGCATCCCGCTGCACGCCCGCGCGACGGTGCGGAACGTGGTGTTCTACGTCCCGGGCTACGCGGGCAACAACGCGCTCAGCACCTCCTCGTACGCGGGCCTGTACACCGAGGAGGGCAAGCGGGTCGGCCTGACCGCCTCGCTCGGCACCCTGATTCCCGCCACCGAGGGACAGACCGTCGTCTGCCCCCTGTCCGCCTCGTACGTCGCGGAACCGGGCCGCTACTGGGTCGGCCTCGTCGTCAACGGGCCGAGCCCCAACACCAACGGCCCGGCCTTCATGCGCGGCGCCAGCATGGGCGAGGCGCCGGGCGGCAGCGCCCGGATGCCGGGCAAGTTCATCCGTCACGGCCGGCTGAGCACCACCGGCCAGTCGTCGCTGCCCACCTCCTTCGACCCGGGCAAGGTGGTGGCCGACTCCAACGCCATCTGGGCCGCCCTGTCCTGATCCCCCCGCGCGAAGGCCCCGCACCCGAGCGGTGCGGGGCCTTCGCGTGCCCGAACGAGAGGAACACACCGTGGCCACTCCGCTGACCGCCGACCGGCTGCTCGCCGCGCTGCGCGCCGAGGGCGTCGACGTCGTCGAGCACGAGGCCTGGCGCACCCACAACCGCAACCACAAGGGCGCCTGGGGCCCCGTGCACGGGGTCATGATCCACCACACCGTCAGCAGCGGCTCCGCGGCCTCCGTCGAGCTCTGCCACCGCGGCCACGCCACGCTGCCGGGCCCGCTCTGCCACGGCGTCATCGACAAGGCGGGCACCGTCCACCTGGTCGGCAACGGCCGCGCCAACCACGCCGGCGGCGGCGATCCCGCCGTGCTCGAGCGGGTGATCGCCGAGGACTACGGCGACCGGCCGCCCGCCCCGCGGGAACACGACGGCAGCGCCGGTGCCGTCGACGGCAACGCCCGTTTCTACGGCTTCGAGTGCGTCAACCTCGGCGACGGCGAGGACCCCTGGCCGGCCGCCCAGCTCGACGCGATCGAGCGGGTGTCCGCGGCGATCTGCCGGGCCCACGGCTGGGGTGCCCGCAGCGTCGTCGGGCACCTGGAGTGGTCCGACTGGAAGGTCGACCCGCGCGGCTTCACCATGCCGTCCCTGCGGGAGCGGGTCGCCGCCCGCCTGCGCGCCCCGGCGAGCGGGGCGGGCAAGGGCGGCGGGACGTCCGGCGGCCGGCCCGCGGGCGGGGACGTGTCCACGCCGAGCCACCACCCGTTCCCCGGCGCCGCCTTCTTCACCGGCCGCACCAGCTCGCCCGTGATCACCGCCATGGGCCGCCGGCTCGTCGCCGAGGGCTGCTCCGCGTACTCCGTCGGCCCCGGCCCCCGCTGGACCGAGGCCGACCGCCGCTCGTACGCCGCCTGGCAGCGCAAGCTCGGCTTCCGGGGCGGCGACGCCGACGGGGTGCCGGGCCGCACCTCCTGGAACGCGCTGAAGGTCCCGTACACGAAGTGAGGAGCCTGCCATGTCCGACGCCGCCAGGCGTACCGCCCGCACCGTCCTGCAGACCGCCGTCTCCCTTGCCCTGCTCCTGCCCGCGCTTGTCGACGCGGCCGGACTCCCGGCGACCCTGCCCTGGATCGCCGGGGCCCTGGCCGTCTCGGGGGCGCTGACGCGGGTGATGGCCGTGCCCGCCGTGCAGACGCTGCTCCCGGGGTGGCTGCGCACTCTGCCGCCGGGGGCCGAACCAGCGGGAACAGAACCGTCGGGTTCGAAACCGTCGGGAGCCGCCCATGACCGAGGCTGACCCGAACAACCCGGTCGCCGTGGCCCTGGAGCTGGAACGCCTGCGCGGCAGCCTGGAAGCCGGCTTCGCCCGGGCCGACGGCCAGCTCGCCCTGCTGGTGCAGCGCAGCGACCAGACCGACAAGCAGCTCGCGGACCACGAGGCCCGCCTCGACACGCTGGAACGCTCCCGCTGGCCGCTGGCGAGCATCGGCGCGCTCACCGCGACCGTGGGCGTCGCCGTCGCCCTGTGGGAGGTCATGCGCTGACCGCGCCGCCGGCGCCGCACACGCCGAAGGGCGGCCACCCCACGGGGTGACCGCCCTTCGGTCGTAGCAGCCGTATCAGGCGACTCGCTTACTGGTTGTACGGACCGTAGTCGTAGTCCTCCAGCGGAACGGCCTGGCCGGAGCCCGTGCCGAACGGCGAGTAGTCGATGTCGTCGTAGCCGACGGCCGAGTACATCGCGGCCTTGGCCTCCTCGGTCGGCTCGACCCGGATGTTGCGGTAGCGGGACAGGCCCGTACCGGCCGGGATGAGCTTACCGATGATGACGTTCTCCTTGAGGCCGATCAGGGAGTCGGACTTGGCGTTGATCGCCGCGTCCGTGAGGACCCTGGTCGTCTCCTGGAAGGACGCCGCCGACAGCCACGACTCGGTCGCCAGCGAGGCCTTGGTGATACCCATCAGCTGCGGACGACCGGAGGCCGGGTGACCGCCCTCCTGGACCACACGACGGTTCTCGGTCTCGAACTTCGTGCGCTCGACCAGCTCGCCGGGCAGCAGCTCGGCGTCGCCGGACTCGATGATCGTCACACGGCGCAGCATCTGCCGGATGATGATCTCGATGTGCTTGTCGTGGATCGACACGCCCTGCGAGTTGTAGACCTTCTGGACCTCGCCGACCAGGTGGACCTGGACGGCACGCTGACCCAGGATGCGCAGCACGTCGTGCGGGTTGGTGGCACCCACGGTGAGCTTCTGGCCCACCTCGACGTGATCGCCCTCGCCGACCAGCAGACGGGCACGCTTCGAGATCGGGAACGCCGTCTCGTCGCTGCCGTCGTCCGGGGTGACGACGATCTTCTTGGTCTTCTCGGTCTCCTCGATCCGGACGCGGCCGGAGGCCTCGGAGATCGGGGCGACACCCTTCGGGGTACGGGCCTCGAAGAGCTCGACGACACGCGGCAGACCCTGGGTGATGTCGTCACCGGCCACACCACCGGTGTGGAAGGTACGCATCGTCAGCTGGGTACCGGGCTCACCGATGGACTGGGCGGCGATGATGCCGACCGCCTCACCGATGTCGACCAGCTTGCCGGTGGCCAGCGAGCGGCCGTAGCACATGGCGCAGGTGCCGACCTGGGACTCGCAGGTCAGGATCGAACGGGTCTTGACCTCCTCGACACCGTGGTGCACCAGCTGGTCGATGAGCACGTCACCGAGGTCGACGTTGGCCGGCGCGATCACCTTGCCGTCGATGACGACGTCCTCGGCGAGCATGCGGGCGTACACGCTGGTCTCGACGTCGTCCGTCTTGCGCAGGACACCGTCCTCGCCGCGCTCGGCGATCCGCAGCCGCAGACCGCGCTCGGTGCCGCAGTCCTCCTCGCGGATGATGACGTCCTGGGAGACGTCGACCAGACGACGCGTGAGGTAACCCGAGTCGGCGGTACGCAGAGCGGTGTCCGCCAGACCCTTACGGGCACCGTGCGTGGAGATGAAGTACTCCAGCACGGACAGGCCCTCACGGAACGACGCCTTGATCGGACGCGGGATCGTCTCGTTCTTCGCGTTCGACACCAGACCACGCATACCGGCGATCTGACGCATCTGCATCATGTTGCCTCGTGCGCCCGAGTTCACCATCATGAAGATCGGGTTGGTCTTCGGGAAGTTGTCGTTCATCGCCTCGGCGACCTCGTTGGTCGCCTTGGTCCAGATCGCGATGAGCTCCTGCGTGCGCTCGTCCTTGGTGATCAGACCGCGCTCGTACTGCTTCTGGACCTTCTCGTCCTGAGCCTCGTAGCCCTTGACGATCTCCTTCTTCGCCTCGGGAACGACGACGTCGGAGATGGCCACGGTGACGCCGGAACGGGTGGCCCAGAAGAAGCCGGACGCCTTCAGGTTGTCGAGCGTCGCCGCCACGATGACCTTCGGGTAGCGCTCGGCGAGGTCGTTGACGATCTCCGAGAGCTGCTTCTTGCCGACCTCGTAGTCGACGAACGGGTAGTCCTCGGGCAGCAGCTCGTTGAAGAGCGCGCGGCCCAGCGTGGTGCGCAGGGTGAAGGTGTCACCCTGCTGCCACTCCGGCTCGCCCTCCTCGCGCGCCGGGGGCTCCCAGCCGCGGGGCGGGATGGTGCCCACCGGGAAGCGGATGTCGACCTTCGACTGGAGCGACAGGTCGCCCGCGTCGAACGCCATGATCGCCTCGGCGGCGGACCCGAAGGCACGGCCCTCACCCTTGAGGTCGCGGCCCTCGCCGTCGGTGGTGAGGAAGAACAGACCGAGGACCATGTCCTGGGTCGGCATCGTCACCGGACGGCCGTCGGCCGGCTTGAGGATGTTGTTCGAGGACAGCATCAGGATGCGGGCCTCGGCCTGCGCCTCCGCGGACAGCGGCAGGTGCACGGCCATCTGGTCACCGTCGAAGTCCGCGTTGAACGCGGTGCAGACGAGCGGGTGGATCTGGATGGCCTTGCCCTCGACCAGCTGCGGCTCGAAGGCCTGGATGCCGAGGCGGTGCAGCGTGGGCGCACGGTTCAGCAGAACCGGGTGCTCCGCGATGACCTCTTCCAGCACGTCGTACACGACCGTGCGGCCGCGCTCGACCATGCGCTTGGCGCTCTTGATGTTCTGCGCGTGGTTCAGGTCGACCAGGCGCTTCATCACGAACGGCTTGAAGAGCTCCAGCGCCATGGCCTTGGGCAGACCGCACTGGTGCAGCTTCAGCTGCGGGCCGACGACGATCACGGAACGCGCCGAGTAGTCGACTCGCTTGCCGAGCAGGTTCTGACGGAAGCGGCCCTGCTTGCCCTTGAGCATGTCGGACAGCGACTTCAGCGGACGGTTGCCGGGGCCCGTGACCGGGCGACCACGACGGCCGTTGTCGAAGAGCGCGTCGACGGCCTCCTGGAGCATGCGCTTCTCGTTGTTCACGATGATCTCGGGCGCGCCGAGGTCGAGAAGCCGCTTCAGGCGGTTGTTGCGGTTGATCACGCGGCGGTACAGGTCGTTCAGGTCGGAGGTCGCGAAGCGGCCACCGTCCAGCTGCACCATCGGACGCAGGTCCGGCGGGATGACCGGCACGCAGTCCAGCACCATGCCCTTGGGGCTGTTGCTGGTCTGCAGGAACGCGGAGACGACCTTGAGGCGCTTGAGCGCACGGGTCTTCTTCTGGCCCTTGCCGGTACGGATGATCTCGCGGAGGCGCTCGGCCTCCTCGTCGAGGTCGAAGGACTCCAGGCGCTTCTGCAGCGCGGCGGCGCCCATCGAGCCGTCGAAGTAGGTGCCGAAGCGGTCGCGCAGCTCGCGGTAGAGCAGCTCGTCGCCCTCGAGGTCCTGGACCTTGAGGTTCTTGAACCGGTTCCACACCTCGTCGAGGCGGTCGATCTCGCGCTGCGCGCGATCGCGCAGCTGCTTCATCTCACGCTCGGCACCCTCGCGCACCTTGCGGCGCACGTCGGCCTTGGCGCCCTCGGCCTCCAGCTCGGCCAGGTCGGTCTCGAGCTTCTTGGCCCGGGCCTCCAGGTCGGCGTCGCGGCGCTGCTCGATCTGCTGGCGCTCGACGGAGACGTGGGCCTCCAGCGAGGGCAGGTCGCGGGTGCGGCGCTCCTCGTCGACGTACGTGATCATGTACGCCGCGAAGTAGATGACCTTCTCCAGGTCCTTCGGGGCGAGGTCGAGCAGGTAGCCCAGCCGCGACGGGACGCCCTTGAAGTACCAGATGTGGGTGACGGGAGCGGCAAGCTCGATGTGGCCCATCCGCTCACGGCGCACCTTGGCGCGCGTGACCTCGACGCCACAGCGCTCACAGATGATGCCCTTGAAGCGGACGCGCTTGTACTTGCCGCAGTAGCACTCCCAGTCCCGGGTCGGACCGAAGATCTTCTCGCAGAAGAGTCCGTCCTTCTCGGGCTTGAGGGTGCGGTAGTTGATGGTCTCGGGCTTCTTGACCTCGCCGTGGCTCCACTGACGGATGTCGTCAGCGGTGGCCAGACCGATCCGGAGCTCGTCGAAGAAGTTGACGTCGAGCACTATGCGTCAATCCCTCTCAGGGTTGTAAGTCTTGGGGTCTGAAACGGGGGTCCTGGGGCCGGCAGGCCTTGATCGCTCAAGGCCTGCCGAAACTCCCGTCAGACCTCTTCGACGCTGCTCGGCTCGCGCCGGGACAGGTCGATGCCGAGCTCCTCCGCTGCGCGGAAGACGTCCTCGTCGGTGTCACGCATCTCGATGGACATGCCGTCCGAGGACAGCACCTCCACGTTGAGGCACAGGGACTGCATCTCCTTGATGAGCACCTTGAAGGACTCGGGGATGCCGGGCTCAGGGATGTTCTCGCCCTTGACGATGGCCTCGTAGACCTTCACGCGGCCGGTCACGTCGTCGGACTTGATGGTCAGCAGCTCCTGGAGGGCGTACGCGGCGCCGTAAGCCTCCAGCGCCCACACCTCCATCTCACCGAAGCGCTGGCCACCGAACTGGGCCTTACCACCCAGCGGCTGCTGGGTGATCATCGAGTACGGGCCGGTCGACCGGGCGTGCAGCTTGTCGTCGACCAGGTGGTGCAGCTTGAGGATGTACATGTAGCCGACCGAGATCGGGTCCGGGAACGGCTCACCGCTACGGCCGTCGAACAGCCGCGCCTTACCGGTCGGGAGCACCATGCGCTCGCCGTCCCGGTTCGGGATGGTGTGCTGGAGCAGACCCGCGAGCTCGTCCTCACGCGCACCGTCGAAGACCGGGGTGGCGACGTTGGTGCCGGGCTCGACCTTGTCGGCGCCGATGGCCTGGAGCCGCTGCGCCCACTCCTCCGCGAGGCCGGAGACGTCCCAGCCGCGGCTGGCGAGCCAGCCGAGGTGGATCTCCAGGACCTGTCCCGGGTTCATTCGGGACGGGACACCCAGCGGGTTCAGGATGATGTCGACCGGGGTGCCGTCCTCGAGGAACGGCATGTCCTCGATCGGGTTGATCTTGGAGATGACACCCTTGTTGCCGTGACGGCCGGCGAGCTTGTCACCGTCGGTGATCTTGCGCTTCTGCGCGACGTAGACGCGCACCAGCTGGTTGACACCGGGGGGAAGCTCGTCGCCCTCCTCGCGGTCGAAGACGCGGACGCCGATGACCTTGCCGATCTCGCCGTGCGGGACCTTCAGCGAGGTGTCACGGACCTCACGGGCCTTCTCACCGAAGATCGCGCGCAGCAGGCGCTCCTCGGGCGTCAGCTCGGTCTCACCCTTGGGCGTGACCTTGCCGACGAGGATGTCGCCGGCGACGACCTCGGCACCGATGCGGATGATGCCGCGCTCGTCGAGGTCGGCGAGGACCTCCTCGGAGACGTTCGGGATGTCCCGGGTGATCTCCTCGGGGCCGAGCTTGGTGTCACGGGCGTCGACCTCGTGCTCCTCGATGTGGATCGAGGAGAGGACGTCGTCCTGCACGAGGCGCTGCGACAGGATGATCGCGTCCTCGTAGTTGTGACCCTCCCACGGCATGAAGGCGACCAGCAGGTTCTTGCCGAGCGCCATCTCGCCGTTCTCGGTGGCCGGACCGTCGGCCAGGACCTGGCCCTCGATGATCCGGTCGCCCTCGCTGACGATGACCTTCTGGTTGACCGAGGTTCCCTGGTTGGACCGGGAGAACTTGGCCAGGCGGTACGTGATGTACGTGCCGTCGTCGTTGGTGGTGGTGATGTAGTCCGCGGAGACCTCCTGGACCACACCCGCCTTCTCGGCCTTGACCACGTCGCCGGCGTCGACCGCGGAGCGGTACTCCATGCCGGTGCCGACGAGCGGGGACTCGCTCTTGATGAGCGGCACGGCCTGACGCATCATGTTCGCGCCCATGAGGGCACGGTTGGCGTCGTCGTGCTCGAGGAACGGGATCATGGCGGTCGCGACCGACACCATCTGGCGCGGCGAGACGTCCATGTAGTCGACGTCGTCACCGGGGACGTAGTCGACCTCGCCGCCACGGCGGCGGACCAGGACGCGGGCCTCGGTGAACCGCATGTCGTCGTTGAGCGTGGCGTTGGCCTGCGCGATGACGAAGCGGTCCTCCTCGTCGGCGGTCAGGTAGTCCACCTCGTCGGTGACCTGGCCCTCGACGACCTTGCGGTACGGCGTCTCGATGAAGCCGAACGGGTTGATCCGCCCGTAGGAGGCGAGCGAGCCGATCAGACCGATGTTCGGGCCTTCCGGCGTCTCGATCGGGCACATGCGGCCGTAGTGCGACGGGTGGACGTCACGGACCTCGAAGCCGGCCCGCTCACGGGAGAGACCACCCGGGCCGAGGGCGTTCAGACGACGCTTGTGCGTCAGCCCCGACAGCGGGTTGTTCTGGTCCATGAACTGGGACAGCTGGCTGGTGCCGAAGAACTCCTTGATGGAGGCGACGACCGGCCGGATGTTGATCAGGGTCTGCGGCGTGATCGCCTCGACGTCCTGGGTGGTCATGCGCTCGCGCACGACGCGCTCCATACGGGCGAGACCCGTACGGACCTGGTTCTGGATCAGCTCGCCGACGTTGCGGATGCGGCGGTTGCCGAAGTGGTCGATGTCGTCGGTCTCGACGACGATCTCCCGGCCCGACTCGCCGACCGTCTCGGTCTCACCGGCGTGCAGCTTCACCAGGTACTTGATCGTGGCGATGATGTCGTCGGTGGTGAGGACGCCGGCGTCCAGGGGCTCGTCGGCGCCGAGCTTCTTGTTGACCTTGTAGCGGCCGACCTTGGCGAGGTCGTAGCGCTTGGGGTTGAAGTAGAGGTTCTCGAGCAGCGTCTGCGCGGCCTCACGGGTGGGCGGCTCGCCCGGACGCAGCTTGCGGTAGATGTCGAGCAGCGCGTCGTCCTGGCCCTGGGTGTGGTCCTTCTCCAGGGTGGCGCGCATGGACTCGTACTCGCCGAACTCCTCGAGGATCTGCTCGGTCGTCCAACCGAGGGCCTTGAGCAGGACGGTCACGGACTGCTTGCGCTTGCGGTCGATGCGCACACCGACCATGTCGCGCTTGTCGATCTCCATCTCCAGCCAGGCACCCCGGGACGGGATGATCTTGGCGGAGAAGATGTCCTTGTCGGACGTCTTGTCGATGGAGGAGTCGAAGTAGACACCCGGCGAACGGACCAGCTGGGACACCACGACACGCTCGGTGCCGTTGATGACGAAGGTGCCCTTGTTGGTCATGAGCGGGAAGTCGCCCATGAAGACCGTCTGGGACTTGATCTCGCCGGTCTCGTTGTTGGTGAACTCGGCGGTGACGAAGAGCGGGGCCGCGTACGTGAAGTCGCGGTCCTTGCACTCGTCGATGCTGTTCTTGGGGGGCTCGAAACGGTGGTCGCGGAACGTCAGCGACATCGACCCGGAGAAGTCCTCGATCGGCGAGATCTCCTCGAAGATCTCCTCCAGACCGGACTTGGTGGGGACGTCCTGACCGGACTCCAGAGCCGACTCGACGCGAGCCTTCCACGCGTCGTTGCCGAGCAGCCAGTCGAAGCTCTCGGTTTGCAGCGCGAGAAGGTTCGGAACCTCGAGGGGCTCCTTGATCTTTGCAAAGGAGATGCGCAGCGGGGCGGTGCTGGCAGCGTTGTTCGTATTCGCGGTCGAGGCATTGCGCGAGGCGGCCAAGAGGGGGTCCTTCCGAGGGCTCGGACTCACTACGCGCGTACCGGCCCCTCTTCCGTGCACGAAGACAGGTGGTGCCTGATGTGGCTGAAGAGCCAGATCGGGCGTGCTCTGGTCGTCGGTGCTCGGGCGAGGGCAGACCCCTGGTGACGGGCAGGGGGCAGCTAACAGGCAGCGCAAAGGGTCAGTGTAGCCACTTGGCACACTGATGTCCAGTGCCGTTCTCGCGGACCGTGTTCGCTCCTCGTTGTTCTCACCACCTGCGGCAAGGCCTAGCCCTCAACGCACGTTGATACTGCCCTCTTCGTCGCGGATCCATGCCTCGGATTCGGATCCTTGTGACGACGCCCTGAGAATTGCGCGCCGCGTGCGGTTCGTCAAGGCCCCCCTTGGCCGAACCGGTTGTCACCAGAGGGCTCTCAGCGCCCCGGTGACGGCACGACGAAGATCACCATACTCCCCGCCGTCACGCGTGCAAGGCAGCCGCCGCCGGACCCCGGATACACCGAAGAGCGACCACCCGGATGGATGATCGCTCTTCAGCGCTGAGGCGTTACAGGTCCTTACGGAATCCTTACGGATCCGTGGGGCCCGTGAGGTCTTACTTGACCTCGACCGAGGCGCCGGCGCCCTTGAGGGACTCGGCGGCCTTCTCGGCCTGCTCCTTGTTGACCTTCTCCAGGACCGGCTTCGGGGTGCCGTCGACGAGGTCCTTGGCCTCCTTCAGACCCAGGGAGGTCAGCTCGCGCACGACCTTGATGACCTGGATCTTCTTCTCGCCGGCGCCGGTCAGGATGACGTCGAACTCGTCCTGCTCGGCCTCGGCCTCGACCGGGGCGCCGGGGGCGGCGGGGCCGGCAACGGCGACCGCGGCGGCGGCGGTGACGTCGAACTTCTCCTCGAAGGCCTTCACGAACTCGGAGAGCTCGATGAGGGTCATCTCCTCGAACTGGGCGAGCAGGTCGTCCTGGCTGAGCTTCGCCATGATGGCGGTCCTTCCACTAATTCGGCAGGTGCCGGATGTACGGGGTGAGGCGGGCGTACGTCGGGCCCGCATCGACCCTCACCTCATGCGGTTCATGCGGCGAGGATCGGAAAGCGAGCCGAGTTACTCGGCACCGCCCTGCTCGTCCTGCTTGGCACGGAGCGCGTCCACGGTGCGGACGAGCTTCGAGGGAAGCGCCTGGAAGAGCTGAGCAGCCTGAGACTGCTTGCCCTTGAAGGCACCCGCCAGCTTGGAGAGCAGAACCTCGCGGGACTCGAGGTCCGCAAGCTTCTTGATCTCGTCGGCGGACAGCGCCTTGCCTTCAAGGACACCGCCCTTGATGACGAGGTTCGGGTTGTCCTTGGCGAAGTCGCGCAGACCCTTCGCCGACTCCACCGGGTCACCGGTGATGAAGGCGACAGCCGTCGGACCATTGAACTGGTCGTCCAGCGTCGTGATCCCGGCCTCGTTGGCCGCAATCTTGGTCAGCGTGTTCTTCACCACGGCGTACTGGGCGTTCTCACCGAGCGACCGGCGCAGCGTCTTGAGCTGCGCCACGGTGAGACCGCGGTACTCGGTCAGCACTGCGGCGTTGGAGCTGCGGAACTTGTCCGTCAGCTCGGCAACCGCGGCAGCCTTGTCGGGCGTCGCCATAGAGCCTCGGCCTCCTTCCGGGTGATTCGGACCGCGCGGACCCGAAGGAGGACTGGGGAAAACGAAACGCCCCGGCGCAGGCGCACGGGGCGTGGCTCGACCGTCGTCACACGCACGGGGCGCGGGCTCCGGGAGCTCATCCACTGTCACCTACGCGGGTCGTCCGCAGTTCAGCGGATCCTTCGGCCACCGTGCCCTCTCGCGAGCGCAACGGCAACGACCAGCGGTCTTTGGCTTCTGGGAGAGCGTACGTGAACGGGGCGGTGTCAAGCAAATCCGCCCGTACGGCGACTCGGCCGCGCCGGTTCGGCCCTGCCGGATCCAGCCCTGCCGGATCCAGCCCTGCCGGATTCAGCCCTGCTGGGACTCCTTCATCATCTCGGCCAGGTCGACGGTTTCCCCGGCGGGCGGGGCCGTGACCTTCACGGGCTCGTTGAGGCCGAGGAAGGTGATGGTCATGTCCAGCGGGCCCTTGTCGGCGTCGCCGCGCATGCGGAACTGCTTGGTGTGGTCCTCGCCGTCGACCCACATGTCCATGGTGAGCTTGTCGACGCCCATCTTCTCGTACTGTTCGAGGCTCTTCCGGCGCTTCTCCCGAGTGGCCCGGTCCTCGTCCTGGAGCGACTTCTCCAGGTCGGCGAGGGTGACCGTGCCCTTGTAGTGGGTGGTCTTCACACCGTCGACGGTCTCGGTGCCGACCTCCTCCACGTCCTTGGCCCCGGTGAGGAAGGTGGACTCGGTCGCCGGGTTCTTGTCGGCCTGGGAGGCGCCGCCCAGCTGGTTCAGCTCCTCGCCGGCACCCATCGCGGACAGGTCGAGCTTCATCCAGCTCTTGCCGTCCATCTCCTTGGCGGCCTCGGCGCCGCCCCCGATGTACATGGCCTTGCCGACCAGCCGGATCTCCGCCGTCGCGTCGGGGCCCTGGTCGAGCGCCGTCATCTTCATGCTCATCGCGACCGTGGGCTTGAGCTGCATCTCGGCCTCGGCCTCGACCCGCCCCTCCTCGGGGGCCCTGCCGGTCATGCGGTAGCGGAGGGAGTCGATCTCCTCCGTGTTCTTCGCCGCCTTGGCGACGGCCGCCGCCGGCGTCATCTTCGGGGACTCGTCGGCCCCGTCCTCCTTGGAACAGCCCACCGCGCCCGCGGCGAGCAACAGCGCGGCCAGCCCGGCACCCACGGGCACACGTACGGACGTCTTCATGGATTCCCCCCACGGAACACGGAAAAGAGACTGCCTCTGCACAGCAGGACGCGAGCGTATCCGAAGCAGTTCGAATGATCTTGCGGTTTATGTGGTCCGGGGACCCCGGCCAGGAGCGTCAGAGGCGTCAGGAGCCCGGCGCCGCCAGCAGCTCCTTGAAGTCCGCCGTGTCGGCGGCCGGGGGGCGCTCGGCGGTCACGGCGACGCCGTAGTCGCTGTAGTACGCGGTCTGGGTCAGCTCCCCGGTCTCCGTCCGCCCTCGCTCGACCTTCTTGACCAGCAGGTCGCGGTCGTCGACCCAGACGTCGACGGTCTGGGCGGTGGCGCCGCCCACCGTGCCGGTCCAGTGCGTGGTGCGCCGGCCGCGGGTCGTCTCCGCGCCGACCTTGCGTACGTCGTCGGAGGCCAGCAGCCGCTGCACCGCCTGGTGGGGCGTGGTGTTGCGCATCTGGTCCGCGAAACCGGCGCCCGCGCCGCCGCCGAGGTCCTCCAGGTCGGCGTAGACGTACTTGATCCAGTGCCTGCCGCCCACCCGGTCGGCGAACGTGTCGCCCATCCTGGCGTAGTAGGCGTCGGGCAGGTACCGGGCCTCCATGGTGGTGGTGCCGAGCCGGCGCATCGTCTCGGCGGTCGTGCCGCCCGTGTACGTGATCGTCAGGGTTCCGGTGAGGCCGTCGCTCCAGCCGAGGGCGCCGGCGGCGTCCAGGGACAGCTCGCGGCCCATGACGGTCGTGGACTCGACCCGGGCGGAACCCGCCCGTCCGACGGCCCGCTCCACGGACCGCAGGGACTCGGCCGACGGGCCGGTGAGGGAAGGCGAGCCGACGGGGTCGTCGGAGGGCCCGTCCGAGGCGGTGCAGGCGGTGACGCAGGCCAGCGCGGCCGTCACCGCGATCGAGACGACCGTACGGCGTGCCGTCGTGCGCGTCATTCATCCCACCCCCGTGCGAGTCCCGTGCCCGCACGCTAACGCAGGGCACGGGCACCTGTACGGGGAAACACCTGCGGGGAAACACCTGCGGGAAAAGGGGAACGGGCCCCGCACCTCGGAAGGTGCGGGGCCCGTGAACCGGTTGGGCGAGCCGTCGGCTCAGACAGCGGCCGGGTCCTCCTCGACGAGGAGGTTGCGGGTGCGGTTGGAGTCGAGCGGAATGCCGGGGCCCATCGTGGTGCTGATGGCGGCCTTCCGGATGTAGCGGCCCTTGGCGGCGGACGGCTTCAGACGGAGGATCTCCTCCAGCGCCGCGCCGTAGTTCTCCACCAGCTTGGTGTCGTCGAACGACGTCTTGCCGATGATGAAGTGCAGGTTCGAGTGCTTGTCGACGCGGAACTCGATCTTGCCGCCCTTGATGTCGTTGACAGCCTTGGCGACGTCCGGGGTCACGGTGCCGGTCTTGGGGTTCGGCATGAGACCACGGGGACCGAGCACGCGGCCGAGGCGGCCGACCTTGCCCATGAGGTCCGGGGTGGCGACGACGGCGTCGAAGTCCAGACGGCCCTTCGACACCTCGTCGATCAGTTCGTCGGCGCCGACGATGTCGGCGCCCGCGGCACGCGCGGCCTCGGCACGGTCGCCGGTCGCGAAGACCAGGACCCGGGCGGTCTTACCGGTGCCGTGCGGGAGGTTCACGGTGCCACGGACCATCTGGTCGGCCTTGCGCGGGTCGACACCCAGACGGAAGGCGACCTCGACGGTGCCGTCGAACTTGGACGTGGAGGTCTCCTTGGCGAGACGGACGGCCTCGAGCGGGGCGTAGAGCTTCTCCCGGTCGATCTTGGCGTCCGCAGCGCGGAGAGACTTGCTGCGCTTGCTCACTACTGCTCCTGTGGCTTCTGAGGAGTTGTGGTCCGGGCCGAGCAGGCCCTACCACTACTGCTTGGTTACGGAGGTGGAGGTCAGCCCTCGACCGTGACGCCCATGGAACGCGCGGTGCCGGCGATGATCTTCTCGGCGGCGTCCAGGTCGTTGGCGTTGAGGTCGGGCATCTTGGTGGTGGCGATCTCACGGACCTGGTCACGCGTGATCTTCGCGACCTTGGTCTTGTGCGGCTCGCCGGAGCCCTTCTCCACGCCCGCGGCCTTGAGGATCATCTTGGCGGCCGGCGGCGTCTTGGTGATGAAGGTGAAGGAGCGGTCCTCGTAGACCGTGATCTCCACCGGGATGACCCAACCGCGCTGCGACTCGGTCGCGGCGTTGTAGGCCTTGCAGAACTCCATGATGTTGACGCCGTGCTGACCCAGCGCGGGGCCGACCGGCGGAGCCGGGTTCGCGGCACCGGCCTGGATCTGGAGCTTGATGAGCCCCGTGACCTTCTTCTTCTTGGGAGGCATAGCTCTCCGGGTCCTTTCGATTCGGGTCCTGCCTGGGTTCGGGAGCTACCCGGACACAGGCATACCGCACAACGATAACGGGTATGGATGCGCGGCCAAAAACCGAGCAGGTCAGACAACGCGCGAGCGTTCGTCTGACCTGCTCGGAAGCGGTACGTCCGAAGAAGGCTAGTTCTTCTGGATCTGGTCGAAGCTCAGCTCGACCGGGGTCTCGCGGCCGAAGATCTCGACGAGGCCCTTGACCTTCTTCGAGTCGGCGTTGATCTCGTTGATCGTGGCCTGCAGCGTCGCGAACGGGCCGTCGGTGACGGTGACCGAGTCGCCGACCTCGAAGTCCAGGACCTGGACCTCGACCTTGCGCTGCGGCGCCGGCTTGCCCTCGGCCTCGGCTGCCTCGCGGGCGGCCTTCTCCTCGGCCTCGGGGGCGAGCATCTTGACGATCTCGTCCAGCGTCAGCGGGTACGGGTCGTAGGCGTTGCCGACGAAGCCGGTGACGCCGGGGGTGTTGCGGACGACGCCCCAGGACTCGTTGGTCAGGTCCATGCGGACCAGGACGTAGCCGGGCAGCTTGTTCTGCCGGATCGTCTTGCGGTCGCCGTTCTTGATCTGGACGACCTCTTCCTGCGGCACCTCGGCCTGGAAGATGTAGTCCTCGACGTTCAGCGAGACGGCGCGCTGCTCGAGATTGGTCTTCACGCGGTTCTCGTAACCGGCGTAGGTGTGGATCACGTACCACTCGCCGGGGAGGACACGCAGCTCCTGGCGGAGCTTCTCGACCGGGTCGAGCTCGGGCTCGGGCTCCGCGGCCTCGTCCGCCGACTCGGCGGTCTCGTCCTCGTCCTGGGCCTCGTCGGACTCGTCCTCGTCGGACTCGTCGTCTTCGGTCTCGTCCGCGTCGGTCTCGTCCTGGGCCTCGGCGGTCTCGTCCGCGTCCGCGACGACGACGTCGTCGGCAGCCTCGGCCTCGGCGGAGGCCTCGGTGTCCTCGTTGTCGGCGCCCTCGACGGTGCCGAGCTCGTCCTCGACGGACTCGACCGGCTCGATGGCGTCGTTCACGTTCGGGTCAGACACGGTGGCTGCTTCTTCCTGGATACATAGGGGTGGAACACGCGAAAGGGGCGCCGGGTACCTCGGCGCCCTTCGCTCTCGACTCAGCCGAAGACGTACTTGGCCGCGTGACTGAAGCCATAGTCAATCAGGGTCACCAGGCCGATCATGATGACCACGAAGATGATCACCACGGCGGTGTACGTCGTCAGCTGGTTACGGCTGGGCCAGACAACCTTGCGAAGCTCCGCGACGATCTGGCGGTAGAAGAGCGCGAGGCGCTTCAGCGGGCCCTTCTTGGCGCGCTTGCCGCCCTTGCGGGCCTTCTTCTTGGAGTCCGGCGCCTCGTCCTGGGCATCAGGCATGTCGATGGAGCCCACGGCGTCCGTCACTCGTCCTCACCTGATTCCGGGTCGTGGCCGTGCCGCGCCCGGTTTGAGCCGCACGGCGGTGCATTGCTGTACGTACATGCGCACACATCCTGGCGATGGTGTGTGTAGCAGGGCCGGAGGGACTTGAACCCCCAACCGCTGGTTTTGGAGACCAGTGCTCTACCAATTGAGCTACGACCCTTTGTGTGCCCCCCAACGTACCGCATCCGCCCGGATGCTTGGTGTGCACCGAGTGAGCGCGGGCCGCTGAAGGCCAACGAGGTGAGAGTGTACGTGCTCACGGGCCGGGCGTCGAACAGAAAAGACGCACGGGCGTCTTCCTGGGCCGTCCTGGCCGAAGATCGCCCTGCCCCGGGGGGTGGATCCGAACTGGTGTCGCGGGTGGATCCGGACTGGCGTTCAGGCGGGCGTTCAGGCGTGCGCCCTGCCCCGTTCGGTCTGTTCAGTCCGTGAAACCCGTGTGCCACGGAAGTTTCCGGTCTGGAACGATGGGCCCATGAGCCCTGCAACCCCTCCCACCGAGCGCCGGGTCTCCGCCCGAGTCGGCGCGATCTCCGAGTCCGCCACCCTCGCCGTGGACGCCAAGGCCAAGGCACTCAAGGCCGCCGGGCGCCCGGTGATCGGCTTCGGCGCCGGTGAACCCGACTTCCCGACGCCGGAGTACATCGTCGAGGCCGCCATCGAGGCCTGCAAGAACCCGAAGTTCCACCGCTACACGCCGGCCGGCGGTCTGCCGGAGCTGAAGGCCGCGATCGCCGCCAAGACGCTGCGCGACTCCGGCTACGAGGTCGACCCGTCGCAGATCCTGGTCACCAACGGCGGCAAGCAGGCGATCTACGAGGCGTTCGCCGCGATCCTCGACCCGGGCGACGAGGTCATCGTCCCGGCGCCGTACTGGACGACGTACCCCGAGTCGATCCGGCTGGCCGGCGGTGTCCCCGTCGAGGTCGTCGCCGACGAGACGTCCGGTTACCGGGTCAGCGTGGAGCAGCTGGAGGCGGCCCGCACGGAGAAGACGAAGGTCGTCCTCTTCGTGTCGCCGTCGAACCCGACGGGCTCCGTGTACAGCGAGGCCGAGACCGAGGCGATCGGCCAGTGGGCCGTCGAGCACGGCCTGTGGGTGCTGACCGACGAGATCTACGAGCATCTCGTCTACGGTGACGCCTTCGCGGTGTCCATGCCGGCGCTGCTGCCCGAGCTGCGCGACAAGTGCATCGTGGTCAACGGTGTCGCGAAGACGTACGCGATGACCGGCTGGCGGGTCGGGTGGGTCATCGGCCCGAAGGACGTCGTCAAGGCCGCGACGAACCTCCAGTCGCACGCCACGTCCAACGTGTCCAACGTGGCCCAGGCGGCGGCGCTGGCCGCGGTCTCCGGCGACCTGGACGCCGTGGCGAAGATGCGGGAGGCCTTCGACCGGCGCCGTCAGACCATCGTGCGGATGCTCAACGAGATCGACGGCGTGCTCTGCCCGGAGCCCAAGGGCGCGTTCTACGCCTACCCGTCGGTGAAGGCACTGCTCGGCAAGGAGATCCGCGGCAAGCGTCCGCAGGACTCGGTCGAGCTGGCCGCGCTGATCCTGGAGGAGGCCGAGGTCGCGGTGGTGCCCGGCGAGGCGTTCGGCACTCCCGGTTACCTGCGGCTTTCGTACGCGCTCGGGGACGAGGACCTCGTCGAGGGCGTGAGCCGGATCCAGAAGCTGCTGGCGGAGGCGCGGGACTGACCTCCCCCCGCTTCCCACAGAGCACCCCGTGACGTCACGGGGTGCTCTGTTTGTTTGTGCGAGCAAGACCACGTACGGGGAAACTGCTACCGGGGCGGGCGTGGCGTGCGGCAGGATCACGGAATGGAGCGTGTACGTGATGTCTCTGAACTGCCGAAGGCCCATCTGCACCTGCACTTCACCGGGTCGATGCGGCCCGCGACCCTGCTGGAACTGGCCGACAAGCACGGTGTGCGTCTGCCCGAGACGCTGACCGAGGCGCTGAGCCGGGGGGAGTCGCCGGAGCTGCGGGCGACGGACGAGCGCGGCTGGTTCCGCTTCCAGCGGCTGTACGACGCGGCGCGCTCGTGCCTCCAGGATCCTGAGGACATCCAGCGGCTGGTCCGGGAGGCCGCGGAGGAGGACCTGCGGGACGGGTCGGGGTGGCTGGAGATCCAGGTGGACCCGACGTCGTACGCGCCGCGGCTGGGTGGGCTGATTCCGGCGCTGGAGATCATCCTGGACGCGGTGGAAACGACCGTGCGGGACACCGGGATCGGGATGCGGTTGCTGGTCGCCGCGAACCGGATGAAGCATCCGCTGGACGCGCGCACGCTGGCCCGTCTCGCGGTGCGGTACGCGGACCGGGGTGTGGTCGGGTTCGGGCTCTCGAACGACGAGCGGCGCGGCATGGCCCGGGACTTCGACCGGGCGTTCGCGATCGCGCGGGACGGGGGGCTGCTGTCCGCGCCGCACGGGGGTGAACTGACCGGGCCGATGTCGGTGCGGGACTGTCTCGACGACCTGGAGGCCGACCGGATCGGGCACGGGGTGCGGGCGGCGGAGGATCCGCGGCTGCTGAAGCGGCTTGCCGACCGGCAGGTGACGTGCGAGGTGTGTCCGGCGTCCAACGTCGCGCTGGGCGTCTACGAGAAGCCGGAAGACGTGCCGCTGCGGACGCTGTTCGAGGCGGGGGTGCCGATGGCGCTCGGCGCGGACGATCCTCTGCTGTTCGGGGCGCGGCTGGCGGCGCAGTACGAGATCGCGCGGCAGCACCACGGGTTCACGGACGCGGAGCTGGCGGAACTGGCCCGTCAGTCGGTGCGGGGGGCGGCTGCGCCGGAGGCGGTGAAGCGGAAGCTGCTGGCCGGGGTGGACGACTGGCTGGCCGCGTAGGCGGGTTCGGTGGTGAGGTGGGTCGGGGGGGGGGGGGGGGGGGGGGGGGGGGGGGGG